>JACQVW010000727.1 GCA_016209535.1 Planctomycetota bacterium | reverse complement strand
GCCCCCCAGTCCCCACGCCGCCGCCCCGAGGAGGAGGTTGGCCGTCCCGGCCAGGAAGGTCGAGGAATCAATCCCGACCCGCTCGATCAGGACGTAGCCGGCGGTGAACGCCCCGAGCGCCCCGCCGAGCGTGTTCACCGCGTAGAGGCCGCCGATGCGGGTGCCAACGCCGGTCCCGGCCCGGACGAAGTGGCGGACCAGCGCCAGCAGCGTCCCCCCCATCAGCGCCGTCGGCGCCGCCAGAAGTGCCAGCCCCATCAGGAGCCGCCCGCCGTGGAGGAGCGCCGGGTGACGGGACAGGACCGGGAAGACGGCCGCCTCCAGGCGGTCCACGCCTTCCAGGAGCGCCGGGAACGCCAGGGCGAACGCCCCGACGCCGACCTCGAGCAGGGCGTAGAGCCGGATGCCGTTGGCGACCCGCGACGCGATCCTCCCGAAGACGTAACTGCCGACGGCCATCCCCCCGAAGAACGCCGCCAGAACCGTCGCCAGCGCCAGCGTCGTGGCCCCGAAGACGAGCGTCAACTTCCGGATCCAGAGGACCTCGTAAACGAGCCCCAAGAACCCGGAGAGTCCGAACAGCAGGACGACCAGGGACGGGGAATACCTCCTCACGGCCGCTGAGTTTATCGCCCTCCGCGGACGTGAGCAACTCGACGACAGGCAGCCGACGGGAAATGACTCCATCCGGGCGAAAGGTCAATATACTCCGAGCGGGCGTGAGCGATACATTCTGTCAAGTCACTACCGATGCTCGGCGCCGCGCGGTCGGGTGTGCCGTGACGGGAGGCACAAGGGTCCCGCTCGCCTGAAGACCGTTGGGTGGCGCTCCTTGGCACGGCCCCCGCCTGCGATCGCGCGCACCGTGACCGGAGGCATATCCATCGCCTCTCGAGAGCGCACCATCGGTCCTCGCCATGACATCCCTCGAGCGCACCCTCGCCGTGATCCGCTGCGCCGTCCCCGACCGGGTCCCCACGGACCTCCACAACTTCCTCATGGCGGCGCGCATGGCGGGGATCCCGCTCCCCGAATGCATGCGGAGCGGCAAGCTCATGGCCGAGTCGCACCTCGCCGCCTGGCACCGATTCCGCCACGACGTGGTGCTCGTCGAGAACGGCACGGCCGGCATGGCCGAGGCCATGGGCTGCGAGGTCCTCTACCCAAGCGACGTGGCGCCGCGGGTCGTGGGGCCCGTGGTGCGGACCTGGGCCGACGTGGCGAAGCTCCGCGTCCCCGACCCCGAGCGGGTCTTTCCGCTCAACGAGGTGCTCGAGGCGGTCCGCATCCTGCGCCGGGAGATCGGCGACCGGGTCTTCATCATGGGCCGGGCCGACCAGGCCCCCCTGGCCCTGGCCGCGGCGCTCCGGGGCTACGAGGACTTCCTCACGGACCTCGCGGCCCCCGAGGACCCGGCGGCGCTCGAGCGGCTCCTCGACGTCTGCCTCCAGACGACGACGCGCTACGCGCTGGCCTTGCAGAAGGCCGGCGCCCACGGCACGTCGCTCGGCGAGTTCGGCTCCGACCTCATCTCGCCCACCATGTACCGCCGCTACTCGGCGCCGCGACTGAAGAAGTTCTACGCGGCCATGAACGCCGCCGGCTTCCCCGCCACCCTCCACCAGTGCGGGAACACCGCCGCCGTGCTCCCCGACATGGTCTCGAGCGGCGCGGCCGTCCTCGAGCTCGACGTCCACACGAGCCCGCGCGCCGTCAAGGAGGCGACGCGCGGCAAGGCGGCGGTCCTCGGCATGGTCGACCCGGCCGCGGTGCTCCACCGGGGAACGCCGGCCCTGGCCGAGGAGATGAGCCGCCGCGCCCTCGAGGTCCTCGCCCCCGGGGGCGGATTCATCCTCGGCCCCGGCTGCGCCCTCGTCCCCGAGACGCCCGAGGAGAACGTCGAGGCGATGCTGGCCTGCGCCGCGCGGCACGGCCGGTACGCCAGGGACGGGTCGTTGACCTGAAGGCCCAACAGGAGGCTCTCCATGTTCCTCGTGCTGCTCCTCGTCACCCTCGCGATCGCTCTCGTCGTGTCCACCATCGTCGCCTGGGTCTTCCGGAAACCCGCCCACGCCATCCTCTCCCGGATCGTGGCCGAGGCGATCAGCGCCGCCTGGGAGCGGTACGTCCAGTTCGCGATCTACATCGTCGGCGTCTCGGGCGGAGTGCGGATCTGGGATCTCGAGAAGTACATCACCCCGCGATCGAAAGAGGAGAGCCCGATCGTCCTGAACGCGGACCGCTGGATCCTCGAGGTGTACCGGACGATCGTCGAGACGCTGCAGAGCATCGCCTGGATGCTCCTCGTCTTCTTCGGGTTCTCGCTCGTGGCTTACGTCATCGTCCGCGGCTTCGAGCTGCGCCGCGGCAACGACGTCGCTGGTGCGGCGGCTCCACCGGCGGATCCGGGGCGCACGGACGGGTGAGGCTTGCGGGCGTCGCAGCCCGCGCCTCACCGGACCCTGTAGAGGTGCACCCCGTACGGCTCGAAGGCGTCCTCGAACGTCCCCTCGGCGACGGGGATCCTCCGCTCCTCGCCGAGGACCTCCGCCTCGGCTTTCGCCGGCAGCCCCTTCACGTCGAAGCTCGCCCGCACAGCCGCGGCGCGCATGCCGGCGGCGAAGAGGTACGTGGCCCCGCCGTGGCGCTTCGCGAGCACGTCCACCGGCGCGGCCGGATCGGATGACCTCGCCGAGGCGACTCCGGGCGGGCCGGGAGAGTTGAGGACCGGCGCCAGCTCGAGGACCTGGCGGTTCAAGGCGGTGACCGCCGCGAGCATCTCCGGATCGGCGAGGAGCGCGGCCTCGACGAACTCGGGCTCGAACTGGTGGACGAAGTAGATGATCCCCATGGAGCCGTGGACGAGGGACATCCAGACCTCGGACTTCACCTGGCGCGGGGTTGGCTTCGCCTTGACGTTGCCGATGCGCGTGCACTCGATGCAGTTCCAGACGACCTTCTGGTCCCTGGACCACTCGCGCAGGCGGTCGACGCCTCGGGGCACGAACCAGAGCTTCCCCGCCACCTCGGGGCTCGGGTGGACGACCGGGTAGATGTCGAACGACGCGACGTCGCAGCCTCGCAGGTACTCCGGGTAGTCCTCGGGGTGGCGCGACCGCACGCCGCGGCCGTGCCAGGCGTCCCAGGCGACGCCCTGCCCCAGGTTGAGGAGGACCGGGCGCGCCGGGTCGGCCGCGCGCATGGCCTCGTAGTCCGCGAAGACCTTCTCGGGCGGAACGGGCGGGCCGTAGCCCTTCCCCTTGCCGAGGGACTGGGCGTTGTCCGGCTCGTCCCCGTGCATCCAGCCCACGATCGTGGGGTCATCGCGGTGCTCGAGGCCGACCTCGTTCTGGTCGCAGACGACGCGCATGCCGGCGCGTTTCAGGAGCGCGAGCTGCTCCTCCGTGGGCCCCTTCCAGAGCCCCACGAAGACGTTGATGCCCGCGGCGCGGTAGCGCTCGGCGGTCCTCGGGCTCTGGAGCCAGACCGCGAGGGGGAAGAAGGACGGGTCCGCCGGAGGGCCCTTCGCCCAGCGACCGTAAGGGTTGCCCCGCGCCCCCGCGTTCCAGGGGCCGGCGGTCTCGGCTGTCTTGGCAGTCTTGCCGGTCTCGGCCGGCTCATCGGGCTCCGCGGCCCGGGCGGCGCAGCAAGGGCCGCAGGCGAGCGGCACGAGCAAGGCCATGCAGATCGCCGAAAGTTGAGCCCCGAGCCCCCTGGAGCCTCGCTCCTTCATGGTCTCGCTCCGATCTCGCCGGGTCCGCCCCTCGGGCACGGCGGAGCTGGATGATGGCCGAACGACGGCCGAAGGTCCACCCCCGTGCCCTTGAACCCCTCCGGGGCCGCCGGTACGATCGGTCTCAGGGTCGACGACAGCTTCCGAGGGAACCTCAGGAGGGACGTCCTTTGAGGACGGCAGCGTACGGCACAGTCCTGGTCCTTGCCTCCGCCACGGCCCGCGGCGCCGCGGCCGAGCCGTTCCTGCGCGGCGACACGAACCGGAGCGCTCAACTCGACATCGCCGACCCCATCAAGCTCTTCGGCGTCCTCTTCCTCGGCGACGGGGGCCTCTACTGCCCCGACGCGGCCGATGCGGACGACACCGGGAGCCTCGACATCACGGACGGGATCTACGCCCTGAGCTTCCTCTTCACGGGGGGCCGCGCGCCGCCGGCGCCGTTCCCCGCGCCGGGGGAGGACCCCACCGGGGATGCCCTGGGCTGCGAGGACGGCCCCGCCTGCGAGACGTTCGTGACGTCCCTGGGCATGCGCCTCGTCCGCGTCCCCCCTGGGAGCTTCCTCATGGGGTCCCCCGAGAGCGAGCGCGGCCGCTGGTACGTGGAGGGCCCCGTGCACCGCGTCCGCATCACCCGCGGCTTCTACCTCGGTGCCACCGAGGTGACCCAGGGGCAGTTCGAGCGCGTGATGGGCTTCAACCCGAGCCACTTCCAGGGCCCCGAGCACGGCGACGACCTGGAGCGCCCGGTCGAGCGAGTCTCCTGGGACGACGCCGCGGAGTTCTGCCGGAGGCTCTCGGAGCTCGAGGGGCGCACGTACCGCCTCCCGACGGAGGCCGAGTGGGAGTACGCCTGCCGCGCCGGCACGTCGACGCGGTTCTCCTTCGGCGATGCTCTGGGCTGCGACGACGAGTGCGCTCCGTGCCCCGAGGCGGAGGAGCGCCTCTGGTGGTGCGGGGACGGCGAGCCCGCCGGGACCAAGCACGCCGGCCTCACCAGGCCGAACGCCTGGTGCCTCCAGGACATGCACGGGAGCGTGTGGGAGTGGTGCCTCGACTGGACGGAGCGCTACTCGCCGGGCGAGGCGACGGACCCCGCCGGCCCGCCCACGGGCGAGGAGAAGGTGATCCGCGGAGGCTACTTCGGCATCGCCTTGAGGAACTGCCGCTCGGCCATGCGCGGGGACCTCAGCACGGAGCACCGCCTCGAGCTCCTCGGCTTCCGCGTGGCCCTCGAGGAGTGAGCCGTGGGCCGGGAGGCTCCGAGCGGTCCCCGCGGCGCGGCGTCGTCCTGCGCGCTCGCGTTCAGGTTCGCCCTCGCCCTCGCCTGCGCCTCGGCGAGCGGGCTCCTCCCCGCCGGGGCGCCCGGGCCCGGCGGATTCCTGGGCGTCGAGATGGTGCCCGCGGGCGAGGGCCAGACCTGGGCCCTCGCCGGCGACTTGAACGGCGACGGCTCGGACGACCTCCTGCTCGTCCTCCTCTCGGGGACGGGGCTCGAGCTCTACGTGAGCGAGCCCGGGGGCCTCGCGCGCTCCAGAGTCGCCGGCGCCTTCGAGGATGCCCTGCACGCCGCGGCGGACCTCATCGACGACGACGCGACGCCGGACCTCGTCGTGACCTCGCGGGCCGGCGCCACGGTCCTCCACGGGAACGGTGACGGCACCTTCCGGAAGGGCGCCGAGCTCCGCTCGATCTTCTTCGGCCGTAACTCCGTCGTCGCCCGGGACGACGAGGACGAGCACGCCGACGTCTTGATCGGCGACGAGCAGGCCGGCGCCGTGCGGGCCTACCTCGGGGACGGCGCCGGCGGCTTCCGCCTCGCGGGCGACTCGCCCGCGCAAGGCGAACCGCACTACCTCGATGCGGCCGACCTCGACCGCGACGGGAGGCTCGACGTGGTCCTCACCATGGGCAACGACGACCTCGTCGCGGTGCTCCTGGGAAGAGGCGACGGGACCTTCGGACCCGCGCGTCTCTCCGAGGTGGGCAGGAACAACCGCTTCGTCGCCGCGGCCGACCTCGACGGCGACGGGAGGGCCGACGCGGCGGTGACGAACCGCGGCTCGGGGACGGTCTCGGTCCTCCTCGGCGCAGGGGACGGCACCCTGGGCCCGCCGTCGAAGCTCGCGACGGTGACCGAGCCCGAGGCGCTGGAGGCCCTCGACCTCGACGGCGACGCCCGGCTGGACCTCCTCGTCGCCGGGGGCGGCGAGGCGGGCGGCGTGGCGCTCCACCGGGGGCGCGGCGGCGGAGCCTTCGCCGAGCCCGTCCTCCACGATGCAGGCCGCCTCCCCTTCGGCCTCGCCTCGG
This sequence comes from Planctomycetota bacterium, assembly GCA_016209535.1. Lineage (GTDB taxonomy): Bacteria > Planctomycetota > UBA8108 > UBA8108 > SXIK01 > JACQVW01. Next base: position 4,026 of record JACQVW010000727.1, on the reverse strand, counting down.
GCGACCTGGACTCGGACGGCCTCCGCGAAGCCGTCGTGGCCAACCGGGGCGCACCGCACGCCTCGCTCCTCCGCGGGGCCGCGGGCGGGACTCTCGAGTCTCCGCTCAAGCTCGCCGCGGGCGGGCAGCCCTTCCGCCTGGCCTCGGCGGACCTGGACGGCGACGCACGGGCGGACATCGCGGCGGCGCTCCGCAACGCAGCCGGGCTCTCGCTCCTCTTCGCCGAGGGGGGGGGACGCTTCCGGGGGCCCGTCGAGGTCGCGGGCGGCGTGGCGCCGGCCGACGCAATCGCGCTCGACTTGACGTCCGACGGGGTCGCGGACCTCGCGGCGGCTGACCTCGCCGCGGGACTCGTCCTCTGGAGGGGCAAGGGCGGGGGCGCGTTCGAGGGCCCCGCGGCGCGCCCGGCGGGCCTCCTCGCCTCGGCCCTCGTCGCCGGGAGCTTCGATGACGAGGCGCCCCTCGACATCGCCGTCGCGAGCCGCGGCTCGGGAGAGGTCCTCGTGTTCCCGGGACTCGGGAGCGGAGCCTTCGCGGAGCCGCTCCCGGCCGCCGCCGGGCCGGAACCGATCGCGCTCGCTGCAGGTGACCTCGACGCGGACGGCGACCTGGACCTCGCGGTCCTCGAGGGGGGCGCGCGAGACCTCTCGGTCCTCGTGCGCACGGGCCCGGCGGCCTTCGAGCGGCGACCCGCGGCCCACGGCGGGGCCGACCCCTCGGCCCTCGCCGCCCTCGACCTCGACGGCGACGGTGTCCTCGACCTCGCCGTCGCCGACGCCGCCTCCGACCGCCTGCTCCTGCTCCGCGGCTCGGGCGGCGGCGCCTTCCGCGCTGCGGAGCCCCTCGCCACGGGGGCCGGGCCGAGCGCCGTCGCCGCGTTCGAGCGGGACGGGGCCCTCGCCCTGGCCGTGGCCTGCTCCAGGGCCGACGGGCTCTTCGTCCACCCGGGTGGTGCGGGGAGCTTCGGCCAGCCAATCGGCTACGAGACGGGACGCTCCCCGGCGGCCGTCGTGGCCGCGGACCTCACCGGCGACGGCCTCCCGGACCTCGCGGCCGCCGACTCGGGCGCCGGGACGATCACCCTGCTCGCCGCCCGAGCGCGCGCCGACGGGCGCTTCCGCCGCGGCGAGACGAACGGCGACGGCCGGCTCGACATCTCCGACCCGGTCGCCCTGCTCGCGTACCTCTTCCTCGGCGGGAGCATCGTCCCGTGCCCCGATGGAGCCGACTCCAACGACGACGGCAAGGTGGACCTCTCGGACGCCGTCTCGACCCTCGCGTACCTCTTCCTCGGCGGCCGGCCGGTCCCCGACCCGGGCCCGTCGGCCTGCGGCCCCGACCCTACCGAGGACGCCCTCGCGCCGTGCCGGGCGCCGTGCCCGTGAGGGTTACGCCGGGCCGAGGGTCGCGGGCACGCGCGGAGCTGTTCACAGCCCGCAGGTCGGGTTCACCCTGCAGTCACGCTCGGGGGCGACCGGCAGGCAGCCCGTCCCCTGGGCCGGCGGCGCGCCGCCGCCGAAGAGGAACTGGGCCAGCCGCACGATGTCCGCGACGTTGACCGCTCCCTCGCCCGTGAGGTCAAGGACCACCAGGTTGCCTGCGCTCGTGAGGCCGCCGGCGCAGGGGAGCGGAGGGGGCGTGCGGTCGAGGAGGAAGAAGCCGCGGAAGACCTGGCGGATGCTGCAGACGATGTCCGAGACGTCGCGGCGGCCGTCGAGGTTGCAGTCGCCCGCGAGGTGGTAGGTGGTGCCGCAGGGGTCCGGCTCCGGCCCGCTCGGGTCCCAGATGCGCACGTCGTCGAACCGGACGCGGTTCTGGTTCCAGGCCCAGAGTGCGAAGAGGCCCTCGCGGTAGGTGCCGTCGGTGACGTCGATGACCGGCACGCCGTCTCCGAAGACCTGGATCCGGGAGCCCCGGACCTCGATGCGCAGCGTCCGCGGCGGCTCCGTGAGGGAGGGCGTGCCGCCCGGCGGGTTGAGGACGCTCAACGCGGCCCCGTCCCAGCGGGCGAGTGTCAAGCCGCGGTCGGAGGTGCGGTCGATGTAGAAGACCGAGTAGCCGCTCGAGTCGCCGGCAAAGCGGTTGGTGGTCGGCACGTTCCAGAAGAAGTGCACCGCACCGTGCCGGCCGACCACGGGGTGGCTCCCGAGGACGTAGTCCCAGTCCACCTCGGCCACGAAGTCGCCGCGCAGCACGCGGGGCGGCGCCCCGGCGTAGAGGAAGCCCTCGCCCCCCGTCGTGTGGGTGTCGACCTCGACTCCTCCGGCCGCGGGGATGCTCCAGTTCCCCAGGGCCTGCGTCCAGCCGTCCGCGGGACCCGCGGGGCCGTCGAAGCATTCGCGGAAGGGCTTGAGGCTCTCCACCACGGGGATCGTCCTCGAGAAGGAGGCCGTGGCCCCCAGGCTGTCCGTGACGGTCAGCGTCACCGTGTAGATGTCCGGAGCGGCGTAGACGTGGCTCGCCATCGCGCCGCCGGCCCCCGTGGCGTCGCCGAAGTCCCAGGCGTAGGAATCGATCGTGCTCCCGCCCCCGAAGACCTTCGAGCAGCTCGCATCGAAGCTCACCGAGTCGCCCGTGAGGGGCCGCTCGGGGCTCCAGGTCCAGCAGGGGCCCAGGGCCTCGCCGTCGAGGGTGACGTTGTCGATGGCCACCTCCTGGCTCCCGGTCCAGGTCCAGAAGCCGAAGAAGCCGCCGCGGTAGGTGTCGTCCACGAGGTCGACGTAGGGGACGCCGTCGCCGAAGACGCGGATGCGCTCCCCGGCGATCTCCACCTTGTAGTGGACGGGAGGCTGCGGCGGGGCGCTCGCGCCCTGGCCGCGGACGATCTCGACGAAGCCGCCGTTGTCGACCCGCGTGAAGCGCACGCCGCGGTCGCTCGGCCGGTCGATCCAGTCGATGAAGTAGCCGCTGAAGGCGCCCCGGTGCGTGGGCCGGTCAGAGCAGAACTGGAATCCGCCGTGGCGGCCCACCGCCGGGACGGAGCCAGCCGCCAGGAAAGTGTAGTCGTACTCGAAGGTGGCGTCCGAGGGAGCGTAGACGGGAGGGGCTCCGGCCCAGATCCAGTTCTCCTCGCCGGTCGGGCCGGCCGCGAGCGCCGTGCCCGAGAGGCGCCACGTCGGCCCCGCGAAAACCGTCCAGCCGTCGACGGGACCGGCCGGCCGCTCGAAGTCATCTCCGTAGCTCAACGCGACGGGAGCGATGACCACGTCCTGCGATGTGCTCGCCGTGCCGCCGGCCGCGTCCTCGACGGTCAAGGTGACCGTGTAAGTCCCGCCGGCAGAGTAGGCGTGGTCCACGGTCCGCCCGCTGGCCGCCGACGCGTCGCCGAAGTCCCAGTCGTACCGGACGATGTCGCCGCCCGTGGAGGCCGAGCAGCCGGCATCGAACGACACCGGGCAGTGCGAGATGCGCCGCCCGCCGCCGACGCTGAAGCAGGCCCGGATGGTCGTGACCTCCGGCGAGCCCACCTGGAAGTTGTCGAACCAGAGGACCTTGCCGGCGACGAAGGCTCCCGCGCCCCCGGCGCCGACGGCGCCGTTCGAGTAATTCTGGTAGATGCCCCCGGCGAAGGTGGTGAGGTCGAGGTCCGCCTTGACGGCGCCGTCCACGTACACGACGAGGCGGTCGGCATCCTGGTTGAAGTGCACCGCGAGCTTGTGCCAGTTGTCGTCGTCGACGCCGATGCGCACGGGGTTTCCGCCCGCGTCCAGCACGTGGGACTCCACGGCGCCGTTGAAGAGGCCGATGCCGTTCGCGCCGATGGAGTCGCGGCGGAAGAAGACGCTCAGGCTGTTCGCCGCGAAGATCGAGTCGCCCGGGCTGGGGAGGCTCGAGATGTCGGTGCGGTCGCCCGGGGAGACGAAGGCATCCACCTCGACGGCGTAATTGGTCCTGAGGCCGTAGGCGAAGCTGAAGTCGCCTCCGCCGGACTGGGCGATGCCCGTGGCCGCGCCGGGGTTGCCCGTGGCAGCCGCCAGCACCACCGGACCGGCGCCGAAGGAGCCCGGGATGTCGTTGAAGCTGTAG
>JACQVW010000741.1 GCA_016209535.1 Planctomycetota bacterium | reverse complement strand
GTGGAGGTGTGCTCATGAACGAGGAGGCTCACGACATGTCGGCGCGAAGGGCGTTCCTGAAGGGCGCGGCCCTGGCCGCGGCCGCGGCGGGGCTGGGCGGGCTGGCCCCGGGCGCCCTGGGCGCCGCTGGGGCTGCGGGCGGCGCGGGGGCTGCAGGGGCTGCGGGCGGCGCGGCCGCCGAGGAGCCCGCGCGACGCTCGAGCGGTAGCCAGCGGCGCTGGCGGACGGCCTTCGGCCTGAACGGCTTCATGTCCTCCGAGGGGCACTACGGCACGCCGTACCCGATCTGGGAGGTGCTCGACTTCGCGCAGCGCGAGGGCTTCGAGGGGATCGAGCTCGTCGGGGGCTGGCCGCGCGGGATGTACCCGGGCCCCGACGACGACGCGCGGATCGCGATGCTGCGGGGCCTCCTCGCCCGCTACGACGTGAAGGCCTTCTCGATCCAGACCGACGCCGGGGGCGCGTTCCGCCGGGACGCCGGTGCGCGCGAGGCCTGGCTCAAGGACTTCGCGGGCAAGGCCCGCCTCGCCCGCAAGGCGGGCTGCGAGGCGATCGGCCTCTGGCCCGGGGGCGGGCTCGACGGGCAGACGCTCGAGGAGGCGCGGGACCGGCTCATCGGCTCCCTCCGCGAGGTCGCGAAGGTCGCGGGCGACGAGGAGCTCCTCGCCTCGGTCGAGATCGAGCCACCCTTCGTCTTCCGCACGATCGAGGACCTGATCGCGATCGTCGACGGCGCGGCGCACCCGCTCGTGAAGGGCATGTACGACCCGAGCCACTTCGACCTCATGAACGGAGGCAAGGGCAAGCCCGAGGAGCTCCTCGAGCGCCTCGGGGTCCACCGCGTGGGGTACATCCACCTCACCGACACCGACGGGACCCTCTTCGCGGGCACCTCGAAGCACCTGCCCTGCGGCGACGGGCACGTCGACATCCGGAGGTCCCTCGAGCTCCTGTGGCGCGGCGGCTACGAGGGCTGGATCATGATCGACCCCTGGCTCACCCCCGACCCCTACGAAGCCTGCCGCAAGGGCCGCCTCGCCATCGAGGCGGCCCGGCGGGAGCTGGCGCGGACAGAGTGATGCGCCTGGGCGAGAGCTCGCCGGCTTCACCCCGGCTCCGCCGCACCCCGCGCCGGCGCCTCGCTACGTCAGCGGCTCCCCGTAGGCGGCCTTCCATTCCGGCGTGCCGGAGAGCTCGAGGCCCTGCTTCGCGAGCGCATGGGCCTCCTCGGGCGACAGGGGCCGGAACGCGGCAACGGTCCTCGCGGCTCGCTCCAGCTCGGCAACGTCCTTGACCCCCACCACGGCCAAGGTCACGCCCTCCACCGAGAGCGCGTAGCGCAGGGCCTCCTCGTATCGCTCCGCCGGCATCCGGAACCCCTTGGGGCCCGAGCCTCCGAGGACCTTCATGGCCACGAGGCCCAGGCCCTGTCGCCGCGCCCGGGACCAGACCTTGTGCTCGAAGTCGTAGGTGTGCCGGACGACGAAGTTCACCGCGTTCATCAGCACGTCGATCTCGCCGGTGTCGAGGACGGCGTGGAAGCGCGAAGGGTGCAGGTGGCCGCTCGCCCCGATGAAGCGGATGACCCCCTGTTTCTTGGCCTCCCTCAGGGCTCCCAGGGCCCCCTTCTCTCCGAGGACGAGCTCGAGGTCGCCGAACCGCTCCTCGTTGCCGAAGTTGTGCAAGTGCACGAGGTCGAGGCGGTCCGTCTGCAGGCGCTTCAGGCTCTGGCGGAGCACCTTCCAGGTGCCCTCGTAGGTCGGCTCCTCGCTCTTCGAGACGAGGAAGACCCGGTCCCGGACCTCCTTGATCGTGGGCCCCATCTTCTCCTCCGAGAAGCCCCGCTCCGCGTCGCCGTAGTTCGGGGCCGTGTCGAGGTAGTTGACCCCGAGCTCGAGGGCTCGCAGGAGGACCTTGCGGACGTCCTCGACGCTCACCTCCTTGTGCCCGAAGGGCGCGCAGCCTACGCCGAGCCGCGAGACCCTGGCGCCGGTGCGGCCCAGGACGGCCAGGGGCAGGCGGGCCTCCTCGGGCGGCGCGGCCGGGAGGCGCGCTCCGCCGGCGAGCGAGGCGGCCGCCATGCCTCCCAGGAGAGAGCTCGTGCCCCTCACGAAGTCTCGGCGCGTGATCCTCGGCGTCTTCTCGTCCATGACGTGACCTCCTGGTGCGTCATCCGCAGCGATCTGTCTCGGCGCACGACCCAGCCAGGATCGCACCACTCTGCGGGCGGATCAAGGGGGCTCGGGCCGGGGCAGCGACGGCGGGGCTGGGGCCGCGGCCTCCTTGATCTCGCGCGCCAGGGCGCGGACAATCGATCCCTTCGAGGCGAATGGGTCGGTTTCAGATCCCCTCCGGGCTCTCCCCCCGGCAACTCTTGGAGGTCGCGTCATGTCGATCCGGAGCGTTTTCCCGAACAGGAGCTTGTCCTGGCCCCACGTGCTTTGCATCGCGTCCCTCGTCGCCTTGGTCGCCCTCGGCGCGCGGCCTGGCGCGGCCGCCGAGGTCCAGGACGAGCGCGCCCGCCGCCTCGAGGACGTCGAGCGCAAGCTCCGGGACCTCCTGAAGGAGATCGAGGCGCTGCGAGCGCACTTCGGCCCCTTCCCTCCGCCCCCCCGGCAAGGCGAGGCCCCGGGCGCGCGAGCACCGGCCGCGGCTCAGCCCGCGGCTCAAGCCGGGGCACCGGCCGACGGGGCCATCCCCGAGGGCTGGCTGAAGGCGCTGAGGTGGCGCTCGATCGGCCCGGCCAACATGGGCGGGCGCATCGTCGACCTGGCCGTCTGCGAGTCGGACCCGTCGACCTTCTGGGTCGCCACGGCCTCGGGCGGCCTCCTCAAGACGACGAACAACGGCGTCACCTTCGAGCACCAGTTCGATCGGGAGGCCACGGTCTCGATCGGCGCCGTCGCCGTCGCCCCTTCGGACCCGAAGGTCGTCTGGGTGGGCACCGGCGAGAGCAACCCCCGGAACTCCGTCTCCTACGGCGATGGCGTCTACAGGTCCACGGACGGCGGCAAGACCTGGACGAACATGGGGCTCAAGCGCTCCTACCAGATCGGCCGCATCGCGATCCACCCCAGGGACCCGAACATCGCCTACGTGGGTGCGCTGGGGCGCCTCTGGGGCCCGAACGAGGAGCGCGGGGTATTCAAGACGACCGACGGCGGCGCGACGTGGGCGAAGGTTCTCTACGTCGACGACAGGACGGGAGTCATCGACCTCTCCATGCACCCGAAGGACCCCGAGACCCTGATCGCGGCCGCCTGGGAGCGCCGGCGGGACGGGTTCGATAGCTGGCCCGGCAACCAGGTGCCCATCCCCGACGGCTACCAGGGGTACGACCCGATCGTGAAGTGGGGGCCCGGGAGCGGCCTCCGCAAGACCACCGACGGCGGGAAGACGTGGAGGAAGCTGACGAAGGGGCTGCCGGCGACCCACCTCGGGCGGATCGGGCTCGACTGGCACCGCAAGGACCCGAGCGTCGTCTACGCCGTCGTCGACTGCGAGGCGATCGGCAAGGGGCCGGAGCCCCTGCCCGTCCACTTCGGCGCCGCGGGCGAGGACTCGGACGGGAAGGCGCGAGTGACCCAGGTCCTGCCCGACAGCCCGGCCGAGAAGGCCGGTCTGCGCGCCGGGGACGCGATCGTCGCCGTGGACGCCTTGCCCGTCGCGGGGTTCGACAAGCTGCTGGACCGGCTCCGGGCGGCGCGGCCGGGCCAGAAGGTCGCGCTCGTGGCGGCCCGCGGGAGCGAGACCCTCGCCCTGGAGGTGGTCCTCCGGAGCCGTCCCGGGGCGGGGAGGGGCTTCGGCTCGAGCGGGAGCGGGCCGTGGCTCGGCATCCTGGGCGCGAGCCGCGAGGGGAAGACGGAACTCACGGAGGTGATCCCGGAAGGGCCCGCGGCCAAGGCGGGGCTCGCGCCTGGCGACATCGTCCTCGAGATCGACGGCAAGCCGGTCGGCGAGCTCGACGAGATCGCCGAGCAGGTCCGGGGCCGGCAGGCGGGCGACAAGGTGACGCTCCGCGTGGCCCGCGGCAGCGAGGCGAGGGAAGTCGTCGTCGAGCTGGAGGAGCGGCCGGCGGGCGAGGCCGGCGGGGCGCGGCGCGGCCCGCCGCCCAGCCCGGTCTACCTCGGGATCCAGGGCGAGGACGCCGAGGGCGGCGCGCGCTTGACCGAGATCACGAGCGAAGGCCCGGCGGAGAAGGCGGGGCTCGAGGTGGGGGACATCGTCCAGGCGGTCGAGGGGAAGAGGATCGCCGACTACGAGGACCTGGTCGAGGGCATCCGGGCGCGCAAGGCCGGCGACGTGCTGGCCCTCACGGTGCTCCGGGGCGGCGAGACGAAGCAGGTCACGGCGACCCTCGAGAACCGCCCCGGCGGCCCGAGCCGCACGCGCCCGTACGGCTTCTCGCTCGGGGGCCAGAGCCCGAACGTGCAGGACCAGCAGGGGTCGAAGGGCTTCGAGCACGGCGGCGTGTACCGGTCCTCCGACGGAGGCGAGTCCTGGACGCGCTTGAACAGCCTCAACTCGCGGCCCATGTACTTCAGCGTGGTCCGCGTCGACCCCAACGACGACAAGCTCGTCTGCGTGCTCGGGGTGTCCCAGTAC
>JACQVW010000740.1 GCA_016209535.1 Planctomycetota bacterium | reverse complement strand
TCGGCGGCGGCGACGGGTTCGCTTCGGGCCTCTTCTACGGCATGCTGGCAGGCGAGGAGCCGGAGCAATCCGTCAAGCTCGGTTGGGCCCACGGGGCCCTCCTCACGACCTACCCGGGCGACACCACGATGGCGACCCTGGAGGAGGTGCGAGCTTTCGCCGTGGGAGGGTCGGCGCGGATCCAGCGGTGATCCAGCGGTGACCGGCGGGATCCGCCGCGCGAGGGGAGCCCCCACGCCCCCGGGACCGGGTCCAGGCCCCTGTCGAGGCCCCTGCCCTACGAGCCAGAAGCCTGTGTGCCTGCGCCAGCGGTCGCGGGCCCCTCCGCGCTGGCGGCAGCGTTGGCACTGCTCTGGGCGCTCTGGGCGCTCTCGGTCCTCTCGGGACGTTCGGTGCGCTCGGCTGCGCTCTCGGCGTGGGTCTCGCCTGCGGTCCCCGCCGAAAGGACTTCGCCGGGGGCGACCCCCGCGGAGGCCTTGCCTGCCGCACGCGCCGCCCTCCGCTCGAGACGCTTTTCCGCCTTCAGCCTCCTGCGCTCCTTCTGCTCGCGCTCCCTCTGACGCTTGATGAACGATGGGTTCTTGCCGGGCAACGCATTGCTCCTGTGTGTGTCTAGGAGAGCTCCCCTCCCTCGAGCTCGAGATCCGGTGAGGGTCCCGCTCCTTCCGAGATCAAGGCATCAAGGCTTCGTATGCGAGCTCCTCTGGTACGCGTAGACGCAGTCCCCCGGCTCCGGCTGAGGCCCCTCCACGGCACCGAGGCTCTTCAAGAGGCGGTCCCTGGCCTCCTTCGCGGCCGCCGGGGAGCTCGCGCGCATGTAGATCCAGTAGTCGCCCTTCTTCTGGACGCCGTGGGCGCGAAGACGGGTCCGCGCGTCCGGCGCGACGGCGACGAGCCACTTGCCAGGCTTGCCGCGCCTCTTCTTGAAGTGGGCCTCGATCCTGTCGATGATCTCCTTCCCGCTGTAGCGCATGGTGTCTCCTTGTGCCCTCGCTTGTGCCCTCGATCGTCAGGTCCTCGCGACTCCCCTGGCCTTCCTACGCTCGGCCCTCTTCAGCGCACGCATGGCCTCATTGGCTTCCCGCCTCCGGCGCTGGGACGGCTTCTCGTAGAAACGCCTCCGCTTGATCTCCTTGAGGAGCCCCGAGCGGAGGCAGAGGCGCTTGAACCGCTGGAGGAGGCGCTCCCCTTCGTGGCTTCCGTAGTTCGAGGTGACGCGGATCGCCATGGGAGCCGCCTACCAGCGCCCCCCCCTCTGGCGTCCGCCTCCGCCTTGCCCCCCGCCCCCGCCGCCCTGGCGCTCGCGGGCGAGGCTCACCTTGAGGTTGCGGCCGCCGAAGGGCTGGCTGTCGAGGGCGCGGATCGCCTCCTCGGCGTTCTCCATCTCGACGAAGGCGAAGCCGCGCGGCCGCCCGGTGTCGCGGTCGGAGATGATCTGGACGGACACGACCTGCCCGTGCTGGCTGAAGAGGCCGTTCAGCTCCTCCTCGGTGGCGGTGAAGGGCAAGTTACCGACGTAAAGCTTCTGAGCCATGACTCGGAGCTCCTTTGCTCCTAGGGAAAACGGTTGCGCTCCGAGATTCTGATCGACGCCCAGAGCGGGAAATGGGCCCGGGCACGCCGCCGAGGCCTTGAGTTGCCGGGGAACGCCCCCAGGGGTCAGGTCCTGAGGTTCCAGACTGCCCCGTCGCGACCCCGCCCGGAGGCCTGTCGGTCGCACCTTCGCCTGCCCGAGGTAGTAGCTGATGAGCGATTTCGCTGGTCTCGGTCTGGGACGTCGCCCGACCCCGTGTCGGGGGAGCCAGGGGCGTCCCTCGGAAAGTCCGCAACTTCCAGCGCGCCGGATCGGGAACCGCACTGTTGGGCTTCCCACCCGGTCGCGCCGTGTGCCGACTGGATTCAAGGCCTCTCATTGTGCCACGGAAGGCGGAATGCGCAAGGTGCATTTTGGTCCAGAACAGGCGCTGCGGCGACCCGGCCCGCCGGAGACGTTCGAGGCCAGGAGCGACGACGAAAGCTGCGGCGCCCTCACTTCTCCACCCACCGCGGCAAGAGCGTCGTCAAGGCCGGCACATACGTGATGACCAACACCGCGACGAGCCGCACCGAGATCATGGGCACGACGGATCGATAGACCTGGCTCATGGGCTTCCCAAAGCGGTACGACGCGAGGAACAGGTTCATGCCTACCGGCGGCGTAAGGTACCCCAGCTCGAGGTTGGCGAGGAAGATGATCCCGAGGTGCACGGGGTCGATGCCATACGCCTCGCCCAGAGGCGCGACCAGCGGCACCACCACGATGAGGGCGGAGTAGACGTCCATGAGGCAGCCCACCACGAGCAGCAGGAGGTTCAGGGCCACGAGGAACAGGAGCGGCGACTGGATCGCCCCCTTCGCCCACTCGAGCGTCCGATCCGCCACCTGGGCGTCGACCAGGTAGTTCGTGAAGCCGAGAGCGACCCCGAGGATCAAGAGCACGCCCCCCACCACCAGCGCGCACTCCGTGAGGATGCGCGGCAGGTCCTTCCTGAGCCCGAGGTCACGGTAGACGAAGGTCTCGATCGCGAGAGCGTAGAGCGCCGTCAGCGCGGCGGTCTCCACGGTGGTCGCGAAACCACCGAAGAGCCCGCCGAGCGCCACCACGGGAAGCAGCAGCTCCCACTTCGCGTCCCAGATGGCGCGCGCCGCCTCCCCGGGGTGGAACGGGTGCCGCTCCGCCTCGCCACGCGGCGCCTGCACGACGCCGAGGATCACGTTCGCAAGCAAGAGCACCGTCCCCGGCAGGAGCCCGCCCAGGAACATCTCCTGGACGGTCACCCTCTGCGAAACGATCGCGTAGAGGATCAAGGGAAGGCAGGGGGGAAAGAGCATGCCAAGCGCGCCCGCGCTGGTGACCAAGCCCAGCGCGTCGCGTTCCTTGTACCGGGCGGAGAGCAGCACCGGCAGGAGCAGCCCGCCAAGCGCCAGGATGGTCACCCCGCTCGCCCCGGTGAAGGTGGTGAAGAACGCGCACACCAGGCACGTGACCATCGCCGGCCCGCCGCGAACCCAGCCGAACAGCGCCTGGAACACGCGCACGAGCCGCTTCGAGGCGCCGCCCTCCGCCAGGAAGTACCCCGCCGCGGTGAAGAGCGGAATGGAAGGCAAGGTCGGATGGGTGACGAGGCGGTAGTGGTCGAGCGGCAAGGAGGCGATCGGCAGGCCGTCTCCCCAGAAGAGGATCATGGCCGCGCCGCCCAGGGTCACGTACACCGGCGCGCCGAGCGCGGTCGCCGCGATGAGCAGCCCCAACGCTGGCCACGTGCAGCGCTCCGGCTCGATCGGCAGCCACAGCGCCAGAGCCACCAGCGCTGCTGCGCCCGCCAGCGCGACGAGCCTGCCGATCCACCGTGCGGAGGAATTCCGGACGAGACGCCAGGCTGTCAGGGCGAAACCGAGAGGCATCAGGCACTCGACGACCCAGACCGGAATCCCCCAGGCGATGGTGTTGCCGCTCTCCTTCTCGGCGCGCACGAACTGCACGCCCGCCACGACGAGGAAGATCGTCACGGCCATGGCAAAGGAGCCGCTGGCCATGGCCGCCGCATTCTTCCACCTTCCCTTGAGGATCGATGGCAGTGCCGAGACGGCCAGCAGGCGGTTCTCGCGAGCCGCGATGGCGCCGCCGAGCATGCCGATGAGCAGCGTCAGGTGCTGTGTCACGGACTGCGAGCCGGGCACGCCCTGCCCCAGGGCCCTGCGAGCGACGACCTCCGCCAGGGGCAGCACGACCATCGCCCCAAGACCCACCGACGCCGCGGCGTTCTCGATCTGGACGAGGGGAGCACGCCAGCCCCGCGGACCAGCCTCCCGGGACGGCATCGAAATCCTGGATGGCTCGCTCACGGCGTTTTCTTGGCGCCCGAGGCCCGGTATTCCTTGAGAAGCTGCTGGACCTCGTCGAACATGTCCGCCGGCACGACCTCGCCGCGGATGCGCGGATGGACGCTCTCCGCGTATTTGCGCCACTCCACGAGCTCCTCGGGCTTGAGCTCGTGCACTTCGAGGCCACGCTTCTGCATGGCGGCGATGGACTCCTCGTTCTCCTCGCGGCCGCGCTTGCGGATCTCGGCCCCGGCTTCCTCCGCGGCCTCCAGCAGCGCCGCCCGGCTCGCCTCGGGCACGGCATCCCAGGCCTTCTTGGTCACCAGGGTGGCGCCGACCAGGGGCACCCAGTTGATGCGCAGCATGTGCTTCGTCTGGCCGTAGTACTGGCCGGCAAGCGCGTAGGTGGGGATGGTGGGCACGGCCTCGATCAGGCCCGTCTGCAGGCCGGTCAAGGTGTCGGTGAATTCGAGGGGGACGACGTCGAGGCCCAGCGATTTCATGAGGTCGATGCTCTGCTGGTGGCCGGCCCAGACGAACGTCTTCATCTTGCGGCACTCTTCCGGCTGCCGCGCCGGACGCTTCGAGAAAAACTGCACCCAGCCAGCGTCGGCCCAGAAGAGCACCACGAAGCCCTTGTCGAGGAGCTTCTTCTCGAGCCGAGCCCGCAAGCGCTCGCGCACGAAGTCGAGCTCCTCGAGCGACCGGAACATGAGCGGCATGTTCTGGAGCCCGGACACCGAGTCGTCGATCAGCATGAGACCCGCCACGGTCAGCATGGCGGCCTGGATCTGACCCACCCGCATGCGCCGCACCATGTCGGCCTCGCCGCCCATGGTGCCGTCGGTGAAGGTGACGAGGGACACCTTGCCGCCCGAGGCGTCGCGCCACGCCTCGCCCATCTTGAGGAGGCTCTTGTGAAATGATGTGTCCTTGGGAGCGATCGTGGCCAGCCGGATGCGCGTGCTCTCGGCGCCCATCGCCACGGCAGGCGCGGCCAGGAGGCAGACCAGGATGCAGACCAGGACGCGTGCGAGGAACCGCCATGCC
>JACQVW010000739.1 GCA_016209535.1 Planctomycetota bacterium | reverse complement strand
GGGGTTGGGGTTGGGGGTCGCGGCTGCGCCGGGCTGATCGCGCTCCTCGCGAGGCCAGCCCTGGAACTGTGGTGTAGTGGCAGGGCGTGGTAGCGCCGCAGCACCCGTCACCTTGATCTTCCAGGCTTCTGGCGCCACAATCGTGGTTCTCATGACTTACGAAGTCCTCGTCAAGCGACAGCAACACACCTTCACGGCGACGGTCCTCAACCTCCCCAACTGCACGGCGGAGGCGCCCACGCGGGAGGAGGCTATCGAGCAGGCCCGCACGGCCGCCACCCGCATGATTGCCGAGGGTGAGATCGTACGGATCGATGTCGGTGGTGCGAGATCTGCGGTCCCGCTTTCGAGCTTCGCCGGCATGTGGCGGGACGACGAGACCTTCGACGAGTTCTCCGCCGCAATGGCTGAGTACCGCCGCCGTGTGGATGCTGACGCGGCGAAGCCCTGATGCCGCTCTTCGTGCTGGACACGGACCACGTCACCTTGCTTCAGCGCGGAGACAAGCAAGTCGTTGCTCGAGTGCAGGGAGCGAGCGGGGACGAAATTGCTGCCTCGATCGTGACTTACGAGGAGCAGCTCCGGGGTCGCCTGGCGGTTGTCCACAAGGCCACGACGCCAGAGCGGTTGTCCGTCGCTTACCTGCGTCTCCGAGAGATGCATAGATTCTTTTGCTCACTGAGGCTCCTCGACTTTGACGCGAGGGCAGCGGCGATTTACGCCACGCTTCGCAGGGGCCACAGGGCCCTCGGAAGCCTGGACCTGCGGATCGCTGCCACCGTTCTCGCCGCGGGAGGGACCCTTGTGACTCGCAACAGACAAGACTTCACGAAGATCCCTGGCCTCCAGGTGGTCGACTGGTCTCGCGCCTGACTCCTGGATCGACACTGCGGCGGCATGATGGCTCGCTCGCTGCGGCGAGCCTCGAGGGGTTGCCCCGCGACCCCTGGGGCAACGAGTACGTCTACCGGATCGTGGACGGCGCGCCCCAGGTCCTGTGCCTCGGCAGCGACGGCGCCGAGGGCGGCGAGGGCGAGGCGGCGGACGTGGTCCGGGGGGCCGCAGCCGTGCCCGGCCCGCCGCGATAGAATGCTTGCGATGCAACACGAGGCCGGCCAGCCCCCGGATGCTTCCGCCGCGTACCACCTCTGGGACGAGATTTGCGCGTTCGGACTGAAGGTGGCCCTCTCCACGGCGACCGATGCGCCCGCGGAGAAGGAGGAGGCCCGGCGGCGGCTCGTCCGCGGGCTCGAGCGGTCGCTCGCCGAGAGAGATGCCGCGTGGGAGCGGGTCCTCCGGCGCCTGGGGGAGGGCGGACGTGGCCGGTGAGGGCCTCCTGTCCGCCCTCGAGGCGGCCCTGCGGGCGCTGGACCGCGTTGGCCTGGGCTGCGCGCTCGTGGGCGGCGCGGCCCTGCCCGCTTGGGGCAGGATCCGCGCGACCCAGGACGTCGACTTGCTCGTGGGCCTGAGCTGGTCCTCCGAGCCCGGCCAGCGGACGATCGCGTCCCTCGTGTCTCGCCTGCGCGAGGAGGGGTTCGCTCACCTCGAGAGGGCGGACCGGCGGCGGCTCTGTGCGGTCCGGCCGGACAAGTCGGCGCTCCGGCGTCAGAGCGCCTTTACAGGCTCGCACCTGCTCGGCGTCCGATTCCGCTCCAACGTACCGCCGGGGACGGCTCCAAGGCCTTGGCGCGCAACGCTCTGCGAAGCTTCGCTCGCCCCGCCCGGGCGCGAGGGATGCTGCCTTGGCTTCCCGCTTGCTATGGGTGTCCCCGTGTTTCGGGAGGCGCCGGCTCGACTCGCGACGCGCCTCGAGGCCCTACCCATTCCAGGAGGTGGATCATGCTCAGCAAGGTGACGGTCGGCCTGGCTTGCTCGCTCTCGCTCTTGGCCCTCGGCGGAGGCATCGGCTCGGGAGGCCGCGCTCGTGGCCTCGGCGCGCAGGAGTTCCTGCGCGGGGACGTCAACGCCGATGGACGCGACTCGGTCTCGGACAGCCTCATGATCCGGCGGTGGCTCTTCAATGGAGACAGGGCGCCTCCTTGCCATGACGCCGCGGACGCGGACGACAGCGGAAGGCTCGACATAACGGACCAGGTCCGCATCCTGACCAACATCTTCCGCGGCGACCGCATTCCGCCTCCTTACCCGAGCGCAGGCACGGACCCGACCAGCGACGACCTCGATTGCGCATCCTACGAGGTCGAGGAGCCGCTCCAGACCCAGGACCGCGTGCGGATCGGCGAGGTGTCGGCGGCCCCGGGGAGCGAAGTCGATATCCCGGTGTTCGTCACGAACGCCGTGGAGGTCGAGGCGTTCCAGCTCGTCGTCAAGCACGACCCCGATCTCTTCGAGCCGAAGCTGGCTTTGACGGGCGACCCCAGCCTCAGCCCCGTGATCCTCGACGGGAGCTACTACGCCGGCTCCATTCCGGAGGGCGGCAGGTTCATGGCCGTCAGCGCTGGTCCGGACCCCGGCACGTTCCTCGTGGGGTTCATCCCGAGCTTCATCGGGACCGGGCTCGAGCTGCCCCCCGGGAGCGACACCCTCGCCTTCAAGATCCGCGGCACGATCCCCGACACGGCCCCGCCGGGCGCCTCGGTCGTGATCGAGCCGACGAACGGCCCCGACGGCCGGGGCACCGGTCCGCTCTTCCTGCGGAACGAGCTCACCCACCGAGGCGAGGCGCGCTACGTGAGCCTCCTGCCCGCGCTCGAGGGCGGCATCCTCCAGATCGTCCCGGACCAGTCATTCTTCCTCCGCGGCGACTCGAACTCCGACGGCAAGGTGGACTTGAGCGACGCGAGCTTCACGCTGGGCTTCCTCTTCCTGGGGAACGCGACGCCCAGGTGCCTGGACGCGGCCGATGCCGACGACGACGGCAAGCTCGACGTGACGGACCCCATCGCCACCTTGATGTACCTCTTCCTGGGCGGGGGGTCCCTGCCTCCGCCCTTCACCGCGGCAGGCGATGATCCCACCCCCGACACGCTCGGCTGCAGCGGCGTCGCTTCGTGAGGTCAGAGGTCCGTCAGATAGTGCGTCGTCCGAGCGACCTCCTGAGCTCGCGCACGTTCAGCCCGAGCCTCCGGAACCACGCGTAGAGCTGCGAGCGCTTCAAGCCCAGCCTCTCCATGAGCTGCGGCGGGTCGCCGCGGAGCTTCCGGAACAGGTGGGACAGGTACTCCCGCTCGAGCTCGAGCTTGAGCTCCTTGAGGTCACGGGCCTCCAGGGCCTCGGGCTCGAACAAGGCGCGCCTTTCCGGCGCGAAGAAGGGCCGCAGCTCGGCCGTCCCGATGGC
Source organism: Planctomycetota bacterium (assembly GCA_016209535.1). GTDB lineage: Bacteria > Planctomycetota > UBA8108 > UBA8108 > SXIK01 > JACQVW01. Next base: position 1,602 of record JACQVW010000739.1, on the reverse strand, counting down.
TCCGGCGCCGGATCGGCTGACGAGGACGCGGAGGAGCAGGGACTCGAGCTCGCGGACGTTCCCCGGCCATCGGTGGGCCTCGAGCAACGCCAGGGCATCGCCGCGCAGGGCCGGAGCGGGGCGGCCGAGCCTCTGCGCGTGCCGCTCGAGGAAGTGCCGGGCCAGGTGCCGGATGTCCTCGCGCCGATCCCGGAGCGGCGGGATGCTGAGCTCCACGCCCCGGACCCTGTAGTAGAAGTCCCCGCGGACCGTCCCGGCCGCGACGGCACGACCGAGGTCCACGCTCGTCGAGGCGATCCCCCGCACGTCGACCGTTCGGTCGGCGCCCCCGCCGACCCGGCGCACGGCTCCCGAGTCGAGGAACCGGAGGAGCTTCGCCTGGAGCGCGACGGGGAGGAGGGACACCTCATCGAGGAGCAGCGTCCCCCCGTGCACGGATTCCAGGAGGCCGGGCCTGCCCTCCGCCGCGCCCGTGAACGCCTGCGCCTCGTAGCCGAAGAGCTCCGCTTCGAAGAGCTCCTGGGGAAGGGAGGCGCACTGGATCGCGATGAACGGCCCTCCGCTCCGAAGGCTCCTCCTGTGGATCGCCTTGGCGACGAGCTCCTTTCCCGTGCCCGTCTCTCCCAGGATCAAGACGGGCACGTCCTGGTCCCGGAGCTTCTCGATGGCCTCGAAGATCCGAGCCATGGCGGGCGATGACCCCACCATGCCCTCGTAGGTCGCGAGGCCGTGGAGACGTCGCGTCGAGACGTGGACCGGGGACCGCTCGACGCGCGAGGCCAGCTCGCGGAGCGTCTGGAACCGGGCGCCGGCGAGGAACGACTCCTTGGCTCGGCTCGGCACGAGCTCGCGCAGGAGGTCCCGCGTGTGCAGCGCCCGGTGGAGGTGCCGCCGGGCCTCGTGGGGCTCCCTCCTCCTCAGGGCTGTCTTCGAACGTAGGATCTCGATGCGCCCGTCGAGCTCGAGGAACGGATGGCCGACGATGGCCCTCGTCGCATCGGCGAGGGCGGCCTCCGCGCGCTCCTCGTCTCCCGCCCGGACGAGGGCCTCGGCGCGGGCGAGCGGCTCAGCGACGGCCAGGAACGCGTGCCAGGCAGGGGGCGCGTCGTCGAGCTCGTCAAGAGCACTGGCGACACCCTCCGCCTCCCCGAGGCGCAAGGCCGCGAGGAGGCGGACGACGAGGGCGGCCCGGGCGCCCGCGGGCACGCCGAGGCGGCGGAACGCCGCGAGCGCAGCGGCGGCGGGCTGCGGCTCGCAGCGCCCCGAGAGGACCTCGCCGGCGGCGATGAAGAGGTCGTTCCAGGCTTCGATGAGGGCGACGTCGGTCCGTGCGCTTCTCGCGAGGGCATCGCGGGAGCCCGCGGCCGAGGCCGCGCGCCCCAGGAGCGCGTCGATGAGGAAGAGCCGGCTGTGCACCATGCGCGCGAGGAGCTCCGGGCCGCCGGCGGCCGGGGGCGCCTTCCGCTTCGCCGATCGAAGCGCGCGCAGCGCCTGAGAGTACTTGCCGCTCGCCAAGTGCGCGTCGGCCAGGTACACCTCCCCGAAGCCGACGAGGTGCCTGTCGCGGAGCCTCCGGCCCATCGCCAGCGCCTTCTCGAGCGC
>JACQVW010000725.1 GCA_016209535.1 Planctomycetota bacterium | reverse complement strand
GTTCAAGACCGGGTGTTACCCGGTCTTGAACCACGCCGAAGTTCGGTGGGGGACGGGTGCACCGGCACGAGGGGCCGACGGCGGCGGATTATCGGGCCGCGCCGCCCGGCGGGTAGAAAAATCCTGGCCCGGGCCTGAGAATTGGGGCGAAGGAGCGAGAGGACAAGCTGGAGGCGTCGAACGAAACGTGTCCGAGAGGTTCGAGATGTTGAGCGAGAACCACCCTCTTCGCGCGCTCTTCCGGGCCGCCCTGGACAAGGCCTTCGTGGAGCAAGGGCAGCTCTTCTCTCCCGGCGTCGCCGCCCACCTCGCGGACGACGTCCTCTGCGACTTCGTGCACGTGGATCGCATCTTCCGTCTGAAGAACGCCGAGGGCCGGCGCCTGGAGGACCTCCCGAAGATGCTCGAGGTCTCGCTGGGGGACAAGGAAGGGCCCGAGCGCCGCCTGGAGGTGGACGGCTACATCGGGGACTTCACCCTCTTCATGGGAGGCTTCTTCCCGGCTAGCCTGGGGCGCGCCCGGTGGTTCACGCCGAGCCCCATGGTCTCGAAGGTGCGCGGAGTCTTCGTCAAGTTCGAGCGGCCGCTCGACTACTACATGGCGGAGGGGCGGAACGCGTACGAGCGCGCCGCCGAGACGGCGCGCCTCTTCGCGCCCGACGCCCGCGAGACGTACAGCCTGCTCGGGCGGCACTACGAGAGCTACCTCGGACTCCTGGGCCGGGTGAAGACGCTGATCGCGGACGACCCGGAGCTCCGCAAGGTCGAGTCGATCCTCGACTGAGCTCTCCCCCCCCGGCCCCCCCGAGGGGGCGGTTGGCGCCTTGGTGAGCGCGCAGGTTTGCCGACGAAGATTGCCGCCAGGGGCCGAGAAAGGCCGCGCCCTGCGCTCGGGGCGCCTCGCCAGCCGATAAAGGTCCTGGCCTACCTTGAGGGAGGAACCGAGCCATGACCACGAAGACGACGACGCCTTCTCTCTCCGCCGCCCTTCTGCTCGCGCTCGCCGCAAGCTGCGAGACGACCACCACCGAGAAGCAGAGCCACATGCTCTCGGAAGGGACGAGCGGCTCCGTCCTGGACTCCCGGCTCCGGAAGCTCGAGGGGGAGGCCGTCAAGTATCCGCTCCGCTCGGACCTCTGGTACGAGATCGCCGCCGTGCATTTCCAGAAGCCCGACTACCGGGGCTCGGCCGAGGCGCTCGGGAAGGCCATCCACCTGGACCCCCATGAGTCCAGGTACCACTACCAGCTCGGCCGCGTGCACCTGAAGATGGGGGAGCTGAACAAGGCCGAACGGTGCTTCCGCGAGGCCGTGAGCCTGGCGGGCGAGGGCCGCTACACGGGCCCGCGGGCGGCGCTGGGCTACACCCTGAGCCGGAAGCGCGACCTCCCCGGCGCCATCGCGGAGTTCGAGCGGTGCCGGAGCCTCGAGCCCGAGAACCCCATGTACTACTTCCTCCTGGGGTCCCTCCACGATATGAACGGCGACCGGGAGGCGGCCATCAAGGGCTTCCAGGAGTACCTGGCCCGCGGCGGGACCAAGCACCGCAGGAAGGCCATCGAGGTCCTCGGCCGCCTCGGCGTGGCGGTGGACGAGACGGCGCCCGTCAAGCCCTCGGGACAGAGCGAGGAGATCCTCCCGGAGTAGGTGCGGCCCTCCGGGCGGTCGCCGGTCGGGCAGCGCGCGATGTCCGGCTGCCGCGCCTCCGCGTCTTGCGGCCTCGCGCGAGGCGGAGTATCCTTGCCGCATCCCATGGTCTCCCTCACGGTCAACGGCGAGAGGCAGGTCTTCGACGCGGAGCCGACGATCGCCCAGGTCCTCGAGCGGCTCGAGGCATCCCTGGCCTCCGCGCCGGGCGCCCAGCCTTCGATCCGCGCCCTCCAGGGCGCCGTCGCCGTGGAGGTGAACCGGGTCCTCGTGCCGCGGCGGACGCACTCGGTCGAGCGCCTCCGCGACGGCGACGAGGTCGAGGTCTTGACCTTCGTGGGGGGAGGCTAGACATGGCGGCTCAGGACCCGGGCGCGCGGAGCGGCGGCCAGGCAGGCCCCGGCCAGGCAGGGCCCGGCGAGGACGTGCTGGTCCTCGGGAAACACCGGTTCCGCTCGCGGCTCATCCTGGGGACGGGCAAGTACCGCTCCACCGAGGAGATGCAGGCCTGCCACGAGGCCTCGGGCGCCGAGATGGTCACGGTCGCCGTCCGGCGCCTCGACAAGGACCCCGCGAAGAACCTCCTCAACTTCATCGACCGGCGGCGGTACGCGCTCCTCCCCAACACCGCGGGCTGCTACAACGCCGAGGACGCGGTCCGCTTCGCCCACATCGCGCGGGAGATGCTCGAGACGGACCTGGTGAAGCTCGAGGTCATCGGCGACGAGCGCACGCTCCTCCCGGACCCCGTCGACACCCTCGTGGCGGCCGAACGTCTCGTGCGCGACGGCTTCACGGTCCTCTGCTACGCATCGGACGACCCCATCCTGTGCCGGAGGATCGAGGGGACGGGCGTCACGAGCGTCATGCCGGCGGGCTCGCCCATCGGCTCGGGCCAGGGCGTGTTGAACCCCTTCAACATCCGGATCATCCTCGAGACGTTGAAGGTCCCGATCATCGTCGACGCCGGGGTCGGCACCGCCTCCGACGTGGCGCTCGCCATGGAGCTCGGGATCGACGGCGTCCTCCTCAACACGGCGGTCGCCCTGGCGAAGGAGCCCGTGCGCATGGCCCGGGCGATGCGCCTCGCCGTCGAGGCGGGCCGCGAGGCCTACCTCGCGGGCCGGATCCCGAAGAAGCTCCATGCGAGCGCCTCGAGCCCGCTCGAGGGCATGCCCCCCTGGGTCCAGAGGCCCTCCTGAGGAGGGGCGAGGCGCGGCGATCGCGTGTCCCCCCACGAGCTCAACCAGCTCCGTCTCTCGTTCCCGGCGGCCGTCCTCTTCTCCCTCCCCTTCGTCTTCCTCATCGGCGCGCGGCACGCGACGCGGATCCCCTTCCTGCGGCTCGAGCGGCCGAAGGGGCCGCGGGAGCCGCTCTTCTGGGGCCTGGGCGAGGCGGCGCTCGTGATCGTGGTCTGGTTCCTCTCCCAGATCTTCGTCGGACCCTGGGTGTCGCCGTTCGTCGGGCGGCCCGCCGCGGGGGGCGGCGGGCTCTCGGAGCCGGCGGCGATCTTCCTCGTGGAGCTCCTCTCCACGGTGCTCGCGGGGGGCTTCGTCCTCTACCTCCTGTGCCGCGTGTACGGCCAGCCCGCCCGGTCCCTGGGCCTGGCTCGCACGAGCCCGTGGAACGCGATCCCGGTCCTCCTCCTCGCAGCCTTGAGCTACCTGCCGCTCCAGGTCCTCATGGCCCTCTGGGCGGCGCTCCTCCACGACGTCCTGGGGTCGGAGCCCGCGCCGCAGAAGGTCGTGGAGCTCTTCCAGGACTGGGTGCGGGCCGGCGACGCCCAGGCGGTCGGCTACCTCCTCGCCGGGGGCGTCCTCGTGGCGCCGCTGGGCGAGGAGCTCCTCTTCCGGGGAGTCTTCTACGGTGCGCTCCGCGAGCGGTGGGGGAGGATCGCCGGCGCGGCGGTGTCGAGCTTCCTCTTCGCGGGGCTCCATGGCTCCCTCGGGAGCCTCTTGCCGCTCGCCGTCGTCGGGTGCCTGCTGTGCTACGTCTACGAGCGGACGGGGAGCCTCCTCTTCGCCATGCTCTTCCACGCCGTCTTCAACGGCAACCAGTTCGCGATCATGCTCTACGGAGGCGCGGGGCCCTGACGGGAGGTGGGGCCCTGGCGGGGGAGTTGGACCCTGACGAGGAAGGAAAGCCCGCCGGGAAGCACCCTGAACGCGCGGTACGGCTCCGAGGCGACGACGCGTCGACCCGGACGCCGGCCTTCTTCCCGGCGGGTGGTTCGCTCGTAGGTTCGCTCGTAGGTTCGCTCGTGGCGGCGCGACGATCCCGGCTATCCGCCGGCCCGTGCTGCTGGCGGGGGCCCGGGGCCTGCGGCGCCCCGCTCGGCCTCGAGGAGCACCCTGCGGGCGCTCGCGACCAGGAGCGCGCCGAGCGCGGCGAAGAGGGCGCAGAAGAGGACGAACTGCCTCCTGGAGGGTCTTCTGGACGACGACTTGGCGGGTGGCCCGGACACGGAAGGCCTCGTGAACCACGGTCGCGGACGAAAAGAATCGACACGAATCCCCGAATGTGGTTTACATTCTATAAACCACAGAGGTGTGCGCCAAGGGAAAAATTGGTGTGCTTCAAATCAGGCTCCATTCGGGTAACAGGAAAGGCGTAGTTCAAGACCGGGTAACACCCGGTCTTGAACCACGCCATGCTGGTCTTCGCCGTAAGTCTCCAGCAAGGAACATGTCCCGTCTTCCCCTTGGGGGGACAGAGGGGGGAGAGTACAGGCGTGGTTCTGAACCGCGTAATCGCGGTTCTTGAACCACGCCGAAAAAATTGAAGGCCCGACCCCGGCGTGGTGAACTCTACCTCCCCATGACCTCCTGCCCTCCGGCGACCCGGCGCTTCGAGGCCAACGCCTACTTGTGGGTCCTGGCCGGCGATGCCGCCGGTCCCCTGGCGCCGTACCTCGAGCGGTTCCCCGCCCTCGAGGGGCTCGAGGGCGTCCGCGTCCTCAAGTCGAACCACTTCCGGACGGTCTTCCATGTCCCGGGCCCCGCGCCCGGTCTCGTGCCCGGCCTCGCCGAGGGAGGCCTCCTCGCGAAGGTCTACCGGTACACGAGCCGCTGGGACCGCCTGCGGTACCGGCTCCTTCCCCACCGGGCGGAGCAGGAGTGGCGGGCCCTCCGGAGGTTCGCCGAGCTGGGCCTCCCCACGGCTCGCGCGCTGGCCGTGGCCGAGGAGCGGCGCGAGGGGAGGCTCGTCGGAGGGGGGCTCTTCGCCGAGTTCCTCGCCGGGACGGCGCCCCTCGCGGAGAGGCTCCACGATCTCTGCTCGGGCCCGGGCCGCGGCGAGGGCGCCGCGCCGCTTCCCGCGGCGGCCATCGGCCTCCTCGAGGGCGCCGGGAGGCTCGTGCGGGCGATGCACGACCGAGGCGTGGCGCACCGGGACCTCCACGCGGGCAACATCCTCGTCGAGGCGGGGGGCGCAAGCCTCCGTCTGATCGACCTGCACACCTGCGTGTTCCGAAGGAGCATCGGCCGGCGGCGCCGCCGGGCCGGCGTATCGAAGCTGCTCCACTCGCTCCGGAGGTCCGTGCCCGCCGCCGGCCTCGCCGCCCTCGTCGAGGCTTACGGCCCCGAGGCGCTCGTCCCGGGCGCGGACGCGGCCCGGGCGCTCGAGGACCTCCTCGAGGACGTGGAGGCGATCCAGCGGAAGCGCCAGAAGAGCCGATCGAAGCGCTGCTTCCTCCCGTCGACGCAGTTCGCCGTGGAGCGATCGCCGGGGGTGCGGCTCTACCACCTGCGGGAGGTTCCCGCGGAGGCCCTCGAGCCGCTCTGGACGCGCGACCCGCCGGGGCGCGTCCTCAAGGCGGCGCGGCGCGGCTGGGTGGCGGCGGCGGGCCTGGGCCCGAGGAGGGTCCTCGTGAAGCACCGGCGCTACGGCCTCCTCGAGGGCATCCAGAGCCTCTTCGAGAGCCATGCCTTGCGGCGGGCCTACGGCGGCGGGCACGCCCTGGCGGTCCGGGGGATCCCGACGCCGCGGGTGGTGGCGCTGCGCGAGGTCCGGCGCCTCGGCATGGCGCGGGAGGCCCACATCGTGACGGAGCTCGTGGAGGACGGAGAGCCCCTCGACGAGCACCTCTTCCGGGAGTACTGGGGCAAGCCGGCGCACGGCGCTCGCGCCCTGAGGAAGCACGCGATCGTGAGGGCCGCGGGCCGCCTCGTGCGGGCGCTCCACGACGCGGGCCTTTTCCCCCACGACCTCTCGCCGCAGAACCTCCTCGTCTCGCGGGGGAAGCTCGAGGCCGCCGAGCGGGCCGCAAGGCGGGCCAGCGGGTGCGCCGCCGCCGAGCCGGCCGCACGGCGGGCCGCCGGGTGCGGCGTCGCCGCCGAGCCGGCCGCCGGGGGCCGCGAG
>JACQVW010000750.1 GCA_016209535.1 Planctomycetota bacterium | reverse complement strand
GGCCTCCTCCCAGGCACTCCTCCCAACGCTTTCTGCCCTACTTATCGGCACCAGAGGCCCCCCGACTTTAGGGTTAGCGGAAGTTGAGCGGATCCCAGACACCACCTTTCTTTTTACCGGCGGGGATAAGCCCAAGAAGCCCTTCGAGTACCCCGGTCTCGACCCCACCCCGGACGGCTTTGAGACCCCCTGCGACCTCGTGCCCACGCGGTTCCAGGAGTTCAACACCTTCTCCGGCGAACGCGATGTCGACGGGGACGGCCTGCCGGACGCCCTGTACATCGTCCCTCCGACGCGCGAGATCAGGCTGGAGCACCCGGGCGACCTCGCCGAGATCGTCTTCTACGTGTTCCCCTCCGGGACGACCCCGCGCCAGCTTGCAGTGGCGGGGAACCGGGTCGTCTACGTCCTCGTATCCGGCACGAGCCCTCTCAACCGCACCATCTACGCCCTCAAGGACAACAACGGGAACGGGAGCGCGCGGGACCCCGGGGACACGGTCCAGACGTTCCTGACGCCTTCGACCCCCATCGATGCGGTGCTCGCGGACGCCAAGACGGACGAGAGCGATGCGGCGGGCCAGGTCATCACGCTCCACACCGGCGGGAGCCCTGTCCGCGAGCGGCTCGTCCTCTCCACGGACTCCTCCGTTCCACTGGACGGCGTCGTGGACGCCGGAGCGCAGATCACCGTCACGAGCAGCATGCTCCAGTCCCCCAAGGGCCTCGCCGTGGATTCCGGCTCCGCGAGGGTCTTCGTGTCGGGGACTCCCGTGGCCGACACGACACTCACGGCGGTGATCTTCTACGAGGACACGACGGGCGACAAGCTCGTCGACGGGGCCTACAGCCAGCGGTTCCTCGATGACCTGAAGACCTCGGAGAACTACGACTCCCTGGCGTTCATCCCCCAGAACGAGAACAGCGTCACCGAGCCTCAGGACCTCCTGGTCATGTCGCACCGGCCCTCGGGCGCGGGCGGCGGGGCCAGGATCATCTGCGCCAGGGACTCGGGGCAGTTCTACTACGCGCCCACGAGCGAGACCGTGTTCAAGGACCTGCTCTCGCCGGCGGTGAAGATCGTCGACGGGTTCAAGAAGGCCGACGGCACCGTGCGGGCCCAGGTGACCTACGACGACAACTGGACGGTCTCGGAGTACGACGACACGAGTCAGGACTGCGTCTCGGACGTGGACCTGGGCGACTTCGCGAGCCCGGACTCGGCCCTGGCGGAGGCCCAGGCCGCGGACGAGAAGCTGCCGGACCCGCCGGATCCGCCCAGGACCATGTGCCGGGTGCGGTTCTCCCCGAGCATCTCCTACCAGGTGCTAAGTCCCAGATTGTCTGATCCTGGTTTTCCCAGATTATTTGATCTGGGCAGGAGAGGGGTCGGTGGACCCGGTGTCTGCCTGGGCAGAAGCGTTCAGAAGGACGGGACCTGATGGGGGTGGTCGTCAGGGTGGCGTTGGCGTAGGTGACGTTCGACGGCGCCCTGGTAGGAGCGAAGCAGTCCTTGGAGGGCCTGGGCCTGTTGGAGCACGGCGTCGACGTAGGCGTCTTCTTCGGAGCGCTTGAGGGTCGGCTCCGGATCCTCAGCGAGATCCGGGTAGCTTGCCGAGAGGCTCCGGAGGGTCATCTCTAGCGCCGTCGCGAGCATGGCGACCGAAGCGAGGTGCGGGCGCGCGATCAGGACGCTGATCTCGGGCAAGCTCGTGAGCATGAGGGGTCTCCTGGAAGTGTCGAGGCGCGTTGCGGAGCTCAAGGAGGAACTGGACCGCCTCGGTGAAGTTCGCGTGCCGCAGGAGCATCACGAGATCGATGGGGTTGAAGTTCCTCTGGCAGCGGAAGCAACGCGCCAGGTTGGTCCTGGGATTCGTGGCGGTGTTGAACTCGTGGCACAGGGGGCACAGGAAGCGGAAGTAGCTCTCCGAGATCTTCGACGGCACGTCGAGGATCTCGGCGATCAGGTGGGCAACGGGGACCTCGTTCCGGAGGGCCCTCAGCACGCCTTTGGAGTAGCGGCTTGGCATGGTGGGGGCTCCGCTCACGGCAGGCGAAGGTCCGCCATGGTGTCGTTGACGAGCGCCTCGGTGACCTTCTGGACGCTCTTGGAGGCGGCGTTGAGGAGGCAGGCGGTGGCGCAGCTGTTGATCTGGCGCGGGATGCCGCTGGAGTAGTCGTGGATGAGGCTCTTCGCCTCGGGATCGAAGATCCTCTCGGAGGCGCCGGCGTGCTTGAGCTGGCTGTCGATGTAGGAGGACGACTGCTCCCGGGTGAGGGGCGGAATGTGGTAGCGCACGCTGATGCGGGTCGTGAGGTCGGCGTGAGACGCCCGCTTGAGCTCCTGGCCGAGGAGGTCCTGGCCGCTCAGGAGGAGCTTCAGACGCGGGGCTTCGTCGAGTCCCGCGCTGACGAGGAGGCGCAGGTCGGTGAGCGCCTCCGAGGGGAGCAGGTGCGCCTCGTCGATCAGGAGGAGCGTCGTGCGGTCCGCTCTCGCGAGGCGATCGACGATCTGGAGGAAGAGGCGCTCCTTGCCTCGGCGGGGCACCTCGCCCAGGGCCGTCACCAGGAGCCGGAGCAGGCCGCTTGCTCCGACGTGGGTGAGCGAGAGGTAGATCGGCTGGTAGAGGTTGAGGCTCAGGGAGCGCACGAACAGGCGCAGGAGGCTGGACTTCCCCACGCCGGTGGGTCCGGAGACCAGACCGATCGAGCCCGCCTCGGCGAGGTAGCGGAGCCGGGCCAAGCCCTCCGACAGGCGTTCGTCACAGAGGATCGACTCCACGGGCAGCCGCTCCTGGAAGGGCAGTCGTGCCATTTTGAAGTGGGTGGTGAACATCAGGGCTCCTTTCTTGCCTCAAGCTGCTGGAGCTCGTAGGCGATGTGGGGGAAGGTTTTCTCCGGCGCTCGCTCGAACGCCTCCAGCAACTGGGGCTCGGTGAGGCCGGAGTGACGATTGAAGATCTTCTTGAGCGCCTCCAGCTCCCCGGCCGAGAAGGCCGATGGGCCGCCCTTGCGCCCCAGGAGCTGGGCCAGGGTCTTCACGAAGGCGTGGAAAGGCCACGCTCGCTCGGAGAGCGCCCTGCGGTAATCGATGCCCTGCGCCTTCGCTCGGAGCTCCTCGTCGTGCTGTCGCACCAGGAGGTCGAGGTAGTTGTACTTGGGCTTCTGGGGAGGGGGAGCGTCGGCAGGCTCCCCCTTCTCCCTCTGGTGGAGGTGTCCCTTCCCCAGGTACTCGCCGGCGAGGGAGTACAGGAGCACCGTGTCGGGGGAGGAGAACGGGTCGTAGCGGACCTCCACTCGATCGCCTCGGAGCCCCTTCTCGACGCGGTAGAAGCGCGCGTCGAGCTGGACGTCGGAGAAGTCCCGGTGGACGGTTCGCTGGAGGCGGCGCATGAAGTAGGCGAGCGCCTTCTCCATGTCCACCTGACGCAGCACGGTGAGCCCCTTCTCGTAGCGCTCCCGGGGCGCCTCCCCGGTCTCGGTGCTCGGCTCCCGGCGGTAGGTCATCTCGAGCCAGGCCGAGAAGGCGCGGTTGAGCTCCTCCAGGGTCAGGATCGGCCCGGCACGCACCTCGGCCTCGAACTGGCTCTGCGCGGTCTGGAAGAACTTCTCGATGAGCCCGCCGCCGGCAGGATCGCCGGCCTTGCGGTGGAGGAGCTCGATGTTCAGCGCGTAGCAGGCGGCGCGGAGAGGCCGGGAGGTGTAGATCTTGGCCTGGTCCAAGTAGAGCTTCGAGGAGGCTCCGTGGGTCGCCCAGGCTCGAAGGAGGCTGTCGATAAGGATGTCGAGGTTCTGGCGGAAGTAGTATCGGGCCTCGACCACGTCGCGGCTGTGGCAGTCGATGAAGGCGGAGAGGTGCGTGGGCACCACGTCCTCGTGGCTCAGGGCGTAGGGTCCCTCCTCGAAGTCGCCGACCCAGAGGTCGTGGGTGTGCTCGTACGTCCAGCGGCAACGCACCGGCTCCTTGACGACCCCGAGCTTCCAGCGAGTGGCGCCGGCTTCCTTCAGGTGGCGGTAGAGGGTGCTCTTGGGAATTCGACCCTTCCCTTCGGCCTGAAGGAACTTGTTCAGGGTGACGTGCGATCGCCGGGGCTGGTCGCGTTTCAGCTCGACGGCGCGGGCGATGGTCTCCTGGCTCCGCGTTCGGGATTTTCCCCGGTCGCTCCGACGTCTGCGCGCAAGGGCCTCGAAGCCCTCCTTCTGGTAGGTCCTCAGCTTGCGCCGGAGCGTGGAGACCGACGGCTTCCTTCTCGTGCCGTCGGGGAAGATGTGGTCCTCAGAAGCCAGCTTCTTGAGGAAACCTTGGGTCTCCTCCGGGGAGACCTCGCCGAAGAGAGCCGGGTGCAGGAGCGTGCACCAGAAGAGAGCCCATTCTTCGTCTTTCTTCTTCACGATCGTCTCCGGTTGCCGAGTGCCGAAGACGATCCTCGCTCAGCTCCAGGCCCACAGCGTTGCGAATCGTGGGAAGATCGAAGTCCCGAACAAGGCCCCGAGCTCCTTCTCGGCCGAGAAGAGCTGCCGCGAGCGCCCGAGCAGCTTCCGGCGCTCGTCGCTGCGGTACTTCCACGGCGCGATCGGCAGGATCCTTCTGAAGACGCCGGAGCGCGACGATCTCTGGCGGATCAGCCGGAGGGCTTCACGGCGTGTCCGCTCCAGAGCGCCGAAGAGCGAAAACCAGCGGTACAGGGTGGAGTGCTGGAGGGTGCGCTCGTCGAGCGGCCCGCCTTCCGCGCCCTCGTGGAAGACCGGCATGCCGTCCTGGAGCACCGCCTTGCGGTAGGTGAGCTCGTCCTTCTCGAGGTAGCTCTCGCTGAGCCTCGTGACGGTCTCGGTGACGTAGCGCTTGTAGGGGAGAGCGAAGGGAGGATAGAGCGTGAAGGTCGCGCCGCAGAGGCGGCATTTCCAGCGCGCCAACCACACGACCACCTTCTTCACCAAGCGCTCGAGCACCCAGCGGAACGTCCGCTTCCTCCGATCGTGCAGCCGGAGCTCACCCGTCCCTTTCCCGCAGCGCAGGCAGGTCTCCAGCTCGCAGGTCACTGTCTTCTCCTCGACCGCCTTCGAATACCTCTCCATTTCCGCCAGGATCTCGGGTAGCATCGGCTTACCTTTTGTTTGAGGGTGGAGAGTCCCTTCGGGGGCTCTCCACACCTCTTCCTACCTGGAGGCGTCCGCCGAGGGAAGAGCCAGGCTCGTCGCCAGCCGCTGGGGGCCCCGCGTGGAGAGCTTCCGGTGCTCGGCGCTGCAGCGGGGCGGGGTAGGCGGGAGACGATTGCGCGAGGACGGCGGCGGGGTAGCCCGGAGCGGGGTGAGCGGGGTCAGGTAATCCGAGACCGGAGGCGCAGGGTAGGATCAGACAATCTGGGACTTAGCAACCCCAGGTCATGATCCCTTGGGATTGCTGGGACGACGCCAACACCACCTGCGGCAGCCTTTCCGGCAACAAGACGGCGAGGTACCTCTGCACGAGCGACTATTACCAGTGCATCGCCCCCTGCACGCCGGCCCTGGCGGAGGCCAAGTGGCAGGACCCGGGGCCACCGGTTGAGGCGCTCGCCGACTGGGTCCCGGCGCCTCCGCCGGGCCAGACCTCGGCGTGGCTCTGGGTGGACGGGCTGACGCAATGGAACATGTACAAGGCCGGGTACTGCTGCTACCCGTGTAACGTGAACACGACGTTCCACCTCCAGTCCTGGATCTTCACGGACATCCACAGCGTGCCGCCCTGCGCGGGGGCGGAGAGCGTCATCACCGACGAGACGAGGACGTTCTGCTCGGGCAACGTGACGGGCGTGGACGGGAAGGGCTTCCAGCTCTGCGCCACGAGCAACAACCTGCCGAAGGCGTTCAAGATCAGCGCCAGGAACCGCTCGGAGGCGACGCGGGCCTCCACCTGCACCGACTCGAGCAAGTACGAGTACGAGACCACTTCGCTGAAGACCTACCTTCGCCCGAAGTGCTCGAAGATCCGTCCGTTCTGAGGTGTCGGTGTCGAGCCAGTACAGGTACACTGAGGTGTCGCCATGAAACTTCTAGCTCTCACGTGTCTCTTTTCGCTTGGAGTGTCAGCCCTCACAGCCCAGGACTGGGACTGGGGTGCGTGCCCGCCTCCAGCGTACAATGGGGCTCTGCCCGAGCCCGGGTACGACTACCTGATTCCCACCGACCAGTACTCATTGCAGACGGAATCCGCGCAAGGGGCTCAAGGTGACGTCGTGGGTGTGACGCTGGTCCTCCTGTCCGGGCTGCCCAGTCCCGGGAGGATCGCCGCCTTCCTTGCTGCCTGTCACGATCCGGGGGTGGCCGAGATCGCGGGAGATCCCGCGTACAGCGACGAGCTCCTGTCGCTCCTGGGCCCGACGGGCGTCATGTTCTGGCCCGTGACGGAGGGTCAAGGACTGCCAGGGGACCACCGAGGCGACGGGTTCCTCCTCGACATCGACTTCGACCCGGTAGCCTACGAGGCGCGGTTTCCTTCGGAAATGCCTTTGCCGATAGCCACCGTGTACTACAGGCTGAAGGGCAATCCAGGGGACTCGACGGCGCTCACGTTCTGCGACGGGAAGCTCGAGCGTTTCGCCCGGCGCTGCAACTACAACCGGGTCCACACGTATGCCGACACTCTGTGGGACTACCTCTCCACCGTCAACCTCCCCGGCACCCTCGCCGTGGTCGAGGGCCCCG
>JACQVW010000738.1 GCA_016209535.1 Planctomycetota bacterium | reverse complement strand
CGTCATAGGGGGGACAGCATACAGCCTCCCCGCTCCGGAGGGGAGGAGGGGCGTGGTTCAACGCCGGGTTACACCCGGCTATGAACCACGCGTTCATTCCCACGATACTGCCCCTACCAAACTGCCCCTGCTGAGCTCTTTCCTGTTACCCGAATGGAGCCTGATCTGAACCACGCCGGAGGAGGGACCCCCGCGTCATGTCCGCGAGAGTATCTTCCTGACGCGCTTGTCCTTGAAGAAGATCTCCTTGATCTCGCGGAGGGTGTAGCGCCGGCCCTCGGTGAGGCTCTTGATGAGGTCGATCACGATGAGGACCCTCGGGTGGAAGTAGCGCTGGCCGGTCTGGGTGGTCTTCGCGGGCTCGATGAGGCCCAGCGTGACGTACCGGTAGAGGACCTGGTGCGTGATCCCGGTCTGCTCGAGGACATCGCTCGTGCGGAGGAGCTCGATCTCGCGACGGTCTGTTGGGTTGCTACGCATCGCAGTTCGCGCTGGCGCGTCGCCTGACGATATCCATCGTGGGGGGGGCCGGGGGCCGGCGCAACGGCGAGGACCCCGGAGCCCTCCCCCGGATCACCTGCGGAAGAGACGCTCCCAAGTCTCGCGGGCGGTGAGGACCTTGTCCTCGCGCTTCCGGGCCTCCGTGTCGAGTATCTTGAACTCTTCGCAGTAGTTCAGGACCTCTCGGTTCCCTACGAAGGTCGTGTGCTTCAAGGTGCACGCGCTGCGGAAGCGGGCGTCGAAGTGGTGGCAGTTGGCGCAGCAGCGCAGGTAGCGGCCGCAGCCTTCGCAGACCTCGCGGGTCCGGGGCTGGCCGCGGAACCCCTCCCATTCCGCACCGCAGTGATAGCAGTTTCTCATCGTCTCTTCTCTTCTTCTCTGTCTTCTCTCTCCCGCCTCCTCGAGGTCCAAGGAGACGAGCCCACCGGACCGAGGCCCGGTGGCTCCTCGAGAAACGACTCACCAAGCCCGAGTCCTCCTTCACTCCCCGAAGGAGACGGGCAACTCTCTTCGACTCCGGCTGTGCTTTGGGCAGAGACCCATAAGGCGCCCCGCCCCCCACGCCTTATCGGATGGCCCCCGGCGCCATCGACTCCGGAGACCACCGGGCCCCTTTGTAGCCACGCCCCGGCGGCCTGTCAAGGCGGGAGGTCTGCCAGGGCTGCCGAAGAAACCCCTTGTCGAAAAGCCGATATGCCGTAAAATGCTACCCTTTGCCTTTTGGACGAGTCCACGGCTTGGGTCCGAGACGACGGAGGTTCGAAGAATAGTCCGCGATCCGCGTCGCGCCTTCCGCGACGGCCAGGGGGCAGGTTCCCGCAAGGGCGCCGGGCCGCCGGCAATCCCCGGGCCCGAGCCTGAGCCGTCGAGCAAGGACCCGCCTCCCCACGGGGACAGCTCTTCCTCCTCTCTTCCTCCTCACCAGCCAGGCCGCCGGCCCCGCAGCTCCTGCCGTACGGGCAGGAGCTGCAAGCCGCGCGCCAGCGAGTACAGTGTTGCGAAGCAACCAGAAAATCAGGGTCGGAATATGTCAGCGACGGCTATGCAGGTCGAGAGCGCGAAGAAGGCCGGGATCGAGAGGATCCGCAACATCGGGATCGCCGCCCACATCGACAGCGGCAAGACCACGATCACCGAGCGCATGCTCAAGCTCAGCGGGCGCATACGCAAGCTCGGCGAGGTCCACGACGGTGAAGCCACGATGGACTTCCTCAAGGAGGAACAGGAGCGCGGGATCACCATTGGCTCCGCGGCGACCCATTTCGTCTGGGAGGGGCACAACGTCCACCTGATCGACACGCCGGGCCACGTCGACTTCACGGCGGAGGTGGAGCGTTCGCTCCGGGTGCTCGACGGGGCCGTCCTGGCCATCGACTCCGTGGCCGGCGCGCAGGCGCAGAGCGAGACGGTGAACCGCCAGATGAACAAGTACGGCGTCCCCCGCCTCGCCTTCGTCAACAAGATGGACCGCGTCGGGGCGGACTACGCGAAGGCCATCGCCTCGATCCGGAAGCGCCTCAACCTGAACGCGGCGCCCATCCAGGTCCCCGTCGGCGAGGGGCCGGGATTCCGCGGCGTCGTGGACCTCGTGCGCCAGACCCAGGTGAGCTTCCCGCCGGGCTGCGAGGACCCCGCCGACTTCGTGGTCGGCGAGATCGAGGACTCCATGGTCGATACGTGCCGGCGCGAGCGGCACATCCTCCTCGAGGCCCTCTCCATGTTCTCCGACGAGCTCATGGAGATCCTCCTCGCCGAGGAGGAGCCTTCCCTGGATCTCGTCCAGCGCGTCCTCCGGGAGGCCGTGTGCTTCCACCGGTTCGTGCCGGTCCTCTGCGGTGCGGCGCTCCGGAACATCGGGATCCCGCCGCTCCTTACCGCCGTCGTGGAATACCTTCCGAGCCCCGTGGACAAGGGCGCCGTCACCGGCCATGAGCCGCGGACCCTCGAGCCCCTCCGCTTCGACCCAACCCCCGATGCGCCGCTGGGGGCCCTGGTGTTCAAGACGGTCCACTTCCCCACGGGAGACCTCACGTTCCTCCGGATCTACTCCGGGACGCTGAACGCGGGCGACATGCTCTACAACCCGCGCCTCGGGAAGACGGAGCGCGCCGGCAGGCTCTTCCGGGTGCACGCGGCCTCGCGGGAGGCCATCGAGAGCGCCACGGCCGGCATGATCGTGGCGTGCATGGGCATCAAGCAGGCCGCGACGGGGGACACGCTTTGCCTCAAGCAGCGCCCGATCGCCTACGGCGCCACGACGTTCGCGAAGCCCGTGATCTCCATGGCGATCGAGCCTGTGGCCAGCGCCGACCGCGACAAGCTCGGCGAGGTCCTGGGGATCGTCGCCCGCGAGGACCCGACCTTCCGGGCCTCCACGGACCCCGAGACGGGCGAGACGATCGTCTCGGGCATGGGAGAGCTGCACCTCGAGGTCGTCGCCCACCGCATCCGGGACGACTTCGGCATCCGCGTGACGACGGGCAAGCCCCGCGTGGCCTACCGCCAGACGATCTCGAGGCCCGCGAAGATCGAGGCGCGCCACATCAAGCAGACGGGCGGGGCGGGCCAGTACGCCGTGGCGGTCTTCGAGCTCGAGCCCATCGAGGGGGACGAGGTCGAGTTCATCGACGAGATCACGCAGGGCAGGATCACGAAGGAGTTCATCACGAGCCTGGAGAAGGGGATCCGCGACCACTTCCTCGGCGGCGGCCGGCGGGGGGCGCAGATCCAGGGAGTGCGCGTCACCCTCGTGGACGGGAAGATGCACGACGTGGACTCGAGCACGAACGCCTTCTATGCCTGCGGCGGCCTCGCGGCGAGGATGGCCGAGGAGCAGTGCAGGACGATCCTCCTCGAGCCCATCATGCGCGTCGAAGTGACCGCGCCGGAGGACTACTTCGGCTCCGTGCTCGGCGACCTGAACTCGCGCCGCGGTTCGATCGAGGACGTGGGCGCCGAGGGCACGGACAAGGTCGTGAGCGCGCGCGTCCCCCTGGTCGAGCTCGCCGCCTACTCGACGACGCTCCGCAGCATCACGAGCGGGCGGGGGAACTACACCATGGAGCCCCAAGGCTACCAGCCCGTGCCCGCGAGCGTGCTCGAGAAGCTCGAGAAGGTCGAGAAGGACGCGCCGGCCAGGAGGTGACGGGGGGCCTGACGGGGGACCTGCTGCAGGGTCCCGGCAAAGTCGTCCCAAGCCGTTGTTTCTCGATCGGGGGCGCTTGGCGATCAACAGACTTGCAGCACTTTGCCCGGACCTTGGGACCTGCTGCCCTCCGGTGCCTTCCTGTGCTATACAATGGGCCCATGGCCCGGCTCGTCATCTTCGACACGACGGTCCGGGGGGTGGATCTGCCTCCCGGCCCGGTCATCCTCGGACGGTCGAAGCGAGCCGATGTGCCGATCCGCGACGAGATCCTCAGCCGGAAGCACTGCACGATCGTCCCCACGGCGAGCGGCTGGAACCTGATCGACCTCAACAGCTCGAACGGCACCTACCTGAACGGCCTCCGCGTCGAGAAGAGCGAGCTCAAGCCGGACGACGTCATCGAGATCGGGAACACGGTCATCGTGCTCCTCGACACGGACTCCTGGAGGCGAGGGGAGGGGCTCACGCGCCTGAGGAACCCCCTCAAGGCGCAGGAGCTGGTCCAGACCCTGAAGAGGCGGGCCGTCGTCCCGGGGCGAGAGGTCCCGGGACGAGAGAAGGCGGCCGGGGCGATCCCCCCGGGAGAGCGAAGGGTCCGCAAGCCCCTCCCTGCCCGCGAGCGGAGGAGGGCCCGCGCCGGGGCGAGAGCCCTGGAGGGCCTCGAGGGTGGGGACATCCTCTCGCTGCCCATCGCGCGGGATGTCCTCGAGGCCTACGCGTTCCACAGGCTGGTCTCCCATGCCGCCCGGGGATCGCCGCGCCTCCGCAAGCTGCTCGAGAGGATCCTCGAGCGCCTCGCGACTCGCGAGGCCTTCGGCGCGGACCTGGCCGGGCTGCGGGACCTCGTCCGCAAGGTGGTGGGGGAGGAAATCGCCCGCGTGGTGGGGGTG
>JACQVW010000722.1 GCA_016209535.1 Planctomycetota bacterium | reverse complement strand
GGGCGAGATCGAGCGCCGGCAGATGGAGGGCGTCCAAGCCTACGTGGGGGTCCGCGGCGCCCACAACGTGACGGAGCTCTCCGACGTGCCGCCGGAGAGGATGGACCTCTACCAGAAGCTCCTCTGGCACCACGTGCACACCGAGGTCCGCGTGCCGAAGACGAAGTGGGTCGTGCTCCGCTGGCCGACGCCGAGCATGGCCCAGCAGGCGCGGATGAGCACCGAGGCCTTCGAGGACTTCTACTTCGACGTCTGCACGGTCGACTACGCCGCCATGGCGCGGTCCATGGAGCCCCTCAAGCGGCGCATGGAGCGGGCGAAGCGAGTCCACATCCTGGGCCCCGGCACGGACCTCCGGTTCTCCATCGAGGGCATCCCCGTGATCGGCTGCGCGGGGGAAATGAACATCCCCGACGGGGAGATGTTCACGAGCCCCGTGCGCGACTCCGCCGAGGGCACTCTCGCCGTCAACACGGCGAGCCTCTACCAGGGGATCATCCACGAGGACATCCGGCTCGTCTTGCGCAAGGGGAGGATCGTCGAGGCCGCGGCGAAGGACCCTGGCCGCATCAACCGCCTGCTCGACACCGACGAGGGCGCCCGCTACATCGGCGAGTTCTCCATCGCCTTCAACCCGAAGATCCGCGAGCCCATGCTCGACATCCTCTTCGACGAGAAGATCGCCGGGTCCTTCCACTTCACGCCGGGGCAGGCCTACGCCGAGGCCGACAACGGGAACCGCTCGCAGGTCCACTGGGACCTGGTCACGATCCAGCGGCCCGAGCACGGGGGCGGGGAGATCTGGCTCGACGGCGAGCTGATCCGGAAGGACGGGCTCTTCGTGACGGACGACCTGAAGGGCCTGAACCCGCCGGCGTGAAGCGCCCGCGAAGCGCCCATGAAGCAGGGCACGCTCCAGCGCTGGATCCTCGGTGGGCTCGCCGCCGGCCTCGCCGCGGGCATCCTCGCGAGCTGGCTCGCCGGGCCCGCGGGCCCCGAGAACGCCGCCCGGACCGAGCTCGAGCGGTGGGTGGACCAGGTCGTGCGGCCCCTGGGCGGCATCTTCCTCCGCCTCCTCTTCATGACCGTGCTGCCCCTCGTCTTCTCGTGCCTCGCCCTCGGCGTGCGCGAGCTCGGCGACGTGCGGGAGCTGGGGCGGATCGGCGTCAAGACCCTCGCCTTCACCCTGGTCCTGAGCGCCGCGTCGGTCGGGATCGGCCTCGCCCTCGTGAACGCCATCGGCCCGGGGCGCAGCGTGGCGCCCGAGGCGAGGGCGAAGCTGCTCGAGGACGCGGCGAGGGAGAAGGCCTTCGTGGCCGAGAAGGCGAAGGCCGGCGCCGAGAGACCGCCCCTCGAGGGCATCGTGAGCGCCCTCATCCCGCGGAACCCCGTCGAGAGCGCCGTCAGGGCCTTCGACGGGGACATGCTCGGCGTCATGTTCTTCGCGCTCCTCTTCGGCGCCGCCCTCGGGATGTGCGGCTCGGCGAGGACCGCCACCGTCGTGGCATTCCTCGAGGGCCTCTACGACGTCTCGATGTGGCTCGTGGGCCTCGCCATGCGGCTCGCGCCCATCGGCGTCGCCGCGCTCGTGTTCTCCATGGCCGCGACCCTTGGCCCGGGCGTCGTCGTCACCCTCGGCGCCTACGTGCTCACGGTCCTCCTCGGCCTCGGCTTCCACCAGTTCGTTGTGTACCCAGTCGTCCTACGGACTCTCTGCGGCGTGAGACCGTGGGAGTTCTTCTCGCGCATCCGGCCCGTCATGGTGACGGCCTTCTCGACGAGCTCGAGCAACGCGACCCTCCCGACGACGATCCAGGTGGCCCGCGATCGGCTCGGGATCCCCGCGAAGGTGGCGAACTTCGTCCTCACCCTGGGCTCCACCTTCAACCAGAACGGCACGGCGCTCTTCGAGGGCGTCACGGTGCTCTTCCTCGCTCAGCTCTACGGCGTGGAGCTGGCCGCCGGCCAGCAGCTCCTCGTCCTCGGCATGGCGCTCCTCGCCGGGGTGGGCACGGCGGGCGTCCCGGGCGGATCGATCCCCCTCATCGTGCCGGTCCTCGTGAGCGTTGGCGTGCCCGGCGAGGGGATCGCCGTGATCCTCGGCGTCGACCGGTTCCTCGACATGTGCCGCACGACCCTCAACGTCACGGGCGACCTCGTGGCGGCGAGCTACGTGGCGCGGCGGGAGGATGGGCACGAGGTGTAGACTCGGGGCAGGAAAGGGGGCATGCTTGTGGCGATGCGCCCGACTTCCTGGATCCAGGCCGCGTTTTGCGCCGCCCTCGCCGCGGGGCCGGCCCTCCGGCCCGCGGCCGCCTCCGACTTCGTCCGCGGCGACTGCAATGCCGATGGCAGCACCGGCGAAGGACGGCGCTGCGACATCTCGGACCCGATCTTCCTCCTCGGGCACCTGTTCCTGGGGAGCGAGGCGCCCTCGTGCCTCGAGGCCTGCGACGTGAACATGGACGGCGCCTTCGACGTCTCGGACGCCGTCTACCAGCTCCTCTACTGCTTCGCCGGGGGGCCCGAGCCGCCCGCGCCGTTCCCGGCGTGCGGGCCGGGGGCCGGGCCGCCGCTCGGCTGTGAGTCCTTCCCACCCTGCGCGGGCGCGTCGTGCGCAGCCCAGGACGCCCGGGGCGTCGGCCCCTGCGATGCCATCGTCGGCGTGTTCTGGGACGGCTTCCGCTGCGCCTACCACTCGGGCTGCACCTGCGAAGGGGAGGACTGCGGCGAGGGCTACGGCTCCCTCGAGGAGTGCTACCTCGCCCATGGGGGCTGCCCCGGGGCCTGCGACTCCATGGACGCCCGCGGCGTGGGCGAGTGCAAGAAGCTCCTCGGCTTCGCCTGGGACGGGAGGCGGTGCCTCACGCTCGGCGGCTGCGAGTGCGAGGGCGCGGACTGTGGGAGGCTCTACCCCAGCGCGGACGCCTGCCAGGCGGCCGTCGCGGGCTGCCCGATCTCGTGCGAGCCCATGGACGCCGCCGGGACGGGCGCGTGCCTCGTCGTGATCGGCTGGGCCTGGGACGGCGCGGCTTGCAGGGCCCTCTCGGGCTGCGACTGCGAGGGGGCCGACTGCGCCGGCCTCTACCCCTCCGAGGAGGAGTGCGCCGCAGCCCAGGGCCACTGCGCGCGGTGAGCGGGGCGCCGGAGCGGGGCCCCCCCAGGCGCCGCGGCAGGCTCGCGGCGCTGGCGAGCTGCGCCGGGAGCATCGCGGTCCTCGCGGCGTTGGGCGTCGCGGCATACCCGCTCGCCGTCGAGCAGCGCTGGATCTGGAAGCTGCGGGAGCTGGAGGAAGCCGAGGCGCGGACGGACGGCGCTGCCGAAGAACCCATGGAAAACGCCACGGCAGGTGCCACGGAAGGGGCGCTGGCTCGCGGCGCGGAGCTGTACGCGGTCGTCCAGAGGCTCGGCGAGCTGCGCTCGGTCCGCGCCGCGCAGGACCTCCTGCGCATCGCGGGGAGGAGGTGGTGCCCCCAGGCGCCCGCGGTCGCGTACCCGAAGGTGGAGCTCGACCCGCGCTCCGCCGCCTTCCGCGTCCTCGGCGACCTCAAGCTCCCGGAAGGCTCCCTCCTCCGCTGGCTCGAGCGCGGCGGGCCCGAGCAGTGCGCCGCCGCTGCGGTGCTCCTGGGCGAGATGCGGTCGGCGAAGGCGCTCCCGCTCCTCGGGCGCCTCATCGACACCCTGGACCCGCTCGCGCCCCTTGCGGCGGTCGCGATGGCGCAGATCGAGGGGGCGCTCGCCTTCGACGGGCTGCGGGAGCGGGATGGCGCGACGGTCGCCACGTGGCGCTTCCGCAACCCGGCGGGCTACTCGCTGTGGGTGGAGGGGTATGACCTCGAGCACCCCATATGCTACGTTCAGCTCGGGGGCAAGCCACGTCTCCTGGCCTCGATGATCTTCCGCAGCCCCCTGTGGGAGCTCGAGCTCGCCCCGGATGTGGAGACCCGGTTCGAGACCGAGGTCCCCGAGGGCGGCGCGCCCTTCCGCGCCGGGCTCCTCCTCGCCCCCCGGCCGGCCACGGAGGACCCCCGGGCGCCGCGCAGCGAGGCGGGCTGGGGCTCCTTCTACCTCTGGAGCGGCGAGGTCGAGCCGGAG
>JACQVW010000735.1 GCA_016209535.1 Planctomycetota bacterium | reverse complement strand
GTGCTGCTCGAGCCACTGGAGCTCCGGACATGGATGCTGGAGGCGTCCGGGAACGCCGAGCGGGCGCGCGCCATGAGGCTCGAGACGTCGAGGGCCGCTCCCGAGGGCTTGAAGACGAGGTGCTTCGCCGCGAGCTTGATCTCGACCAGGCCCTCGAAGAAGGACCGGGACTGCTTCGCGAGCTGGGTCTCGGGGACCTGGCAGGGGATCAGGAGTGCGAGCGCTGGCGCGAGGAGAGGCATGGGTGGCGTTGGGTGCTGGCGTCGGCTGCCGCGGAAGGCTTGCGAGACGACCAATATACCCCAGGAGGGCGCCTCGAGCGCACGTCCACGCCCTCCACGCCCGCTCAACCGCTCAGCCGGGGATCCGGATCGGCTCGAGGCGCTGGATGGCTGCCGCAGCCTGCCCGCGCAGGGCATGCCACAGGTCCCGGTCCTGCTGGAGCCCGAGCCAGAAGTCAGCGGGCATCCCCGTCACGCGCGCGAGCCGCAACGCGGTGTCCGGAGTCACGGCTCGCCTCCCGCGAACGATCTCGTTCAGGCGCGGAAAGGATACGCCGAGACGCACGGCGAAGGCTGACTGGCTGATGCCGAGCAGCTTATCGAATGGGCATGATTCCCCGCGCTCGGTTTCCTCACCCTCGCGCGCCCGGGCCGGGCTCAGGCACGGCCTCTCCGCGCGGGCGGACCCACCGTTCCAGCACGGTCCGGAGCTCGTGCGACTGGAACGGCTTCGAGACGTAGTCGTCCATGCCCGCCGAAAGGCAGCGCTCGCGGTCGCCCGCCAGGGCGTTCGCCGTCACGGCGATGATGCAGACGCGCTCCCGCCCCTCCGCTTCCTCTCGGCTGCGGATCGCCCGGGTGGCCGCGAGGCCGTCCAGGACCGGCATGTGGACGTCCATGAGCACGGCGTCGTAGGCCGTCCCGGCGACGGCTTCCACGGCCTCCGAGCCGTCCTTGGCGAGGTCCACCTCATAGCCCGATCTCTTGAGCAGGTGGACGGCGAGCTTCCGGTTCACGACGTTGTCCTCAGCCAGCAAGATGCGGCCCCGGCGCTCCGGCCTCGGCTGCGGGAGAGGGGTCGGCGGCGCGGCTTTCGGCGGCGTTCCGAGAGCGGCCCGGCCACGGACGGCGTCCTCGAGGGCCTGGAGCAGGCGCGACTGCCGGACGGGCCGCGACACCTTGAGCGAGATGCCGGCCCCGGCGAGCGCGGCCGCGTCCAGCCTCTCCCCGAAGGGCACGATGAGGATGACCGGGACTCCGGACGCCCGCGGGTCCGCCCGCGCGGCTCGGGCCAAGTCGAGGGCGTCCATTCCGGGAAGCTCCAGCTCGACGAGGACCGCGGCGGGCGGCCGCGAGTCCAGGCCGGCGCCTGCGCCGCCCCGCAGGACGCGCAGGCTCTGGACCCCGTCTTCCGCCTCCTGGACCTCCAGCCCATGGGCCGACAGGCACTCGCCGAGCCTGCGCCGGAGGATGGGGCTCCCTGCCGCCACGAGCACGGACCGGCCCTCGAGGGACGATCTCGCCTGCGGATCCTCGCCGGCCTTGGCGCCCGGTCTCCCGAGCCTCGCGGTGAACCAGAAAGCGCTTCCCCTGCCCGTCTCGCTCTCGACGCCGATCTGCCCCCCCATGAGCTCCGCGAGCCGCTTCGAGATCACGAGGCCGAGGCCCGTCCCGCCGTACCTCCGCGTCGTGGAGCTGTCGGCCTGGGAGAACGGCTGGAAGAGCCTCCCGCGGGCCTCGGCGGGGATGCCGATCCCGGTGTCCGCGACGTCGAAGCGGAGGAGGAGCGAGTCGCCCGCGTCCTCGGTCGCCGCGCAGCGGACGACCACTTCGCCCTTCTCGGTGAACTTGACGGCGTTCGAGAGCAGGTTGGTCAGCACCTGACGGAGGCGGCCCGGGTCGCCCGACAGTCTCCTCGGCACCTCCGGCCCGATCCAGGCGCTAAGCTCCAGGCCCTTTCGCGTCACGGGCTCCGCGAAGAGCGCGGTTGCCTCCTCGAGGGCCTCGAGCACTTCGAAGTCGACGGCCTCCAGCTCGAGCTTGCCCGCCTCGATCTTCGAGTAGTCCAGGATGTCGTCGATGAGCTCGAGGAGCGCGCCTCCCGAGCGCCGGACCGTCTCCGCGTAGTCGCGCTGCTCCGGCGTCAGGGGGGTCTCGAGGAGCAGCTCCGTCATGCCGATGACCGCGTTCATGGGCGTGCGCAGCTCGTGGCTCATGTTGGCGAGGAGCTCGCCCTTCATGCACAGGAGCTCCTGCACCGCCTCGAGCTGCCTCGCGATCACCTCGCGCGAGTCCTTGATGCCGGCCCGCATGGCCTCCATGGTTCGCGCGAGCTGCCCGAGCTCGTCCTGCCTGCCCGTCGCGATGGGGACGTCGTAGTCGCCTCGGGCGATGCGCCGGGCATGCGCCTCGAGCTTCCTCACCGGATCCAGCACCAGCCGCTTCAGGATCCAGCCGATGATGGCAACCAGGAGCCCGAAGAGGATCACGTGGGCGGGCAGGACCCGCCAGGCGGCGAGCACGCCCAGGTGAGCGAGGCGGTTCAGCGACACGTCGATCTCGAGGACGCCGATGACCGCGCCCGTCCCGCCGTCCTCCGTGATCGGCTCCCGGAAGACCATGAACCCGGCGTCGCTGGCGGGGAGAGGGTGCGCCGTCGCGTACTGAGCGACGATACGTTCCGGCCTCCCGTAGGGTCCGGTCCAGAGGCGGATGGCGGCGACCTCGGGGAGGTCGCGGCCGACGCGCTCGAAGTACGGGCCGAGCGACTGGGACGTCCCGCAGGTGCCGTGCGTCCAGGCCTTCGCTTCCGGGCTCCCTTCCGCCAGCGCCTGGCCGCACGCGGCCGACATCACCGAGGCCGCGTGCCTGCCTGCCTCACGAACGTGCTCCTCGAGCAGGCTCCGCTCGCTGCGCAGCGCGAGGGCGGTGCCGAAGACCGAGGTGGCGACGAGGCCGCCGCCGATGAAGACCGAGAGCTTGGAGTGGAGCCTCATCCGGCTGGAGCCTCTGCTATGTGCGCGTTCCCGTCCCTGCCGCCTGAGTCTCAAGGCGCGCCTTCCCGGGACCCTGGTTCCCGCCCGGGCTCCGGGAGGCGTAGAAGTATAGCATCGAGGAGCGGCACCGGACGCGGGAGCGCCGTGACCGCAGGGCCGTGCAGCTCCAAGGCCCCAAGGCTCCAAGGCCCCATAAGGTCGTTGTCCGCCGGGCCCCGACCGAGTACATTGGCGGGCGTTGTACGGGTCTATCTTCGGCGCCTCCGCACCTCGTGTCTCGTTCCCTGAGGAGTCGGCTCGTGACAAGGCTCCACCTCCCTGCAGTCCTCGCGCTCGCTTGCGCCGCCGTGATCCCGCCCGGAGGCGGCTCCGGCGCCCAGTGCGAGCGGCTCTTCCTCCGGGGGGATTCCAACCTGGACGGGGGGCTCGACCTGAGCGACGGCATCCGGACCCTGCTCTTCCTCTTCGCGGGAGAGGCCGCGCCCGGCTGCCTCGACGCCGCGGACGTGAACGACTCGGGCAACGTGGACATCAGCGACCCGGTCTACGGCTTCTCGTACCTCTTCGCCGGCGGTCCAGCGCCGCCGCTCCCCGGCTCGCGGCTCTGCGGCGATGACCCGACGCTCGATCCGCTGGACTGCGCCGAGTCCCCGTCCTGCCCCGAGGACTGCGGCTGCACCGACGGGGAGGTGCGCCCCTGCGGCACGAGCGACCTCGGGGACTGCGAGCTCGGCATGCAGGTCTGCAGGCGCGGACAGTGGGGGCCCTGCGAGGGGAACCGGGAGCCCGGGACGGAGCGCTGCGACGGTCTCGACAACGACTGCGACGGCGATGCCGATGAGGGCTTCGAGCGGATCGGAGAGCCCTGCGACGGCCCCGACGCCGACCTCTGCGCCACGGGGACGTACGCCTGCGCGCAGGACGGCCTGGGCGTCACCTGCAGCGGCGAGAGCGGCCCCGGCTCGGAGGAGGTCTGCGACGGCGCCGACAACGACTGCAACGGCACGGTCGACGACGGCTTCGACCTGGACTCGGACGGCTGGAGGACCTGCGACGGCGACTGCGACGACTCGAGGGCCTCGGTGAACCCGGGAAGGACCTTCGATCCCATCGACGGCCGCGACAACGACTGCGACGGCGCGACCGACGAGGGCCCCATCACGACGAGCTATGCGCGGGACATCCAGCCGATCTGGGATGCGCGCTGCAACAACACTTTCTGCCACGACTCGGTCATCCCCACGGGCGGACTCGACCTCACCGCGGAGGTGTCCTACAGGAACCTCGTCAACAGGGTCTCCCTGGAGGCGCCACGGCTCGACCGCGTCGAGCCGCTGAACCCGGACCGGAGCTACCTCTGGCACAAGCTCAACGGCACCCAGGGCACCGTGGGAGGCACGGGCGGCTCCATGCCCCTCTCGAGCCCCCTCCTGCCCGCCGCGACCCGCGAGAAGATCGTGACCTGGATCCTCGAGGGCGCGCCGAGGTAGCGGGCGGGCAGGGCTGCAGGCCCGGGCGGAGGCGCGGCGCCGCCTCACACCGCCTGCAGCGTCCAGGGCTCGCGCAGCTTGCGCGCGGTCCTGCGGTTCGCCTCGTCGTCGTCGAGGAAGCGCTCGGCCGCGGGGTCCCACCGCAGCTTGCGCTTCAGCACGGCGGCGATCGCCCCGAGGTGGCAGATCGAGGCCGAGCGGTGGCCCACCTCGA
Source organism: Planctomycetota bacterium (assembly GCA_016209535.1). Taxonomy (GTDB): domain Bacteria; phylum Planctomycetota; class UBA8108; order UBA8108; family SXIK01; genus JACQVW01. The sequence continues at coordinate 1,081 of JACQVW010000735.1, read as the reverse complement.
CGGGCGCGGCGGTGCGGGCCCGCGACCGCACGCACTCGATGAAGTCCCCGTAGTGGTCCGAGCTCTCGCGGAGGCGGACCTCGGCCGGGCCGATGGCCGTCGTCTTCAAGCTCGCCGGCTCCGTCACGACGTCGTTCGACTCCACGGACACGCTCCCGGACTCGCCCACGAACTTCATGCCCCAGAGGCTCCTGTCCGTCGTGGCCGTGAGGACCGCCTGGACGCCGCTCGCGTAGGTGTACACGATGCGAAAGCGCTCCGGCGCGTCGTAGATCCCCTTCTCGCGGAAGCCGACGTCGTGCGCCTCGACCTCCACCGGCCCGCTCTCGTCGGAGCCGTTCCCCCACTGGGCGATGTCGAGGTAGTGGGCGCCCCAGTCGGTGATGTATCCGGGCGAGTAGTCGAGGATCCAGCGGAAGTTGAAGTGGCACCGGGCGGCAGTGTACGGTGCGCCGGGCGCGGGGCCCAGCCACATCTCGTAGTCGAAGCCCTCGGGCACGGGCCCCGGCGGCTCGAGGCCCGTGTAGCCCCCGCTCACGGCGAACTGGCCCGGCACGCCGACCTCGATGCGCCGCAGCTTCCCGATGCGGCCGTTCCGGACGAGCTCGCAGGCGAACCGGCAGCCCGCCATGGAGCGCCGCTGGGTGCCGCACTGGAGCACCCGCTTGTGCTCCCGCACCGCCTTCACGAGGGCCTGGCCCTCGGCGATGGAGCCGGCCAGCGGCTTCTCGCAGTAGACGTCCTTGCCCGCCTTGACCGCGGCGATGGAGATCAAGGCGTGCCAGTGATCCGGCGTCGCGACCATGACGGCGTCCACGTCCCTGCGGGCGAGGACCTCGCGGAAGTCGTTCGAGCCCGCATCGGGTTTGAGGCCCGTCCGCTCGAGCGCCGCCCGCCGGTGCGCCGAGTCGACGTCGCAGATGGCGACGATCGCCACGTCCTTCCGGGCGTGGAAGGCCCCGAGGTTCGCCTGGCCGCGGCCGCCGACGCCGATGCACGCCATGGCGATCCGCTCGCTGGGCGCGACGGCGCCGCCGCGACCGAGGGCGGTCGCGGGAACGATGAGGGGTGCGGCCAGGGC
>JACQVW010000063.1 GCA_016209535.1 Planctomycetota bacterium | reverse complement strand
TGAATGTACACACCGGCACGGGAGGGGCGGGAGGAAGCCTCAACATCACCTGCTCGGGTGATATCGACGCGCTCGCCACGGCAGGCACGACGGAAGGGGTCATTGTTAATTTCCCGCCGCCGAACGTCAGTATCTCCAGCGAGTGCACGCTCGTCAGCGTAACGTGCTCCCGTTCGCCCGGGTCGGTCTTCCCGATCGGCACGACGACGGTGGCCTGCAGCACCATGGACCCCGCGTCCGGCCAGCTCGTCGCCTGCCAGTTCACCGTCACGGTGAAGGACTCCCACCCGCCCGTCGTCGTCTGCCCCCAGGACATGACGGTCGAGTGCTTATCGCCGGACGGGACGCCCGTGCCCTTCGTCGCGACGGCCACGGACCTCTGCGACCCGAGCCCGGACATTCAGTGCGAACCGCCGTCGGGGAGCCTCTTTCCGGTCGGCGTGACCACGGTGATCTGCAGGGCCACGGACGACGCGGGGAACTCCTCGGAGTGCTCTTTCACGGTGACCGTCCGCGACACGACGCCGCCCGAGATCACCTGCCCGCAAGGCCCCGTGAGGGCCGACTGCACGGTCTTCCAGCCCGCCCCCGGGACCATCGTGAGCTACCCCGACCCCGTGAACTCCGACGCCTGCGGGGGCGTGACGTTCCAGTGTGAGCCTCCGCCGGGGAGCTTCTTCCCCCTCGGGACCACCATCGTCAAGTGCACCGCCACGGACGCCGCCGGGAACTCCTCGGAGTGCACCTTCGAGGTCCAGGTCGTCGACACGACCCCGCCCCAGCTCGTCTGCCCGGGCGACTTCGGGGTCGAGTGCACGTCCCCCGACGGCGCCGCCGTCACGTACCCGCCGCCCGTCGTGGCCGACGCCTGCGACGGGGACCCCACGGCCGTCTGCGAGCCGCCATCGGGCTCGCTCTTCCCCATGGGGCCGACGACCGGGCGCTGCGTGGCCACCGACGACAGCGGGAACTCGGTCGAGTGCAGCTTCGTCGTCACCGTCCAGGACACGACGCCTCCCCTCGTGGCCTGCCCGGGCGACAAGGTCACCGAGTGCACGTCCTCGGGGGGCGCGGTCGTGACGTACGAGACCACGGCGGCCGACACGTGTGACCCGGACCCCTCCGTCGTCTGCGATCCACCGTCGGGAAGCACCTTCCCTCTCGGCTCGACCCTGGTCCGCTGCCGCGCCGTGGACCAGTTCGGGAACGAGTCCACGTGCTCCTTCTCCGTGACGGTGATCGACACGACCCCACCGGCGATCACGTGCCCTGACCCCATCGTGGCCGAGTGCCAGGGCCCGGACGGAGCCCGGGTCGCCTTCACGGTGAACGCCTCCGACGCCTGCGGCGACGCGAGCACGTCCTGCACGCCCGCCTCCGGCGACCTCTTCCCCATCGGGACGACGACGGTCGCCTGCGTGGCCACGGATCCTTCGGGAAACTCGAGCCGCTGCGAGTTCACCGTGACCGTGGTCGACACGACGCCGCCGAGGATCACTTGCTCCCAGGACGCGATCGTGCTCGAGTGCACGAGCGACCTCACGGCCCCGGCGGTCTATCCGCTGCCCATCGCGAGCGACGACTGCGACGCGAGGCCCACGGTCTCGTGCGACCCGCCGCTCGGGACGCTCCTCGGGCTCGGCGTGCACACGGTGACGTGCGCCGCCGTCGACGCGGCCGGCAATCGGGCCGAGTGCTCCTTCGAGGTCCGCGTCGTCGACACCGCGCCGCCCGCCCTCAACTGCCCGCAGGACATCGTCCGCGAGTGCGAGGGGCCCGACGGCGCCCGCGTCGAGTACGCGCTCCCCACGCCCACCGACACCTGCGACCCGGCCCCGAACCTCGTGTGCCTGCCCGCCTCGGGGTCCCTCTTCCCCATGGGCGAGACGACCGTGACCTGCACGGCGGACGACCAGGCCGGCAACATGGTGATGTGCACCTTCAAGGTGACGGTCGTCGACACGACGCCGCCCTTGATCGAGTGCCCCGCCGACATCCGGGCGAAGTGCACCTCGGCGGACGGCGCCGTGGTGACCTTCGCTCCCAGCGTCTCGGACCTCTGCGACCCGGCGCCCACCGTGCGCTGCGAGCCGCCTTCGGGGAGCACGTTCCCCCTGGGCACCACCACCGTGAAGTGCACGGCCACCGACCGCAGCGGCAACTCCGCAAGCTGCGAGCACCGCGTGACCGTCTTCGATGACACCCCCCCCACCATCGTCTGCCCCAACGGTTTCGAGACGGCCTGCACGGAGAACGGCACCGCCGTGGTCGAGTACCCCGCTCCCCAGGTGACGGACGACTGCGACCCGGCTCCCCGGATGACCTGCGAGCCGCCCTCGGGCACGGTGCTCCCGAAGGGAGACCACGTGATCCGCTGCACCGCCGTCGACCACGCGGGGAACACGGCGAGCTGCGAGCTCATCGTCAAGGTCGTCGACGTCACGCCGCCGAGCCTCGTCTGCCCGCCGGACGTCACGGCCGAGTGCGAGTCGCCCGGCGGCGCCGTGGTGACCTACCCGATCCCCACGGCCACGGACGCCTGCGACGCGAAGCCTGCCGTCGACTGCGTCCCGCCGCCCGGGAGCCTCTTCCCCATGGGCCAGACCGAGGTCGTCTGCACGGCCCGCGACATGTCCGGGAACGAGATGACCTGCACCTTCCTCGTCACCGTGAGGGACACGACGCCGCCGCAGATCACGTGCCCGGGCGACCTGCGCCCCGAGTGCACGGGCCCCGACGGGGCCGTCGTGGAGTTCACCGTGACGGCCGCCGACCGCTGCGACCCTGAGGTCACCGTCACTTGCGAGCCGCCCTCGGGGACCCTCTTCCCGATCGGCTCGACGACGGTCCGGTGCAGGACCCAGGACGATTCGGGCAACGCCGCCGAGTGCAGCTTCACCGTGACCGTCGTCGACACGACCCCGCCGAGCATCACCTGCCCGGCCGACATGATCGTCGAGGGCACCACCTCCGGCCAGCCCCCGCACAAGCCCGCCGGCTGGCCGCCCGGATCGAACCCCCCGCCGAACATGATCACCGCGACGGTGGTCTACGCCGTGCCCACGGCCGACGACCGGTGCCAGACCGAGGACGTCCAGGTCACCTGCGATCCGCCTCCGGGCACACGCCTCGGCTTCGGAGAGCACACGGTCACGTGCCGCGCCCGCGACCGGGCCGGCAACGAGGCCGCCTGCACCTTCAAGGTGACGGTCATCCTGGGCGACCGGGCCTTCATCCGCTCCGACGCGAACCAGGACTCGCTCCTGGACATCGCGGACCCGGTCTTCACGATCATGGCCCTCTTCGGGGGCGGCCGCATGCCCATGTGCGAGAAGAGCGCCGACGCGAACGACGACGGCAGGCTCGACCTGAGCGACGCGGTCTACTCGATCAACTACCAGTTCCGGGGCGGCCCGAGGCCGCCTCCCCCCGCGCCGCCCCTGTGCGGCCTCGACGCGACGCTCGACCCGCTGGACTGCGTGCGGTACGTGCCGTGCGAGTGAGATTCACGGCCTCTCGCGGAGGGCGCTGAGCGCCCAGCGAGCGCAGCCGCGCAGCCAGGCCGGGGAGGCGGGGTGCTCCCGCCCCCTCCCCGTGCTATGATCTCCCGGCCATGGCCGACTTCCGCTACCAGGACCCGTTCCCGCTGGGGCCCGACGCGACGGAGTACCGCAAGCTCACCTCGGACCACGTGTCCACGGCCGTCTTCGAGGGGAGGACGATCCTCAAGGTCGACCTCGCCGCGCTCACGATCCTCGCCAGCGAGGCCGTCCACGACGTCTCGCACCTGAACCGGACGAGCCACCTGAAGGGGCTCGCGAAGATCCTCGACGACCCCGAGGCATCCGACAACGACCGCTACGTGGCCCGCGAGCTCCTCGAGAACGCCGTCATCGCCGCCGACGGGGTCCTCCCCGGCTGCCAGGACACCGGCACGGCGATCGTCTTCGCGAAGAAGGGGGAGCGCGTCTGGACCGGCGGCGGCGACGAGGAGGCTCTCTCCCTCGGGGTCTTGAAGACCTACACCGAGACGAACCTGCGCTACTCCCAGCTCGCGCCCCTGGGGCTCTTCGAGGAGAAGAACACCGGCTCGAACCTGCCGGCGCAGATCGACATCCAGGCCGCGGGCGGCCACGAATACCGGTTCCTCTTCATCACGAAGGGCGGCGGCTCCGCCAACAAGTCGTTCCTCTACCAGGAGACGAAGGCCCTCCTGAACCCCGACGCTTTCTACCGGTGGGTCGACGAGAAGATCCGCACGCTGGGCACCGCGGCCTGCCCGCCCTACCACCTCGCCATCGTGGTCGGCGGCACCTCGGCCGAGGCCACCATGAAGACGGTGAAGCTGGCCACGGCGGGCTACCTCGACGCGCTCCCGGCGCGGGGCAGCCCCGGCGGGCACGCCTTCCGCGACATCGAGGCCGAGGCGAAGGTGCTCGAGATCTCGCAGAAGACGGGGATCGGCGCCCAGTTCGGCGGCAAGTACTTCTGCCACGACGTCCGCGTGGTCCGCCTCCCGCGGCACGGGGCCTCCTGCCCCGTGGGGATCGGCGTGAGCTGCAGCGCCGACCGCAACATCCTGGGCAGGATCACCCGCGAGGGGGTCTTCCTCGAGAAGCTCGACGCGGACCCAGGGCGCTTCCTCGCCGGCGCGAGGGCCGAGGCGACGGGCGGGAACGCGACCCGCATCGACCTCCGCCGCCCCTTCCGCGAAGTCCTCGCGACGCTCTCCAGGCTGCCCGTGACCTCCCGCGTCCTCCTCACGGGGGACCTCATCGTGGCGCGGGACATCGCCCACGCGAGGCTCAAGGAGAGGCTCGACCTCGGCGAGGGGCTGCCGCAGTACTTCAAGGACCACGTGATCTACTACGCGGGTCCGGCGAAGACGCCCCAGGGCTATGCCTCGGGCTCCTTCGGGCCGACGACGGCGGGCCGCATGGACGCCTACATCCCGGCGTTCCAGGCCGCGGGAGCCTCGCTCGTGACGCTCGCGAAGGGGAACCGCTCCGCGGTCGTCACCGAGTCGTGCAAGAGGCACGGCGGGTTCTACCTCGGCTCCATCGGAGGCGCGGCGGCGAAGTTCGGCAAGGACTACATCGCGAAGGTGGAGGTCGTCGACTACCCCGAGCTGGGCATGGAGGCGATCTACAAGATCTCCGTCGTGGACCTGCCGGCCTTCGTCGTCGTCGACGACAAGGGGAACGACTTCTTCGAGCGGTTCCGGCCCGCCGCGGCGAGGACCGCCACGGTGTTGCCGCCCGCGGTCCTGCGATGAGCGATGAGGAGCCGGCCGGCGGCGAGCCGCCGGCCCTGAGCGCGCGCGCGGTCCTGCTCGCCGGCTTCACCCTCGAGCTGAGCTTGATCCTGGTCGCGGCCGTGCTCGGCTGGGGGACCCGAGGCGTTCCTTTCCCCTTCCGTTTCCAGCTTGACCTCGAGGGCCTCGCCTGGGGCCTCGGCGCCACGGCGCCCATGGGGGTCCTGGCGATCGCGCTCACCTCCCCGGCGGCGGACCGGATCGGCTGGCTGCGCCGGATCAACGAGGTCGTCACGCGCCTCCTGGGCGACGCGGTCCGAGAGCTGTCCGTCCTCGAGCTCCTGTGCCTGGCCGCCGCGGCGGGCCTGGGCGAGGAGGTCCTCTTCCGGGGAGTCCTGCAGCAGGTCGCGGGCGCCTGGGGTCTCTGGATCGCGAGCCTCGTCTTCGGCCTCCTCCACGCGCTGACCCCGGGATACTTCCTCATGACGACGGGGATCGGGGTCTACCTGGGCTGGGTGCAGGTCTTCTCCGGGAACCTCCTCGCCCCCGTGATCGTCCACGGGGCCTACGATGCCATCGCGCTCTGCCGCTTCCGGCAGAGGCTCCTCGTCGAGAGGGAACGGTGACTGGCGCGTCCCGCGGGCCTGTGTTACAAGGGACGGCCATGAGGCCCTTGAGGATCGTAGTGGACCGGGATACGTGCGCTGCCTGCGACATCTGCCGCGAGATCGCCCCCAACACCTTCGAGATCGACGGCGACGCGAAGGCACACGTGAAGGACCCTCAAGGGGATCCCCGGGACGTGATCATCAAGGCCGCTGACAACTGCCCCATGGAGGCCGTCGCGGTCTTCGACGGCGACTCGGGGGAGCAGCTCGTGCCGAAGGTGTGAGACGGCATCCCGCCGGACGGGACGGCTCTACCCCGGCGGCCAACCCATCGGGCGGCCTCCGAGCACGTGGAGGTGGAGGTGGAAGACGCTCTGCCCCGCGCCGGCGCCGTTGTTGATCACGATCCGGAAGTCGCCGAGCTGTTCCTTCACCGCCACGTCGCGGGCCACGAGGAGGAGGTGGCCCAGGAGGTCCCGGTCGTCGGCCTTCGCGTCGGCGAGCTTCGCGATGGGGCTCTTCGGGACCACGAGGACGTGCACGGGGGCCTGCGGATTCACGTCGCGGAAGGCGAGGGCCCTGTCGTCCTCGTGCACGATGGTGGCGGGGATCTGGCGGTCGATGATCTTCTGGAAGACGGTGCTCATGGCCTGGCTCCTGGGTCCCGGACGGTCGGGTCAGCGCCCGGCCGCCAGGAGGACATCCTCGAGGGTCAGCCTCGCGTGGCGCAGCCGGGAACGCGGCCGCATGGTAATGGCTCCGGCGCCGGCGCTCCAGTCCTCCTCCGTCCAGAAGACGACGAGGTCGCGCTCCCGGACGACCACCTGAGGCGAGCCGGCCGCGGCCTCGCCGCCGCCCGCGATGCGCACCGGCGCCGAGCCGGCCCGATCGAGGCCCTTCACCCACACGGCGCCGGAGGAGTCCTCCCACGCCGCGACGAAGCCGGTCCCGGAGCCCCAGGCGAGCGCGGCGCGCCCCTGGCGATCGTCCGGGGCCGCGCCCGCGCCGCCGGCGCAGCCCCCGCCGCCGCCGTAGAGGACCGCGAAGCCCGGCGCGGCCCCCACCGGGCCCGAGTCGAGCGGAGCCGCCCGAGAGAAGGAGCGGCCGCCGTCCGTCGAGGCCGCGTGCCAGAGGGCCTCGCGGCCGTGAGACCCGTCCATCCACGCCACGCGCACGAGGCCGTCCTGACCCGCGCCGACCGCCGGGCCGTCGACGGGGCAGGCGGGAAAACTCCACCCGCGCCGCGAGACCGTCACCGGCGGGCCGAACGCGGCGCCCCCGGGCCCGCGAGACGCCACGCGGACGAAGAGATCGGCGCCCTCTCGGTCGCGGTAGGCCACGTGGAGGGAGCCATCGGCCGCGGCGGCGAGGCCCGGCCGGCAGCAGGGGCAGACGCCGCCGGGTGACACCGTGAGCGGCTCGTCGAGGCCGAAGGTCGTCCCGCCGTCCCGCGAGAGCGCGAACCGCACCTGCCGGTTCCGGTCGTCCGGTCCCGCGTCGCGCTCGTCGAGCCACGCGAGCGCCACGGAGCCGTCGGGGAGGACGGCGATGTCCTGGTACTCCTGGCCGGCGAAGCCCGCGTCGGCGTTCGCGCGGGTCGGGGCGCGGAAGGACCGGCCGCCGTCATCGGAGACCGCGACGAGGATGTCCCCTGCCGGGTCCCGGCCCCGGTCGACCCAGGCGACGAGGACGCGCCCGCCCGGTGCCGCCGCCACGCGAGGCCCCACCTGCCTGCCGCCCACGGCGGTCCCGGGCGCGGGGTTCACGCGGACGGGCGCGCGAGCGAGGCCATCGCCCTCGAGCGCCGAGAAGAGCACATCGGCGCGGCCGTCCTCCCCCACGGCGGCCCAGACCACCAGGATGCGCCCGCCGGGGGCGAGGACGGCGTGGGGCGCCTCGACCCGCGAGGCAGCCTCACGCGCCCGCGTCTCCAGGCCCCCGCACCCGCAGGGCGCGCCCGCGATGCCGCACAGGATCGCCGCGATCCGGGGGAGGGGGACGGAGCGCCGGCTCACTGGAGCCTCCACCCTCGCGTCGCGAGGAGCCGCGCCGGGCGGCCCTCCTCCCCGAGGACCACCAGGCCCTCCACTCCGGGCCTCCCCTCGAGGAAGGACGCGCCGGACTCGCCCAGGACGAAGGCCGCGGTCGAGTAGCCGTCGGCGAGGGCCGCCGTGCGCGCGACGACCGCCGTCCCCAGCACGCCCTCGACGGGCTCGAGCGTGCGCGGCGAGAGGATGTGGCCGCGCCGCTTGCCTCCCGCCACGACCGACCTCTCGTAGGAGCCGCTCGAGGCGATCGCCCCGTCGCGCAGCGTCACGAGCCCGAGGACCGAGCCGGGCCTCGCCGGGTCGCGCACGGCGACCCGCCAGCCCTCCTCGCCCGGGGGCGCCCCGAAGGCGTACATGTTGCCCGAGAAGTCGACGAGGGCTGCGCTCACGCCCTCCTCGCGCAGCCGGCGCGCCGCGAGGTCCACGGCGAAGCCCTTCCCGAGGGCCCCGGGGTCGAGGCGCATGCCATCCCGCGCGAGCCGCACCTCGAAGCCTCCACCCTCCCGGGCCGCGACGGTCACCTTCTCGGGCCCGGTGACCTCGCGCAGCGCCTCGAGCTCCGCGCCGGTCGGGACGCGCGCCGGCCCGCCGCGGAGACCCCAGGCCTGGATGGCGGGCCCCACGGTGATGTCCAAGGCTCCCCCCGACTCCCGCGAGATCCGCGCGGCGAGGTCGAGGAACTCCGCCGTGAGGCGCGAGACGGCGACCGGCGCCCTCGACGCCTCGCGCGACGCGCGGCTCAGCTCGCTCTCGGGCCTCCAGTCGCTCAGGAGCTCGTCCGCAGTCTCGATCTCCTCGAAGGCCCGCGCGACCGCCGCCCGCAGCCGTTCCCTGCCCTCGCCCCACGCTCGGACCTCGCACAGGGCCCCCATGACGTAGCGCGCCTCGCGCACCTCCTCGAGCGGCGCATGTCCTGCTCGCGGCGCGCCCACCGCCGCGCCCGCCCCCAGGGGCCTCCCCGGCTGCGCCAGTAGCCTCGCCACGCGCTCGGGATGCCGCCGGTAGAGGACCTCGACGACGGCGAGCGCCTTCTTGACGCCCAGGTTCAGCGCGTTCACGCTCATGGTGGCGCCGCTCACGTGGATGATGTCGCGCTGGATCGAGATGGGGTCCGAGGCGGTCTTGCCCGCGTACTGGACGAGGAAGCGGCGCCCGGCGATCTCGGCCCCGCGCGCCTCCCGGTAGACGAGGACGACGACGCGGCGCACGGACCCGTCGGGCTCGATGCCGGCGGCGAAGTCGAAGGGCTTGAACTTTCCGACCTCGGAGTGGACGACGGCGTACCCGTCGAGGGTCCCGTCGGCGCGCACGCCGGCGCGAACCGCGAAGGCGCGCTCGCCGACGCGCTCGCCCACGAGGTCCTCGACCGCCCGGCGCTCCTCGGCAGTGAGGACCGCTCGCTCCTCGACGACGCGCCCCGCGGCCGGGAGCAGCGTGCGGAGCGCTTCCTCCTCGGTCATGTAGACGGTGACGTCCGAGGGACCCCCATCTCCGCCCTCGCCGGGGGTCTTGCAGCCCCCGGCGAGGGCGATCGCGAGGTAAGCCGTTGCGAGGGAAGCGAGCGCGCGCATGCTTCGTGCTAGAAGTACGAGGCCAGGGAGACCAGGAGCGCGTCGTCGTCCGCCGAGTCCGAGGCCTTTCCCGTCCCACGGTTGAACTGGTAGTCGAGCTTCACGACGGTGGACTCCACGGGGCGGAAGTTGAGGCCCACGGTCCAGCGCTGCCTGCGGTTCCCGTCAAGGTCGACCTGGTCCCAGCGGCCCACGAGGGTGAAGGTGCTCTGGGGGAAGAGCGCGGTCGTGAGCTTCGTCCCCTCGGGCAGGAAGTACTCCGGGAGGAAGTGGTAGTTCACCTGCCCGTAGTAGCCCCACAGGTCGTCGGCGACGCCCTGGGCCTTCGCGAAGCCGTTCCGCTCGACGAAGGCGTAGGCGCCCTCGCCGAGGACCTCGAAGCGCCCGAAGTAGGCGTCCCCCGCCTTGACGGGCGGGGGGGTGTAGAGGGCGTCGACGGCGGCGATCGTCAAGTCGTTGTCGCCGTCCTCGTCGTAGGCCCCGTGGTGCGCCGAGGCGCCGACCTCGGTCCCGAGGAAAGGGCTCACGCTGACGCGCCCGACGCCGGCGAAGGAGTTGTTGTTGTCGCCGAAGGAGCGGGTCCCGAAGGCCGTCGACGTGGCCCGCGCGCCGCGGACGCCGCTCGACCGCGTGATCTGCGCGCCGGCACCCGGGTCGTCCGAAAGGCCCTTGAACCCGCTCGTGACGTACGCCTCGTACTTGACCTCCCACTCCCAGTCCTCGCGCGTCAGCGTGCCGAAGAGCCCCGCGCCCACCTCGCGGAAGGTCGTGGGGATCACGAACTGGTCGACCAGGGGCCGGTCCGTGAGGTCGTTGATCGGCGAGTCGTGGAGGAGGTTGAACCGGCCGAGGGGGTCGAGGAGCACGCCGCCGCGGACGCTGGCCTCCCGGAAGAGGACCAGGTCCACGTACGCGAACTCCACCAGCACCTCCTCGCCCCCGTCCTCGATCTCGAGCTCGCTCGCGAACTTCACCCGCTCGTGGATGTCGGCCGCGAAGAAAGGCACGAAGCGGTGGAACCGGAAATCGTGCCGCGCGTTCTCCGCGTCCATGAGCTCGACGTCGAAGTAGCCGCCGATGTACGTCCGCGGGATCACGGCGTTCAAGGCAGGCCGCGTCTCGTAGAGCGCGCCGAAGCCGCCGGGGGCGGCGGCGGCGCCGGGCGCCTCGGAGGCTCCCGCGGCCAGCCCCTGCCTCTTCATGCCCTCGAGCTCGCGCTGGAGCTTCTCGAATTCCTCCCGCGTGACCGGGCGCTCATCCTCGGCCGCGGCCGGCGCCGCGGCCAGGATGACGGCCAGGGCCACAACCTTCCCCGGGCAGCGAGGACCGTGCATCGGACGTCTCCTGGTTTTCTCCACCAATGTTAGGGGCCTCAAATGAATGTTGCGCCTATCTAACAACTGTCTGGCTACCCAGTCAAGAGTTTTCTATGGATAACCGTTGCTAGGCCAACCGGCTCGGCGCTGTTCCGAGGCCTCCGGAGGGCCGCGGTGACCGGTCCCCCCCGGTCGCCGCAAGTCCTTACAGCTCAGGGATTCCCGTGGGTGCGGCTGCGAACCTGGGCAGGCTCCTCGGCGACGGCGTCAAGCGGGGCGCCTGGCCGCTCCGCTCACCTTGATTCCGTCCCATTCCCGACGCTAAGATGCGGCCCCTTCCACGGGAATGCCACCCTCGACAAGCCCGCAACCCAGGAGGATGCCATGGCACTGGCCAGCACCATGAAGGCCCAGGTCTTCTACGAGCCCGAGACGATGAAGCTCGAGAGCCGCCCGGTCCCGCAGATCGGGCCCGAGGAGGTCCTCGTCCGCGTCCACGCGACGGGGATCTGCGGCTCCGATGTGGCGTACTACTACGGCAAGAGCTCCCTGGGCACGCCCACCGGGAAGGGGCCGCTGGTCCTGGGCCACGAGATCTCGGGCACCGTCGAGAAGGCCGGCGACGTGGCGGCGGAAAAGGGCGGGTTCAAACCCGGCGATCGCGTGGTCGTGAACCCGGTCCAGTCGAGGCCCGACAGCCCCTGGACCCGCCGCGGCCTCTCGAACGTGGACCTCGGGAACGTCGTGGGCGTCTCCGTCGACGGCGGCCTCGCCGAGCTCTGCAAGTCACACTGGTTCTGGACGGTGAAGGTCCCCCCTGGCGTCGACATGGACCAGGCGGCGTCGACGGAGCCCCTCGCGTGCGCCGTCTACGCGGTCAAGAAGGCCGATGTGCAGAAGGGCAGCTTCGTCGTCGTCTTCGGTCCGGGCCCCGTGGGCCTCATGATGGTCCAGCTCGCCAAGGCGGCCGGCGCGGGCAAGGTGCTCCTCGTCGGCACGCGCGACGCGCGCCTCGAGCGCGGGAAGGAGCTGGGGGCCGACATGATCGCCAACACGAAGGACCCGGCCTCGAAGCACTACGCGAGGGACCTCGCGGCGCTCATCCGCGACACGAACGGGGGCGAGCTCGCCGATCGGGCCATCACCTCGACGAGCTCGCTCACAGCCATCGACCTGGCCATGAACGTCACCGGCCGAGCCTCCATCGTCGTCCTCTTCGGCCTACCCGGCGACAAGGACGAGTACAAGATCCCGGCCTTGAAGTGCATGCTCGAGGACAAGACCGTCAAGTTCTCCTGGCTCGCCCCCACGACCTGGCCCGAGGCCCTCGACGCGATCGCGAAGGGCAGGGTCAAGATCTCCAGGATCCAGAGCCACCGCATGCCGCTCGAGAGCCTCGCGGAGGCCATCCGAATGCTCCGGGACCGCGAGGACAACACGATCAAGACGTTGATCCAGGTCGGGCGGAGCTGACCCTCACTTGCCCTTCAGCCTCCTCAGCAGCTCCGCCGCCCCGGCGTGGTCCGGGTGGACGTCGAGGAGGCGCTTCAGGACCGCTCGCGCCTCCCTCTCTTCGCCCCGGCGCGCCAGGGCACGGGCCAGGTTCAAGTAGGGGGCGGGGAGGTCCGGGGCGAGGCCCATCGCGCGGCGGAAGCGCGTCACGGCCTCGTCGTGCTTCCCCTGGGCCTCGAGGATGAGCCCCGCGTTGTTGTGCGCCGAGGCGTAGCCCGGGTCGATCTCGAGGGCCCTCCCGCAGTACCCGAGCGCCTCCTCGAGGTTCCCCGCCTCGGCCTCGAGCACGGCCAGGTTGCTCCAGGCCTCCGGGTCCCTCGGCGCGAGGCGCGTGGCGCGGGCGTAGGCGCGCCGAGCCCCCTCCCCTTCGCCGAGGCGGCGGAAGGCATCGCCGATCTTCTTCTGGATCTGGGGGATCTCGGGCTCGATCGTCTCGGCGCGGGCGTAGACGCGCAGGGCCTCCTCGGGCCGGCCGCGAGCGAGCTCGACGTTGCCGAGGTTGATCAGGGCCTCGGCATGGTCGGGCCGCAGCTCGAGGACCCTGGCGAGCTCCCCGGCCGCGTCGTCGAGCCGGCCCGCCTGGGCCAGGATCACGCCCAGGTTCGCACGGGCATCGGCGAAGTCGGGCTCGAGCTCCAGCGCCGCCTCGTACCCGCGCCTGGCGCCCTCGGCGTCCCCCCGCCGGGACAGGATCACGCCCACGTTGTAGAGGGCGTCGGGCTGGTCCGGCCTTCGCTCGAGGGCCCGCTCGAAGGCGAGCAGCGCGTGGGCCTCGAGCCCCGCCTCGAGGTACGAGACGCCGAGCTGGAAGTCGTTCCGGCGCAGCTCCGTCGCGTAGTACTTGCCATGGAAGGGCAGGGCCGCGCGCAAGCGCGCCGCGCCCGCCGCCGGGATCGAGGCGGCGTCGGCGGCGATGGCCTTCCACGAAACGGGGCCCCGGTAGAGCCTGACGGCAAGCCCCGAGGCATCGGCGAGGACGCCGGAGGGCACGGGGACATCGCGAGGCCAGTGCGCGGCGTCCTCAAGAAGGACGCCGAGGGCGAGACCGGCCTCCTGGCTGAGGAGGGCGATGGGCACCCGGAACCTCCGCCCGACCTCGGCCGCGGCATCGCGGCCTGCGAGGGTCGCCGCGACGACCGCGGGACCGCCCGCGACCCTGTCACCTGTGGCTCGGTCGCCCGCCCCCTCGCGCGACCACTCCTCGAGCTCCGCGAGGCACCGCGCGCACTCCGGCGACCAGAGCGCCAGGAGGAGCGGCCGGCCGCGGAAGCTCTCGAGCGACAGCTTCCGACCCGCCAGGTCCTCGAGGTCCAGGGGAGGGAGCGGCGCAGGATCGATGAGCCAGAAGCCTGAGGGCGCCGGCGCGCACGCCGCCCGCTCGCCTCCCGGGGCGGCCGAGGCGCCGGCCCGCGGCGCCGCCAGCTTCGCCCCATCCCGCGGCGAGGGCGCCTCGAAGCCCTCGGCGCGGGGCGCCGGATCCCCTTCGCGGATCCGGTAGCGCCGGTTCACGGCGAGCCCGCGATGCTCCTGGACCCTGCCCGAGGGCCAGCGCACCTCGAGGCGGTCCACGGCCGCCGCCCTCCCGAGCCCGACGTGGAGGACGAGCGAGCCCTGCGAGAGGAAACCGCCACCGGCGCACACTTCCTTCACGCGCCGGAGCCCTCCCGCCTCGACCGTCAGCCGGGCCCCGACGGCGTCGCGGTTCGAGGCGGTCCCCTCGAGCTTCACCTGGATCCTGGACAGGTCCCGAGCGTGGTCGTTCCGCCAGATCCTCACCTGAGGCGCGTTGCGGCTCTTGAGCACGATGTCCTGATCGCCGTCCCGGTCGAAATCCACGATGGCGACGCCCCGGCCGTCTTCCATCGCGTCGAGGCCGTGGACCGCCGACGCGTTGTGGAAGCGGCCCGAGGCATCCTGGACGAAGAAGCAGTTCCGCTCGTGGCCCGACCAGGACCCGCCGCGGCGAATGAGGCGGTTGATCGCCTCCCAGGCCTCCTCGTAGCGCGAGAGGTGCGTCCCGATCCCCGTGGCCCGCGGCACGACCTGCCGCCAGAAGAAGCTTCAGAGGTCATCGGGCTGCTCGTTCGTGACGAAGCCGTTCGAGACGTACAGGTCCTCGCGGCCGTCGGAGTCGTGGTCGATGAACTGACAGGACCAGGCCCACCGGCCGAAGTAGGCGCCGCTCGCGATGCTGACGTCCTCGAAGCGGCCGCCGCCGAGGTTGCGGAAGAGCGAGTTTCCCCGGGCCATGCGGCGGTAGACCGTGCGCAGGTCGTCGCCGGTGCGGCCGAAGCCGGGCTGCCCCGCGATGCGGCTCCCGGCCGAGGACCACATGTTGCCGACGTAGAGGTCCATGCGACCGTCGTTGTCGTAGTCCTCCCACGTCACGCTCATGCCGTTCCCCGTGTCCTCGACGCCGGCCTCCTCGGCCACATCGCGGAAGGCCCCTCCGTCGTTCCTGTACAGGTTGTTCTTCCCGAAGTCGTTCGCCACGTAGAGGTCCGGGTCCCCGTCGGCGTCGTAGTCGCACCAGGAGGCGGCGAGGCTGAAGCGCCGGTTGTTGGCGTCGAGCCCGACCTCCCGCGTGACGTCCTCGAACCGGAGCCGGCCGTCGTTCCGGAAGAGGAAGTTCGGCGCGCCGTTCTGCGCGTCGTGGTACGGATAGGGATACGAGCTGTGCGTCTTCGACCCCGCCCCTGCCCAGAAGACGTAGCTGAAGATGTAGAGGTCCAGGTCGCCGTCCCTGTCGTGGTCGGCGGCCGTGCAGCCCATGCTCGAGGCCCCCTCGCGCCCTGCCGTCTCGAGACCGCAGGGCCGGGGCAGCGCGAACCTCCCCTTCCCGCGGTTCTCGAAGAGCAGGGTCTCGAGGCTCGTGACGACGACGAGGTCCTGATCGCCGTCCGAGTCCAGGTCCGCGAAGAGCGAGCCCCCCGTCGTGTCGAGGACGCCGACGCCCGCCTCCTCGGTCACGTCCTCGAAGGTCCCGTCCCGGCGGCTGCGCAGGAGCCGGTTGGGGAGGCCCGCGGGCTGCGCCAGGTAGAGGTCCTCCCAGCCGTCCGAGTCGAAGTCCCCCACCGAGACGCCCTGGTGCCCGTAGATGTCGATCCCGCTCGAGGAGTCGAAGCGGGTCCTCCACGCGTCCACCCCCACGAGGAGCTGGTCCCGGTAGCAGGGGTTCGCGCCGAGCGCCTCCTCGGTCACCTCCGCAAAGACCCGCCGCGCCAGGCGGGCGCGCTCCAGCGAGACGGGCACGAGGCTCGCGAGGAGCCAGCCGTCCCCCTCCCTGCGCCAGGCGAGGTCCCAGACGGCGCGGAGCTGGAAGAAGCCGCCGGCGGCGGCGGGCCCGTCCGCCTCGAGGAGGACGCGCGTGGCGACGCCCTCCGAGGGCCCGGCCCCGGGGACGATGCGGAAGACCTTGAATTTCGATTTCTCGAGCCGTGCCGCTCCCTCGAAGAGGCCGCCGAGGGCCTCGGCGAAGGCCGCCCCGGCCATCTCGGGCGGCTGCGCGCCCGCCGCTCCCTCCGGCGCCCCTTCCCGCGCTCCCTCCCGCATCTCGCTCCGCGCCTCGCCCCGCTCGACCTCGAGGCCCGCGCCGAGGCTCACGCGCTCGAGCGGCCCCGGCGCGAGCCCCGCGGAGCGGAAGCCCGGCGCGAGCCAGCCCTTCAAGTCGCCCCCGGCGAAGGGACGCGCCCCGACAACCTCGGTGATCCGCGAGGCCACGTCCTTCAATCGCGCGCTGACCTCATCGTGGACCTTTTCGAGCGACCACTCGTCGCTGCCGCTCGCGACCTTCTCGAGCACCCAGTCGAGGGGACCCGACTCTCCTCGCCCGCCCACGGAGGGCGCCCTGAGCCGGCGCTCGGCGGCCGGCTCGTCCCCGGGAAACGCCAGGACGAGGAGCAGGCAGGCCGGGCAGGCGAAGACGGGCGGCATGGAGCCTATTTTACCTCGGCTTCATCATGGGGAACGCGATCACGTCCCGGATCGAGTGCGAGTCCGTGAGCAGCATGGCCAGGCGGTCGATCCCCAGGCCCACGCCCCCCGTCGGAGGCATGCCGCAGCCCACGGCCTTGAGGAAGTCCTCGTCCACGGGGTGGTGGACGACGCCCTCCCTGTCTGCTCCCAGGAGCCGCTGGCGCTCGAAGCGCTCGCGCTGCTCGACGGGGTCGGTGAGCTCGCTGTAGGCGTTCCCGATCTCCATGCCGGCCGCCATGGGCTCGAACCGCTCCACGAGCCGGTCGTCTCCCCGCTTTTTCTTGGTGAGGGGGGAGACCTCCAGCGGGTGGTCGCAGACGAAGGTCGGCTGCTGGACCGTCCTCTCCACCACCTCGGCGAAGAGCGCCGCCACGGCGTGCCCCCAGGTGAAGGGCTTCGGCGGCTCGATCCCCCGCCGGCGCAGCTCCTCCCGGAGCTGCGCCTCGCCCATGGAGCCGGCGTCGATCCCGGCCTCGCGGAGCGCTTCGAGCACCGTGACGCGCCTCCAGGGCGGCGTGAAGTCGATGGTCGATCCCTGGTAGGTGACCCGGCAGCCGCCCGTGACCTCCAGGGCGACCGAGGACACGAGCGCCTCGAACAGCTCCATCTGGACGCGGTAGTCGGTGTAGGCCTCGTACCACTCGAGCATGGTGAACTCCGGGTTGTGGCTGCGGTCGATCCCCTCGTTCCGGAAGTTCTGGCAGATGGTGAACACCTTCTCGAACCCGCCCACGATGAAGCGCTTCAAGGGCAGCTCGGGCGAGATCCGGAGGTAGGCCTGCTGGCCCGAGAGCGCGTGGATCGACGTCGTGAAGGGGCGCGCCTCGGCGCCGCCGTAGACGAGCTCGATGGTCGGCGTCGTCACCTCGAGGAAGCCTCGCGCCTCGAGGAAGCGGCGGATGGCCGCGATGACCCGAGCCCTCGTCACCACGACCTGCCTCGCCGCCGGGTCCGTGATCCAGTGGAGGTAGCGCTCGCGGTACTGCGTCTCGGGGTCCGCAAGCTGGAACCAAGTCTTCTCGTCCTTCGCCTTCGGGATGGGCACGCGCACGGTGGTCTTCGCGAGGAGCTGGAAGCGCTTCGCCTCGACCGTGAGCTCCCCCAGCTTGGTCACGAAGAGGGGGCCCTCGACGCCGACCCAGTCCCCCAGGTCGAGCCCCCGGCGGATGACGTCCCAGGCGGCGTCGTCGAAGAAGTCCTTGCGGAACATGACCTGGAGCCGGCCGTCGAAGTCTCCGAGGTCCGCGAAGATCATCTTGCCCTTGCCGCGGTACGCGACGAGCCGCCCCGCGACCCGCAGCTCCCTGCCCATGAGCTCCGCTTGCTTCTCCCGCACCTCGCACAACCGGTGCGTGCGGTCGAAGGAGTACGGGTAGGGGTCCACTCCGCGCGCGAGCAGGTCGGCGCGCTTCTGGAGGAGCTCGGGATCGAACATGGGCCCCGAAGATAGTCGCGCCCGGCGGCGAAAGCAATCGCAGGAGACGCGGGCACGCCCGCCGGGGGCCGCCGCCGTGCACGACCCTTGAGCAACCTGCGGCCGTGTGCTACAGAGGTACGCCATGCTCGCCGGCCGCATCGTCCAGAAAGGGTTCATCCAGCTCGTCGAGATCGAGGAGCCTCGCCTCGGGCCGCCGCAGGCCACCGGGGAAGAGGAGATCATCTTCCAGCCCGAGATCACGTGCCTCTGCGGCTCGGACCTGCCCTACTTCTGCGAGGAGCAGCCGAGCTATCCCCTCGACGTGGGGCTCTCGCTCCACGAGATGGTCGGCACCGTGGTGGAGACCACGGGCCGCCGGTTCCGCGCCGGCCAGAAGGTCCTGGCCGTGCCCGTGGCCCAGGTGGGCCTCTTCGAGCGCCTCCGCCTGAGCGAGGCGCGGGCGATCCCGCTCGACCCGCGGAGGCCCCTCGAGGCCGTCCTCCTGGCCCAGCCCCTCGGCACGGTGATCTACGCCCTGAAGAAGGTCCCCCAGGTCCTGGACCTCGACGTCGCCGTCGTGGGCCAGGGGCCCATGGGGCAGATCTGGTGCGCCGTCCTGAGGATGCTCGGCGCCCGGGAGATCATCGCCCTCGACGTGCTGGACGCCCGCCTCGCCATGAGCCCGCGCATGGGCGCCACCGCCGTCGTGAACCCGGCGCGCGAGGACGCGGCGGCGGCCGTCGCCAGCATCACGGACGGGGCCATGGCGGACCTCGTCATCGAGGCCGTGGGCCACGCGAGCCAGGCCCTGGACCTCTGCTCCGACCTCGCGAAGCGCGGCGGCAGGATCCTCTACTTCGGAGTGCCCCCGGACAAGCTGCGGGAGGTCCGCTGGCGGGACCTCTTCTTCAAGAACGTCACGGTCCACACGAGCGTGAACCCCGACTTCGCGCGCGACTTCCCCCTCGCCATGCGGTGGATCGGCGAGGGCAGGATCGACCTGACGCCGCTCATCACCCACCGCTTCCAGCTCCGCGAGATCCAGAGGGCCTTCGAGACCTTCCGGGACAAGGCCGGCGGGGCCCTCAAGGTGATGGTCAGATTCCCCGCGGCCGGCTGAGCCGGCGGAAAGGAGACGTTTACGCACTCTGGGCGCTCTGCCATGGGCGGACGGGGGAGCTGTTCGAGGCGCGGTGACGGCCCGTGAACCCCCTCCCCGCGAGCCGCCCCAGCCCCCACAGCGCCGCGACCACCGCCACCACGCTCGCCGCGTGGTAGATGCACAGGGCCGCGAGCACGTCGCGCTCGGGGTCGTAGTGGAGCAAGTTGTAGATCCGCACCAGGAGCGGCTGGTCTCCCGGGGCAAGGAGGAGGGTCGCCGTGAGCTCGCCGCTCGAGAGGAGCGCCGCGGCCACCGCGCCGACGGCCAGGCCCGGCGCCGCCAGCGGGATCCTCACCCGCAGCCAGCGCCGGAGCGCCCCCGGGACGAGGTCTGCCGCCTCCCACTGGTCCCGCGGCACGCTCCGGAGCTGCGCCCCGAGCGCGAGGTACGCCACGGGGAAGAACTGGAGGGCCTTCGCGATGACGAGGATCGACCAGTGGTCGTAGACGGCGAAGAGGGGGCCCATGCGGAAGAGCTTGAGGAGGGCGAAGCCCAGGAGCGATCCGGGCAGCGCGAAGGGCAGGAAGAGCCAGGCCCGCACGCGCACCGTCTCCCGCGGCGGCAGGAGGAGCAGGGCCGCGATCGCAGCCGAGGCGAGGGCCGCGAGGCCCGTCACGGTCGCGTTCGCGAGCACCTTCTCCCAGTCCGTGAGCCAGGCCGCGCCGTAGGCGCGAGGCGGGCCGGCAAGGCGGGCGAGCGTCGCCAGGGGCAAGGCGACCGTGAGCCCGAGCCAGCCCAGGACGGCGGCCCAGGCGAGCGGGCCCGGACGCCGCTCCGCCGCGAGGCCCTCGGGGCTCTCTCGCCCCGCGAGCGCGAATCCGCGGCGGTCCGCCCAGGCCAGGGCCGCGAGCAGCGAGGCCGCCGACAGCGCGAAGAAGGGGATCGTCCCCGCGAAGGCGAGGCCCGGGTCGTCGAGGGCCCCGAAGTCCGCGTGGATGCGGACCGGGTAGGTCGTCACGTCGAGGAGCCGCGGCGCCTCGTAGTTGAGGAGGCAGAGCGTGAAGACGATGCCGGCGGCGGCCGTGAGGGCCGGGAGGGAGAGCGGGAGCATGACCCGGAGGCGCGCGGCCCAGGGCCCCCGGGCCACGAGCGCGGCGTCCACGAGCTCGCGGGGCACCCCCCGGAGGCCCTCGCAGGCGAAGTGGAAGAAGATGGGCGAGTAGCTCACGCCCAGGACCGCGACGGCGCCGAGCACGTTCCGGATCGGGAAGGGCCGCGCGGGGTCGACGTCCGCGACCCAGAAGAGCGCCGCGTGGAGCGCGCCCCGCGGCGCCGCCAGGCGCTCGAGGACGGCCACCTGGAAGGCCGGGGGAAGGAGGAGCGGCACGGACGCCGCGGCCCGGATCGCTCCGCGGAAGGGGAAGAGCCGCCGTTCGACGAGGACGCCGGCGCCGCAGCCGATAGCGGCCGCGAGGGCCGTGGCCGCCGCCGCGAGCAGCGCGGTGCGCAGGAGGAGGGGCAGAGGCTCGAGCCCCAGCGCCCCGGCGTAGGCCTCGAGGCCGGGTCCGCCGTCGCGCAGGAGGGAGAGCGTCGCGAGGTAGCCGATCGGCACGAGGAGGAAGGCCGCGAGGGCGCCCCGGAGCACCGCCCCGCGTCGCGTCCAGCTCCGCTCCGGACCCGAGGTCATCGCCCGAAGAGCTTCCTCAGGAAGGGCGCCGACTCCTCGATGCCCCGGACCACGTCCTCCAGGGCGACCTCCATGCGGAGGAGATCCGCCGGCACCTCGATGGGCGCTGGACCCGGGATGCCCGGGCGCACGGGGATCTGCGCCGACTCGGATCGCGCGAGGGCCGCCTCGGTCTCGGGACGGAGGAGGTGGTCGATGAGCTTCCTCCCCAGCTCCGGCCTCGGCCCGCCCGCGACGAGGGCGACCGTGTTGGGGAAGACGAAGGCCCCGAGGGGGCGCCCCAGCCCCGGGTACAGCACATTCTGGTCCGGGAAGACGATCCCAAGGGGCAGGCCCTTCGCGACCGCGACGGCCGCGTCGTCCGTGTCCGTGAGCCCCACCTTCAGCTCCCCCGAGGCGACGCGGTCCCGCACCACGGAGTTCCCCGGGAGGACCTTCACGCCGCTCTCGACAAGGGCGCGGAAGAGGTCCTCCATGGCCTCCTTCCCCAGGATGGCCCGGAGGGCGCCGGCGTGGGTCGCCATGGTGCCGAAGAGCGGGTCCGAGACCGCGGCCTCGCCCCGGAAGCGCGGCTCGAGGAGGTCCCGGATGGCGCGGGGGCGCTCCGCCTCGGACACGCGCCGCACGTTGTAGACGAGCACTCTCGCCCGCGCCGCGAAGCCCGTCCAGAGCGCCGCGCCCGAGCGCAGCGAGCCGGGGATGCCCGCCGCGCTCGGCGACGCGTACGGTGCGAGGATCCCCGCCCCCGCAAGCTGGACGGTCCGCGCCGGCTCGGAGCTCCAGAAGACGTCCGCCGAGGGCCGTTCCCTCTCGGCCAGGAGGCGGTGGTAGAGGCCCGTCGTCTTCACGGCCTCGGCGTCGAAGACGGCGCGGACGCGGATCCCCGTCTCCCGCTCGAAGCCCTCGAGGACCGGCCGGGCGAAGACGTCGTCGACCGACGTGTACACCGTGACCGCCTCCTCGCGGCGCGAGCAGGCGAAGGGGGCGAGGCAGGCCAGGCCCAGGGCGGCGAGAAGCCTCGTGACTCCGGGCACGGCCCTGGGGCCTCGCCGTAGTCCAATCTCGGCCGGACCGCCTGCGCGGGTTATAATCGAGGCCTTCATGGGGTCCTGGTTCCAGCCTAACAAGGAATGAAGGGCAAGTCTTGAGGGAGATCGAGAGAAGCGAGAAGCAATGAGGATACGTCCCTTCGCGGTCGCCGCCCTCGTGGCGCTCACCCCCCCCGCCCGGCCCAGCGACTTCGACGTCGTCATCCACGAGATCCACTACAACCCTCTCAGCGGAGACGACCGGGACGAGTTCATCGAGCTGTACAACCGGGGCCCCGCAGCGGTCGACCTCGGCGGGTGGTCGTTCACGGAGGGGATCAGCATGACGTTCGCCGCGGGCACGGTCCTCGAGCCCAAGGGGTTCCTCGTCGTGAGCCCCGATCCGCCCCACGCGATCGCGCGCTACGGCCTCCAGCGGGCGCTCGGGCCCTACACGAGCCGCCTCGACAACGACGGCGAGATCCTGGCCCTTTCCAACGCGCGGAGCGAGGTCATGAGCCGCGTGCACTACGACGACGAGGGGACGTGGCCCTCGAGGTGCGATGGCCTCGGCCCGAGCCTCGAGCTGCTCGATCCTCACGCCGTCCCCGACGTGGGCCGAGCCTGGGCCTCGAGCGTCTCCGTCGACGGGACGCCGGGGGCCCCGAGCTCGCGGGCCGGGGCCGGCGGCTCGACCCGGGTCCTCGCCGCCGCCCAGGACAACTGGCGGTACTTCAAGGGCACGCAAGAGGCCTCGAACCCGAGGACCGCCTGGACGACCCTCGGATTCAGCGACGCTTCGTGGCCCGCGGCCCCGGGCGGCTTCGGCTACGGGAACCAGCCCTTCGAGACGGAGCTCGCCGACATGCAAGGGAGCTACACGACCGTCTACATCCGCTCCAGGTTCACGTTGACCGCGGCGGACCTCGCGGGGATCGCCGCCGGAGACCTGAGCCTCAGCCTCGCCGTGCGCTACGACGACGCCTGCGTCGCCTACGTGAACGGCACCGAGGTGGGCCGCGCGAACGCCGCGAACGCTGGGGCGCCGCCCCCCTTCGACGCCACGGCCGACGCCGGAGGCGGCGGGCAGGCCCTCTTCAACCTGGATCCCTTCGTGGGAGCCCTCGGAGCTGGGCAGAACGCCGTCGCGGTGCACGGGCTCAACAACACGCGCTCGAGCAGCGACTTCCTCATCGAGGCGGAGCTCTCGATCGCGGTCCGGCCGCCGTCGACGCGCGAGACGCGGTCCCAGGTCGTCGTGAACGAGCTGAAGCCCACGGAGGAGGGCAGCCCGGGCTTCCTCGAGCTCTACAACCGCGGGGGGACGGCGTTCCCGCTCGGGTCGCACGCTGTCCTGAACGCCGCGGGCCACCGCTTCGACATCCCCGGCGCGACGCAGGTCCCGGCGCGGGGGCGCGTGACCTTCACGGACGCGCAGCTCGGCTTCTCGACCGCGCTCGTCGCCGGGGCTTACGTCCTCGTGCGGCGGGACGGAGCCACGGGCGAGGACCACTTCGTCGACGCCCTGGACCCGCGTGTCCCGCCGGCGGGCTCGAGCGGCTTGAGCTTCGGCCCCGTCCCCGACGGCGGGGACGACCTCTACCTCATGACGGCCCCCTCGCCGGGGGCCGCGAACGCGGTCCAGCTCACGGCGGACGTCGTCGTGAACGAGATCTACTTCCACCCGCCGTACGTCGCGCCGGGCGGAGGCTGCACGGCGAAGTGCTCGGACCTCCGCCAGTGGATCGAGCTCCACAACCGAGGCGCCTCGCCCGTGAACGTCGCCGGCTGGAGCCTCTCGAAGGGCGTCGAGCTCCTGATCCCGTCCTCGCCGGCCGTGAGCATCCCGGCGGGCGGGCACCTCGTCCTCGCCTCGTCGCGGGCGACGTTCCTCGCCGAGCACCCGGGCTTCGACCCGGCGAAGGTCCTCGGCGACTGGCGGAAGGATCTGGCGCACGACTCCGACACGATCAACCTCAACGACGCCCTCGGGAACCGCGCCGACCACGTGAAGTACGGCGACGGCGGGCCCCTGAACGACGTCGAGCCCGAGGACGGCACGGACGACGAGACCTTCCGCGGGAGCGCCTGGCCGGCGACCGCCGACGGGACGAGCCGCACCCTGGAGCTGATCCACCCGCGCCTCGACAACCGCGACGGCGCGGCCTGGGCCGCGGGGCCGCCCGGCGGAACGCCGGGGGCCGCGAACGTCTCCTTCGCGGCGGCGCCGGCCCCCGTGATCGGCAAGGTGGAGCACTCCCCCGCGGTGCCACGCCCGGGCCAGGCCGTCACGGTGAGGTGCCGCGTCTCGGCGGCGTCGGCCGTCTCGACCGTCGACGTGCTGTGGCACCGGGAAGGCGGCGGCGCGAGCGGCACCGTGGCCTTGAAGGACGACGGCCTCTCGGGAGACGGGGCCGCCGGCGACGGGGAGCACGGGGGCCAGATCCCGGCCCAGCCGGACCGGGCCGTCGTGGGCTTCCAAGTGCGGGCCCGCCTCGCCGCCGGGGGCACGCCGGCCGTGGTGCCGAGGGCGCCGCCCGTGCCGCCCTACCCCGGCTTCGCGGGCCCCTTCTTCCTCTACCAGACCCTGGCGGCCTCGCTCCCCGTGAACCCCTCCGAGAGCTACTACGTGGTGATGGCCGCCACGGACCTGAGCGAGCTCGGGACGCGCCCCGTGGAGTCGAATGAGCTCCTGCCCTGCACGTTCGTCCACGTCGCCAGGGACGGCGACGCGAAGGTGCGTCACCTCTCCGGCATCCGCTACCGCGGGACCCAGGTCCGGAGCTCGGAGCGCAAGTCCTACCGGATCGACCTCCCCTCGGAGGACCGCTTCGAGGACATCGAGCACCTGAACTTGAACTCGAGCGACATCGAGCACGAGCTGCTCGCCTCGGACCTCTTCCGGCGCGCCGGGATGCCCTACCCCCAGGAGTGGAGCGTCAACCTGACGTTCCAGGGGACGCTCGATCCGCGGTACGTGCGGAAGGAGCACATGGACGAGGACTTCCTGGAGCGGTTCTTCGGGGACGCGAGCGACTCGGGGAACTTCTACCGCGCCCTGGACCCGAACGACGACCCGCGGGCGGGGGACCTCACCTACTACGGCGAGGACCCGGCCGACTACGCCCCCTACTACCAGAAGCGCTCCAACGAGGAGGAGGCCGACTACTCGGACGTGATCGAGCTGTGCCGCGCCTTCGACAGGACCCAGACGCCGGACGAGCTCTTCCCGGACGTCATCGAAGCGCTCGTCGACGTGAACGAGTGGGCGCGCTACCTCGCGCTCCAGGGGCTCCTCTCGAACCCCGACGGCTCGATCCAGACGGCGAGCGGCGAGGACTACTTCCTCTACCGGGTGCCCTTCACCTCGAGACGGCCCGACGCGGGCAAGTGGCTCCTCGTGCCCTGGGATATCGAGGAGTCCTTCCGCGATGCCGGGGAGCGGCTCTTCCGCCCCCAGCTCCCGAGCGTGCGCCGGTTCCTCACGCACCCGCGGTTCGCCCCCCTCTACTACGAGAGCCTCGTCAGCCTGCGCCACGGTGCCTTCAACCGCTTCGAGACGCGCCAGCGCTTCGTCTTGATCGACTTCCTCTTCGGCTTCGGCACCATCGACGGCCTCGACACCTTCATCACGAACCGGATCGGCTTCATCGACTCGAACGTGCCCGTGGAGCTGAGCGCGGGCGTCTCGAGCCTCGCCACGAGCGTCCGCCTCGTCCAGGTGGGCGACCCGTGGAGGTACTGGAAGGGCACGCAGGCGCCGCCCGGAGCTACCCTCGCCTGGACGCAGCGCGGCTACGACGACCAGGCGTTCCTGGTCGGGCCCACCGGCATAGGGTACGGCGACGGGGACGACGCCACAGTCCTCGGCGACATGGAGGACAACTACACCACGGTCTACGCGCGGCGGGTCTTCACCGTGGCGGACCCTGCCCTGGTCGGCTCGCTCGCCCTCGAGATCGACTTCGATGACGGCTTCGTGGCCTACCTGAACGGCGTGGAGGTGGCGCGCCGCAACGCGCCGGGGAACGCGGGCGGCGCGGTCGCCCCCGACGCCACGGCCACCGACGGCCGCGAGGCGGGCACGCCCGAGATGATCGACCTCGGTGCTTTCATCGGCCGCCTCGTCGCGGGGAACAACGTGCTCGCGATCCAGGCCCTCAACCAGGATCCCGGCTCGAGCGACCTGTCCCTCATCCCGGAGCTCATGACCGGGGCCGGGGCCTCCGGCGGGCTCGGCTGCGGCACGGTGCTTTACGCCACGAGCGACTCGATCGGGCTCGAGGGCCGCGCCAACGCCTACCTGACCGGCTCCATCAAGGTCGCGGGGGCGCTCGCGAGCTACGACCCCTTCCGGGCCGTCTGGTCCGCGGCGGTCTCGCTCGGCCCGGGGGACAACCAGGTGCTCGTCCAGGCCTTCGCAAGCCCGGACGGCACGGGGACGCCCTTCGAGACCCTGACCTTGACGGTGAAGCGGCTCGCGCGGGCCCCGACCCAGGTCTCGGGGACCCTCTCGGGCACCACGCGGTGGACCGAGACGGACGGACCCTACCTCATGACGGCCGACGTCACGATTCCGGCGGGCTCGCGCCTCCTCATCGACCCCGGGACGCTGGTCATCGGCCAGTCGGGCGCCTCCATCATCGTCCGGGGCGAGATCCAGGCGCTCGGCACCGCCCAGAAGCCGATCCTCTTCCGGGCCCTGAGCTGTGCGAACCGCTGGGGGGGAATCGCCATCGACGGCACCGGCACCGCGGCGGGAAGCGTCACCCACACGCTCCGCTACTGCGACCTCGAGTTCGGGGACAACCCATCCGGCTTCGCCGGCTGCGTGGCGCCCGTGGGCTCGAAGCTCCTCGTCGACGGCTGCTCCTTCCGCTTCTTGACGGCCAACGCCGTCGACGGCACCGACGCTCGCGTGGAGGTCCGCGGCTCGCTCTTCGAGAAGATCAACGAGGGAGTCCACTGCACGAGCTCCACCGTCATCATCCTCGACTCGACGTTCCGCGGCATGGTGGGCG
The DNA here is from genome assembly GCA_016209535.1 of Planctomycetota bacterium. Lineage (GTDB taxonomy): Bacteria > Planctomycetota > UBA8108 > UBA8108 > SXIK01 > JACQVW01. The sequence continues at coordinate 524 of JACQVW010000063.1, read as the reverse complement.
ACAAGGACGCCATCGACTTCGACTTGAACGGCACGGAGCGGTCGCGCATCGAGCGCTGCCTCATCGAGGACGGCTCCGACGACGGGATCGACCTCCAGGAGACGACGGTGGACATCCGCGACAACGTCATCCGGAACGTCGCCGACAAGGCGCTCTCGCTCGAGATGGACGGCCCCCTGGGCCCCCCCACCGTCACGGGCAACCTCATCTACGACTCGGGGACCGGGATGTCCTTGAAGAGCGGCATCCGCATCACCGAGGCGCACCACAACACGCTCGTGGGGAACCAGGAGGGCATCAACCTCTACGCGAAGGCGGGGGCTTCCGACGGCGGGCACGGCACGTTCCACAGCATGATCGTCTGGAACAACATCGCCGACGTGAAGCTCGATGCGCTCTCGACGGCCGGCTTCACGTACTCGGACATCTCGAGCGGCGTCTTCCCCGGGATCAGGAACATCTCCAGCGACCCGAAGTTCGTCAGCGTGGGCGCGGAGGACTACGCCTTGAGGCCGTCGTCCCCC
>JACQVW010000720.1 GCA_016209535.1 Planctomycetota bacterium | reverse complement strand
TCGAGGAACTCGGGGATCGTGTAGACCTGGTTGCGCAGGTAGTAGGGAAAGAGGAAGGCGCAGGCGAAGCCGAGGCAGAGCGGGATCGTCAGCTCGACGGTGCCGGCGCAGAGGCCGTAGCGGTACGCGTCGCCCGAGAGCCCGACCAGATGCTCGGCCCCGATGTTCGTGGCGTAAAGCGAGGCGCCCACGACGGGCCAGAGCATGCGCCGGCCCGCGAGGAAGAACTCGCTCGAGGAGCGCGAGGCGCGGGCCCTGAGCGCGAGGTGGAGGCCCACGGCGATGCTCCCCCCGAAGGCGAGGATCGCGATGGCCCAGTCGAGGGCCGTCAGCTCAAGGCTCATGCTCCACCTCGATCCGGATGCGGAGCTCGGCGCCCCGGCGCGGCTCGGGGACGACGACGGCATCGCCCGAGAACGCCCGCGAGGGCTCGCCGTCCACCTCGGCGCGCAGGATGCGCCGCCCTCCGGCCGCCCGCGGGTGCTCGATGAGCCTCTCGAGGGGCCTCGAGGCCTGATCTCCCCGGGGCGCGACCCGGATCCGGTAGTCGAGGGCGCTCCCGCCGCCGCTCGGGGTCACCGTCATGTCCAGGTCGCCGAAGTGGGTCGGCAGCCGCGAGACCGCGATGGGTCGAGCTCCGCCGGACCAGCGGCGGAAGGTGGCCGGCGTGAGGTGCAGCCCGGGGCCGTCCTCCAGGACGAGGAGGCGCCGGAAGAGGTGGATCCACTGCGCGTCGGCCCACTGGTGCGGCTGATCCCCGCCGGCCGTGAGGTTCGAGTACCCCTCGCCCCAGCTCAAGGTGCCGCCCGCGGTGTCGGTGAAGGCGCAGAAGTAGTCGAGGGCCCGGTCGGGCTCGCCGCGGAGCAGGTGCCCGACGGCGCGGTCGGCGCCGATGTAGGGCCAGAAACTCCCCGGGCCCTCCGAGTGGAGCCCGCCTCCCCAGGCCGAGGCCATCCGCTCGAGGCGCCGGATCGTGGCCGTGAGCATGGGATCGTGCGGGTCGAGGGCGCGGCACGGCCAGAGGAGCACGTTGTGGGCCCAGAAGCCGTACATGCCGACGCCCTCGGGCTCGACGCCGAACCACAGGTGCCCCTCGTAGAGGCCCGTGCGCCGGAAGGTCCTCTCGAAGGACCTGCGGAGGCTCCGCTTCAGGTCCGCGCACTCCGCCTCGAAGAGCTTCGCGTCGTCCCGGAGCCCGAGCGCCGCCGCGGCCTCGGCCGCCTCCCGGAGCCCGAGGACCGCGAAGGCGTTCATGTAGTACATGTGCATGCCCTTCCCCACCTCGAGGACCTCCATGCCCCCCGGCTCGATCAGCCCGTACCTGGGATCGTCGGGGTCCTTGACCTCCTCCCTGTGCCGCCGGCGCGAGCCCACGATCCAGAGGGCCCCGCGCCGGACGTAGGGGTAAGCCGTCCTCTCGAGCCACCCGCGGTCCCCCGTGAGCCTCCAGTGCTCGACGAGGGCCCAGATGTTCTGCCCCTGCGTGTCGTACTGGCCCGGGCGAGTCTGCCAGAGCCCGCTCTCGAGCATGCCGAGGCGGAGCGGCTTGCCATCGAAGGCGGTTGGGCCCGGCGGGACGTCCTTCGCCTCCGCGCAGTAGGCTCGGAGCAGGCGCTCGGCGCGGTCGTGGAGGCCCGCGAGGTCGAGCGCCGTGACCACGTAGGCGTGGTCGCGCCAGGCGTGGTCGAAGTAGAAGAATGCGCTGCAGGCGTTGTAGGCAAAGTCCGGGCCGAGGGAGACGTCGAGGATGGCCCTCGTGGCGAGGCGCGAGAGGAAGATGTCCTGGAGCACCCCGTCGGGCACGTCGATCCGCGCCGCGCCCGAAAAGAAGCGCTCCCAGCGGCGCACCGTGGCCTCCTCGGCCCGGAGCGGGTCCAGCGCCGCGAGGGCGCGGACCTGCTCGGGTCCGAAGGCCGGCACCGCCTCGCCGGGGAGCACGTCGCGGAAGGCGTGGGCGATGTAGCCCATGCTCGAGGGCTCGCGGCGGTGGATCGGCGGAACCTTGAGCCACCAGGTCCGCGACTCCCCCGCCCGGAGCTCGCAGCGGTAGCGGAGCCAGAGGCGCCCGATGCCCACGTCGCTCGTGTCGTAGAGCTGGTTCTGCGGCCCCTGCTCCGGCGTGGCGCCGGCGTCGGCTCGCAGCAGGCAGCGGCCGTTCCAAGCTCCGCTCCAGACCGCCTCGGGGTCGTCGACCCGCGTGCCCTCGGGGAGCAGGTAGGCCGCGCTCATGCGCGTGTGGCGGACGCGCGACGAGGCCGCGACGCCCACCGAGACCTCGATGAAGCCGTCTCCGTCCGCGTCGCGGGCGCCCTCGAGGACCGCGAAGAACGGCGCGGATTGCCCCCGGAAGCCCTCGAAGGCGTCGATCGCCACGGGCCCGCAGCCCTCGGCGCGGTGCTCGAGGACCCAATCGCCGGGCCCCCGGGGCCGCTCGAGGAGGTGCCCCTCGAGGCGAGGCAGACGACGTGGCGCTTCCCGGGCTCCGCCCGCAGGCGGTACGTCACGGGCAGGCCTTCGAGCCCGAGGCGGTACGTGCCGATGGCCGCTTCCACCTTCGCCGGGGCGCCCGTCGCGTACGCCTTCGCGCGCCGGTCGCAGCAGCCCCAGTCGCGGAGGACGAGCTCGCTCGAGGCCGGCCGATCGGCGACGAGGAGCGGCGCGGCCCCCTGCCCGCGCACGACGGCGGCGCCGCCGCCCGCCGCGCCCGGCGCGGCGGTCCCCTCGTCCTCGAGGTACAGGTCCGGCGGGCCGTCGAGGGCGGCCGCGAGCCGGCTCGCCGAGGGCTTCTCCCCCGCCCGCGCCTCGAGCTTGTAGAGGTCGAAGTTGCCGGCGCCGAGCGCGCCGCCGGGGACCGTCATCGCGCTGACGCGGTACGAGACGCCCTCGTGCTCCCAGGACGCCGCGATGGCCGGGAGCCGCCCCCGGACGAGCCCGAGCCGGAAGCTCTCGAGCCCGCCCGGCTCGATCTCCCGCCCGCCGTCCTCGAGGCGGAAGACCAGGTCGAAGAGCGGGTAGCGCACTCGGAGGCCGCGCCCCATGGCGTTCGAGTCGCGGTCGCCGTCGATCCCGAAGGCACTCCACTCGTTCGAGCCCGAGCTCCGGCCCGGCGCGCACTCCTCGAAGCTCCATTCGAAGCGCTCGGCGCGCCGCTCGCCGGAGTCCTTGAGCCGCAGCGGCCTGTAGTCGCCGGTCCCGGCGCGGAGGCTGGCCTCGAGGTCCTCCGCGCGCCGCCTCGCGGCGGGGTCGGCGGGCGATGCGCCCGCGATCACGACATCGGAGTAGACCCCCGGCTCCCCGTCCCAGGGCGACAGGTAGACGCCCGCGATGCGCGCACCCGTCCAGCCCAGCGCGAGGCGCACGTCGGCCTCGAGGTCCCGCTCGACGCGCTCCTCGGCCCGCGGAGGCTCGCGGCTCAAGAAGACCTCCACCGTCGAGTCCGGCGATGGCGGCTCGCTCCACGCCCCCGCGCCGTACCCGAGGTACCGCGTCTGGCCCGTCTCGGGGCTCACGAGGGCCACCTGGATGACCACGACGACCCCCTTCTCCTTGCACCACGACCACGAGAGGGTCGTCCCCGGCGTCGCGAACGCGGGCTCGTCGATGCGGAGCCCCACTTGCCTCCCCCGCACGAGGTAGCGCGGCTCGCCGCCCGGGCCCTTCAGGAGCTCGGGAGCCTCGCCGTCGAGGAGGGGGCGGCGCACGGGGCCGCCGAGGAGGCGGATCTCGAGGGGGTCGGGGGCCGGCTGCGCGAGGCATGCGAGCAAGAGAGCGATCCAGGGCGAGGCGAGCATCGGACGTATGCTCGGCGCCGCACCCTGCCAGGGTGGGTCAAATCTTGGTGGCCAGGTGGGTCAGTTTTGGACCGGCACTGACACCTTCACGCCTACAAGCACCAGCCGCTCCCGGAGAAGCGCTTCGAACAGCTGAAGACGGACTTCGAGGTCGCCCCTGTGT
>JACQVW010000719.1 GCA_016209535.1 Planctomycetota bacterium | reverse complement strand
GTGCCCCACGTAGCCCCCGGCGAGCTTCGAGAGGCTCACGAAGAGGTCCGCGACCCCCTCGATCCACCCCAGCGCCGCCGCGCCCAGGCCGGCTCGGGCGATGAAGAAGGGCAGGACGGCGGTGCACGCCTCGTGGCCGAAGTCCGAGAGGAACGTCGCGAGGACGATCCCGAGCACCGTCCGCGTCACCCAGCGCCCGGGCGGCGCCGTGCCCGCGCCCGCGCCCGTGCCCTCGGCCGCCCGATCGTCGCCCCCGGGGGCCACTACCGCCCCTCCTCCCGGGCGTCCTCGAGCCTCCCGAGGAGGCGCAGGAGCCCGTCGAGGATCGTGAGGGGGTGCGGCGGGCAGCCGGGCACGTAGAGGTCCACGGGCACGACGGCGCCCGCACCGCCCGCGCCGCCCGCGACCTCCTCGTGACCGATGTACGGTCCGCCCGAGATCGCGCAGGCCCCCACGGCGATCACGATCTTCGGCGACGGCACGGCCTCGTAGGTCTTCCGCAGCGCGAGGCGCATGTTCGCCGTGACCGGGCCCGTGATGAGGAGCCCGTCGGCATGGCGGGGGGACGCCACGAGCTGGATCCCGAATCGGCCCAGGTCGAAGACGATGGTCTGGAGGACGTTCACGTCGGCCTCGCAGGCGTTGCAGCCCCCCGCGCTCACCTGCCGCAGCCTCAGGGACCGCCCGAAGAGGCGCCGCATCTTGGCGTCGAGGGCCCCGGCGAGCGCGATGGCCTCGCCCTCGATGCCCTCGGTGACGAGGTCCTCGCGCCGGCGCACCGCGAGGCGGTGGTCCCCGCCGTACGCGATGGCGCCCTCGGGGCACGCCTCGACGCAGTCCGTGCAGAAGAGGCAGCGGCCCAGGTCGATCCTCACGGACGCCTTGTCCCCGGCGCGGCCCAGGGCGATGGCCTCGGTCGGGCAGGCCTCGGCGCAGTCGCGACACCCCACGGGGCACCTCGACGCGTCGGCGAGGGGCCGCCCCCGGAACCGGTCCGGCAGGGCCGGCGCGCCCTCGGGGAAGGGGATCGTGCGGTGCCCCTGGTGAAGCCGGCCGAGGAGGGCCTTGATCATCCGGTGCTCCTACAGGTCCTGCCCGCAGTACGAGAGGTTGAAGGACTTGTTGCAGAGGGGGAAGTCCGAGATCTGCTGGCCCCGCATCGCCGCGGCGAGCCCCTGCCAGTTGTGGAACGAGGGGTCCACGACCTTGTACCGCGCGAAGCGTCCCCTCGAGTCCGTCAGCGCCACGTGGCAGATCTCCCCCCGCCAGCCCTCGACGAGGCTCAAGGCGATCGAGTCCGGGGCCAGGGACCCGACGCCGCTCCTCACGAGGCCGCCGGGCAGCGCGCGGATCTGCTCCACGACGAACGCCGCCGAGCGCTGCACCTCGAGCCAGCGCACGTAGGCCCGGGCGAAGACGTCGCCCGTGCGCCACGTCGAGACGGGCACCTGGGCGACGCGGTAGATCCCCGAGGGGAACTCGGCCCGCGCGTCCCGCTCGAGCCCGCAGGCCCTGGCGGCGACGCCCACGAGCCCGAGGCGGACGCAGTCCTCCCGCGTCACGCGCCCCGTGTTCTCGAAGCGCGCGAGCACGCTCGAGGTGCTCCAGAGGAGGCCCGCGGCTCCGGCCATGTCCCGGAGCGCTGCCTGGATGCGCTCGGAGCCCCTCGCGGCGCGCTCCTCGTCGAGGTCGAAGCCGGCGCCGCCGGGCCGCACGAGGCCGCGCCCGAAGCGGCTCCCGCAGAGGAGCGCCGTCAGGTTCAAAAAGTCGCCACGGAGTCGGCCGCAGAAGGCCGCCGTGGGCTGGAACCCGATGTCGCCGGCGAGGGCGCCCAGGTCGCCCGCGTGGTTCGCGAGCCGCTCGAGCTCGAGGGCGACGGCCCGCACGGCCTGGGCCCGCGCCGGCGCCGCCGAGCCCCCGAGGGCCTCGACGACCTCGGCGTGGGCCGTCGCGTGGCCCACCGTCGTGTCGCCCGCGAGGGTCTCGACGTAGTGGAGCGTGCGCTTGTCCGGCCCGCCGGCGAGCGCCCTCTCCACGCCGCGGTGCTGGTAGCCGAGGGAGACCTCGAGGTGGTGCACGGTCTCCCCTTCGCACTGGAACCGGAAGTGCCCCGGCTCGATGACCCCCGCGTGCACGGGCCCGACGGCCACCTCGTGCACCTCGGGGCCCTCGACCCGGAAGAACTCCGTGACGCCGGGCTCGATCGGCTCCCCCGGCGCCCTGCCCCAGGCGTCGGTCCCGGACCGGTACGACCGGTGGAAGCGCACGGGCTTGAGCCACGGGTGCCCCTCGGGCCTCACGCCCCACTGCTCGGCAATCTCCCGCTCGAAGAGGTGCGCCTCGGGACAAGCCGGCGTGAGGGACGGGAAGGACTCGCCGGCATCGGCGGCGAGGATGGCGAAGGCCCCGTCCTCGGGCTGCGCGAGGACGGCATGGAGCCTCACGCCCTTCGCGGCGGGCGCTCCGAAGAAGGCCGAAAGCCTTGAGCCGGCCTCGACGGACCGGAGCACGGCCTCGCGGAGCTCGCCCGGCGCCACGAGCGGCACCTCGCCCAGGGGCGCCGCCTCGCCGTTCCGAAGGGTGAAGGTGAGCCGGGTCGCCATCAGCTCCCCCCCAGGACGGCCGCCGCCGCCGCAAGGAGCTTGGCGAGCCCGCCCGGCACGTGGAGCCCCAGGCACAGGACCGCGGCGGCGAGGGCCGCCGGCGGCAGGACGGCGAGCAGGCGCTCCCCTCGCAGGGGTCGCGCCGGAGCCCCGGGGGCCTCCGGGGTCTCGCCCAGCGACATGCCGAGGACCGTCGCCGACATGCCGGCGAAGACCAGCGCCAGCAGCGCCACGTACGCGGCGGCGATCAGGAGATGCCCCCCGTCGACGGCCGCCTTGAAGATCACGAGCTCGCTCAGGAAGGGGCCGAAGGGCGGCGAGCCGGCGACGGCGAGGAACCCCAGGACCCAGAGGACCCCCGAGAGCGGCAGCGTCCGCAGGATCCCGCGCACCTCCGAGGTCGACTTCGTGCGGTAGGCGGCCAGCACGTTGCCCGCGACGAGGAAGAGCGCCCCCTTGGTCAGGGAGTGGTTCACGGCGTGGAGGAGGGCGCCGAAGACCGCCGATCCCCCGAGGCCCACTCCGAGGGCCAGGATCCCCATGTGCTCCACGCTCGAGTACGCGAGCATCCGCTTGTAGTCCCCCTGGCGCACGATGAAGACCGCCGCCAGGGCCATGGACAGGATCCCGAAGACCACCAGGAGCTCCCGGTAGAAGGCGGCGTGCCCCGCGGCCCCGAGCACCTGCCCGGCGCGCAGGATGCCCAGGAAGGCGCAGTTCAAGAGCGCCCCCGAGAGGAGCGCCGAGACCACCGACGGGGCCTCGCTGTGAGCGTCGGGGAGCCACGCGTGGAAGGGCGCGAGGCCCATCTTCGTCCCGTAACCGACCAGGAGCAGCGCGAAGGCCGCCTTGAGCCAGGGCGCCGCGAGCGCGGGGCCCGCGCCGACGAGGGAACCCAGGACGAGCGGAGAGCCATCGCCCTGCCCCGGGCAGGCCACGGCGAGGAGGAACGTCCCGAGGAGCGCCACGGCGATGCCCACGGAGCAGACGAGGAGGTACTTCCACGTCGCCTCGAGGGACCGCCGGTGCCGGTGGAAGTAGATCAGGGGCGCGCTCGCGAGCGTCGTGGCCTCGACGGCCACCCAGAGCATGCCCAGGTGCTGGCTCGCGCACACGAGCGTCATGGTCCCGAGGAAGAGGAGCAGGCAGCCCGCGAACACCGCCTCGGGCGCGTTGGCGAAGGGGAAGCCCTCCTCGAAGTCCTCGCGCCGGCCGGACCCCTCGCGCGCCAGGTAGCCCACGGCGTAGACGCTCGCGGCGAGGAAGAGGGCGCTCGTCAGCCCCAGGAAGAGGCATCCCGCCGCATCGAGGGCGAACCAGGCTCCGGCGGTTGCCTCCGTGGGCGGCTCGAGCCACACGGCGGCCGCGAGCGCCGCGTGGGCGGCCGCCGCGCCCACGAGGAGGACGCGGCGGGGCCCGTCGCGCCGGACGGCGAAGGCCAGGAGGCCCGCCGCGAAGGGGATCGCGCAGAGCGCCGGGAGCATCGCGTCAGTCCTTCAAGCTCGAGAGCTGGTCCGTGTCGATGTGGTCGAACGCGCGCTGGATGTGGAACACCGTGATGCCCATGACGAAGACCGCGACGAAGACGTCCAGGAGGACCCCCAGCTCCACGAGGAGCGGCTGGTGCGGCACGGCCGTGACGCCGAAGACGTAGATCCCGTTCTCGAGGACCAGGTAGCCCACGACCTGGTTGAGGGCGTTCTTGCGGGCCACGATCAGGAAGAGCCCGCAGAAGATCGTGAAGAGCGCCGCCGGGACCGCGAGGCTCGACGGGGCGCTCCCCGGGAGGGGCAGGCCGCCCCCGAGCCACAGCGACGCGCCGAGGCACAGGGTCCCCGCGAGGAGCGAGAGGTTGAAGCCGACGAAGGGCTCGATCTCGCGGCGGACCTCGGCCTCCCGCAGGGCCCGGAAGAGGAGCCACGGGAAGACGAGGCCCTTGAGGACCATGCTGCCCCCGGCCAGGAGACCCATGCGGAGGGGCGGCCAGGACTCGCCCGCCACGAGGGGCAGGAGCCCCAGGAGCACCCCTTGCATGCCGGCCGTGCGGATCGAGGCCCCGAGGCGGCTCAAGCCGAGGAGGCGGAACCCCGTCAGGACGAGGAGGACGAGCAGCAGGTCGGTCAGGGACGTCACGCGATCACCTCAGGACGAGGGCCAAGGCGACGACGGCGAGGACCGCCGCGCCCACGAGGAACTGGGGCACGCGGATGAGGCGGAGGCGCGCCATCGACGACTCGACGATGCCCACGAAGACCGCCACGAGGACCATGCCGCCCGCCGCCACGGCGGCGTTCACCCAGGCCGAGCCCGTCCGCACGGGCACCGTGATCGCCACGATGACCGAGCCCAGGACCCAGAGCTTGAGGGCGGCGCCGTAGAGGATGAACGCCAGGTCGGGCCCGCCGTGGTCGAGGACCATGACCTCGTGGACCATGGTGAGCTCGAGGTGCGTCGCCGGGTCGTCGACGGGCACCCGGGCGTTCTCGGCCAGGAACACCCCGAGGAGGGCGAAGGTCACCATGGCGAGGGTGGGGCCGTGCGCGATCCAGCTCGCCCCCGACAGCGCGGGGAGGATCCCCGAGAGCGACCAGTCGCCCCCGCCGCGGGCCGCGGCGCTCGCCGCCGCCGCGAGCGCCAGCAGTAGGGCCGGCTCGGCCAGCGCGCCGATCTGCGCCTCCCGGCTCGCGCCCATGCCCTCGAAGCTCGAGCCCGTGTCGAGGGCGGCGCGCCCCGAGAAGAGCCTCGCGAGGCCCAGGAGACCCGCCACGGCGACGAGGTCGCCGGGGAAGGCGAAGGCCGCGGGCAGAGTGCCCAGGGGGACGAAGAGGAGGGCCGTGACGATCGCGGCGAGACCCACCGTGGGGCCGGCGCGGAAGACCCAGCTCGTCGTCGTGCTGTAGACAGCCCCCTTCCCGAGGAGCCGCCGGAGGTCCCGGTAGGGCTGCACGAGCGGCGGCCCCCGGCGACCGGCGAAGGCGGCCTTCGTCCTCGCGATGACCCCGAGGAGGAGCGGCGCGAGGAGCGCCGCGAGGACCGTGTGAGCGAGCCGTTCGAGGATCTCCATGTCAGGCTATGCGAGCGTCCAGAAGAGGAGGGCGACGAGCGCCAGGGCGATGTAGAGCACGTAGACCTGCACGAGCCCTGGCTGGAGCCAGCGGAGCCGCGCGAGCGCGGCGGCCACGCACCGGAAGACCGGCTCCCAGAGCCCGGCGCGAAGGACGTCGGGCGTCGCGCTCTCGAGCCGCGCCTCCGCCGGGAAGAGGCCCCGGGGCGCCTCGAGCCGCCGCCGCGGCCGCAGGAGGGCCCGGAAGAGCTCGGTGAGGGGCCCCGCGAAGGACGCCGCGGTGTACTGCATGCGGGCCGTGGG
>JACQVW010000749.1 GCA_016209535.1 Planctomycetota bacterium | reverse complement strand
CGACGCTATTCTGCTTAACTTTTAGCATTTCTATCTTCGCCCTACGGTGCCCCATCCCGCACTTTCCCTTCCCTTCCTCCTCCGTACGCCCCTCCTCCCTCCCCGCCCCTCCCGGCCCCTCCCGGCCTCAGGCAGGGCCGGATGCTATACTCCGCGGGCGATCCTGTGCACGGGACCACGGGACCACGGGATCGCCGTCCTGCGGTTTTCTGGAACACCTCGAGCCCTCCAGCCTCCGGTGACGGTGAAGACAGGTCCTACACGTTCGGCGCGCCCTCGCGTCGCGGCTCTCGCCGTGGCGCTGGCGGCCCTCGGCTGCAAGGGGGACGACGCCTGGTTCGGCTCCGGGCCCGGCGCCGAGGCCTCCGTCACGACCCCTTCGGGAACGCAGGCCGGGCTCGTCGAGGTGGTCTACACCCTCTCGGGCGATGTCTCGGAGGCGGACATCGCGGTGAGCTACAGCCTCGACGGCGGCTCCTTCCGGGAAGCCACGCAGGGGCCTGGCGGGGAGGGCACGGAGAGCCTCTCGGTGAGCGCGGCGGGGGACACGCACACCTTCGTGTGGGACTCCGGGGCGGACCTGGAGGAGGCAAGGGAGTCCTTCGTGGTGATCCGGGTCTGGCCCGAGAGGGGGACCGCCGGCAGGAGCTCGGCCGTCACGGTCCACAACGGGCGCTACCTCGCCGCGGTCGAGAACCGATCCGCGGGGCGCGTCCGGCTCTACTCGATCGACGCCGTCGAAGGGGACGTCCGCTACTTGAGCGCGGCCTCGACGGGCGGCACGGACCCCTACGACGTGCTCTTCGAGGACGGCTTCTTCTTCGTCGCCCACTCGACGTCGAACGACGTGGCGGTCCTCGAGCTGGACGAGGACGAGGACATGCTGATCCCGGTCGAGGGCTCGCCCTTCGCGGGTGACGGGGTGGGCGCGAAGCACCTCGCCGCCGACTCGAGCCACCTCTTCGTCGCGAACGTCTCGAGCGGCACCATCACGATCTTCGACCGGAACGCGGGGACCGGGGTCCTGACCTTGAGCCCGCACTCTGGCATGGGCGTCGCGGGCTGCCGCTCGCTCCTCGTGCGCTCCTCCAGGCTCTACGTCGCGAGCGAGACCGGCGGGCGGATCGTCATCTTCGACATCGACACGAACGGCGAGCTCCTGCCGAACGGCGCCTCGCCGGTGACGTCGGGCGGGCTCTTGTCGCCGCGGGCCATGGTCCAGGCCGGGGCGCGCCTCTACGCCGCCAACGCGTCGAGCGCGACCCTCTGCGGGTTCACGTTCCTCGGCGACGGCGACCTGAGCCCGCTCGGGGGATCGCCCTTCGCCGTCTCGAGCTCGGGCGTGGAGCAGCTCGCGGCGAACGGGACGAAGCTCTTCGCCGTGACGGGCTCGGGGGGGAGCTTCCTCTCCTTCACGATCGACTCCTCCGGCGCCGTCACCGAGGACGCCGGCTCGGCCTTCGCCCTCGGCGGCCCCGCCTTCACGGCGGCGACGGCGGGAGCCGTGGCCGTGGCGGCCACCACCGACCGGGAGAGCTTCGAGACCTGGACCATCGCGGCCTCGGGGGCCATCGCGGAGGCCTCCTCGAGCCCCGAGGACGCTCTCGCCGAGATCCTGCGGATCGCCTTGAGCGATTGACGGGCCCTGCGAGGGCCGGGGCTTGACCGCCCCGGGGCTTGACAGCGGGTCGGCGCGCCGCGGAAGCTGGCGCGCGTGGCTCCCTCCGCCAGCTCTTTCCGGTCGATCAGCTTCATCACCTGCGTCGCCGACGCGCCCGAGTACGCGGCGTGCAGGGCCTCGATCGCGGCCCTCGACCCCTGCGGGCTCGCCCTGGAGGTCCTGCCCGTCGACAACGCGGGGAACCCGCGCTCGGCCCCCGAGGCGTTGAACCTCGGGTGGTCCCGCGCGGCGGGGGACCTCCTCGTCTTCTGCCACGAGGACGTGGTGTTCCCGCGGGAGTGGGTGGGGAAGCTCCTCGAGGGGATCGCCGCGCTCGAGGGCCTCGAGCCGCCGTGGGCCGTCGCGGGCCCCATGGGCCGGGCCGGCAAGCGATACTTCGGTCACGCCTCGGGCCCCGACGGCGCCGCCGCCTACCACGGCCCGCTGCCGGCGCGGGTCGAGACCCTCGACGAGCTCTGCCTCGTGGTCGCGAGGGCGCTCCCGCTGCGCTTCGACGAGCGCCTGGGCGGCTTCCACCTCTACGGCGCCGACCTCTGCATCCAGGCCGTGGAGGCGGGCTTGGCGCCGTACGCGATCGACGCGCCGTGCCGGCACGACTCCGCGACCCGCCACAGGCCGCCCGAGTACCACGCGGTCAAGCGCCGCCTCCAGCGCAAGTGGATGTTCCGGCGGCGGAAGGTGGGGAGGTCCGTGGGCACGACCTGCGGGAGGATCCGGTTCGGGATCCTTGAGGGGTGGATCTGATGGGCTGATGTGGCGGAAGTCACAGCGCCCCTCTTGCTTTGGCAGTAGCGTGAGGGACGATATCGTGTGTCGAGCGTTTGGGCTTTCTCATCGAGGATGCGGATTCGTCGGGTCGAGTCCGAGGACACCAGAACAGGAGACTTGCCTATGATGGGGAACACAGTACGACTCACCGTGGCGTCCGCGCTGCTCCTCTTGCCGCTTGCGCAGGGGCTCCGGGCACAAGAGAGCACGCCGGCGGGGAACTACTTCTGGAACACGCTGGGGCTTGCAGGGGACGGGCCCTCGAGCTACGTCGACAAGGGGGCGGGGGACGACATGCTCCCCTACACCGCCGATGACGTGGACCTCCCCGCTCTGGGGAACCTCGGCGGCACGTGGTCGCTTGCTCACTTCGACAACAACTCGGACGGCAAGATCCAGGACGACGAGCACATCTTCACGGTCACCCGCCGGGGCGACGATGACGCGCTCGAGATCTCGAGCCTGAACCGGCCCGAGTACGGCGTCCTGTACGAGTCGGAGGACTGGTGGGACTACCACGACGCGCGCAACCAGGGGGCCTCCAAGAACGTCCCGTACGATCCGGGAGACCCGTCATCGTGGCTCGATGCCTCGGGCAGCGATTTCGAGCACAACGACAACGACGCTTGGGACGGCGAGTCGAACGCGTTCCTCTACAACAACGCCCGCGCGAACCAGCACGGCGAGGGGAAGCCCAGGTACTACTTCGAGCTGATCAACCCCTCGAACACCGACGCCATCGAGGGGGACTGGGTCTACGACGAGGTCGAGGGCTACGAGAAGACCTTTAACTTTCAGGCCAACTACAACGACCCCGCTACCCCCGAGGACGAGCGCGGCCCCTGCAGGCGCTGGCACCTCTCGACGAAGAGCGTGGTCAAGGGCTACTTGATCCCCGTCGCCGACCTCGCCGGGCTCGCGGACGGCAGCCTCGAGAGCCCCTTCGGCTGGGAGACCGTGGACCTGGCGGCCTACTTCCGCGACACGATCGGGCCCAAGCTCGAGGACGAGAACCTGACCATCTACCCTGTCGACGCCGAGGAGAACGGATACGACCCGGCGACGATCCTGCCGCCGACCCACATCCTGCTCTACCAGCTCGAGATGCCCGTCTCTCCCAATGGAGCCAAGTGCGGTGGCAACGACGACGCGGCGCGCCAGACGGCCGACCTCCTCTGGGGCGTGCCGGCCGAGGGCGCCACGTACCGCTCGTGCCAGATCCTGGGCTTCAACACCGAGGCGCACAACACGGCGACGGCGGGCGTCCACCGCCCGTGGCTCGACTCGCCCGACGACGGCGCGGAGCTGAACCTCTGGCTCCTCGACCACTTCTTCCGCGACGACACGAGCCACCTCGGGAAGTACACCTTCGCGGGGCCCGCGGAGACGACCTGGTCGATCGCGGACGACCCGGAGGGGCTCGCCCTGGACAACACGAAGGACCGGATCCTCCTCGCCTCGGGCGGCGGCGCGGTGAAGGCGCCCCTTCCCAAGGCTCTCGGCGCCGACGAGCGGCCCGTCGTGGTCGTGGACCTCGCGGACGACGAGGCGGGGGCCGGCTTGAGCACGGTCCAGATCGGCCTCCACTCGGCGGAAGGGGTCATCGCCTATGTCGAGCTGAAGTCGAACCAGGTGTCCATCGAGGCCGGCGGCACGCTCGACGCCGCCACGGGGCTCATCGGCGGCCCCACGAAGACGGAGTCGGTCGCGACGAACCCGGCCTTCGGCGGGGTCAACCTGGATCCCCTGAACCTTTCGGCCGAGTACACGCGGTTCGTGGTCCAGGTCACGGAGGACAAGATCCGCGTCATCCAGCACGCCGACGGAGCCTACACGCAGAACGACTTCAACGACCTCGGCGTGGGTGGCACGGTGTTCCTGGAGGCCGCCCTGGGCGGTGGGGGCGGCGGGATCGCCTTCGCCGGCGGGCTCGCGTCCGTGAGCGTCTACGGCTCGGCGTCCTTCGCGATCACGACCGTCGCCGTGTTCGCGGGGTTGCCGCTGTTCACCAGCTTCATCCGGGGTGACTCCAACTGCGACGGCAAGGTGGACATCTCCGATGCCGTCTACACGCTGGGGTTCCTCTTCCTCGGCGGAGAGGCCCCCTGCTGCGCGGAGGTGACCAACGCGAACGGCGACGCGAACGTTCCCGACCTGAGCGACGCCGTTTACACCTTGGGCCACCTCTTCCTGGGCACCGCGGCGCCGCCGGCGCCGTTCCCGGCTTGCGGCGGAGCCGGCTGCCCGGCCCACCCCTGCCCGTAGCGGCGTGAGATAGCCCTCGCGCGGCCGCCCACCCCGGTGGGAGGCCACAGCGGGACAGCGGCCTCGCCCCCTCAAGGGGGCGCGGGCCGCTGTCCCGCCGCTTTTTCGGGTACACTCGGTCTCTCCGTGCCCTCGAGACGACCCTGGATCCTGCTCCCGCTCCTCACCTCGGCCTGCGAGCGGCCCGCACCGGAGCCGGCCCGAGGGTGGTTCACCGACGTGGCCCGCGAGGCGGGCCTCGACTTCGTGCACTCGAACGGCGCCGCTGGCGCCTGTCAGGTCCCCGAGATCATGGGCTCGGGCTGCGCCTGGATCGATCACGACCAGGACGGGGACCTCGACGCCTACCTCGTCAGCGCGGGGTTCGAGCCCGCGAGGGCCCGGAACCGGCTCTTCCGGAACGACCGGGGGCGCTTCGCGGATGTCACGGATTCCTCGGGGACCGGCGATCCCGGCTTCGGCATGGGCTGCGCGGTCGGGGACTACGACGCCGACGGCTTCCCGGACCTCTACGTGACGAACTTCGGGCCCAACGCGCTCCTCCGGAACCGCGGGGACGGCACCTTCGCCGACGATACCGCCCGGGCCGGCGCCGGCGATCCTCGCTGGAGCGCCTCGGCGGCCTTCGTCGACGCCGACTCGGACGGCGACCTCGACCTCTTCGTCGCGAACTACATGCGGCACCCTCGGGTGGCGGCGGAGCGCCGCGAGGATGCCGCGGGGCGGCTCGAGTACTGCGGGCCGCTCTCGCACTTCGGGCCCGAGCGCAACACGCTCTACGTGAACCGGGGCGACGGCACGTTCCGCGACGGGACCGAGGAGGCGGGCATGGCCGGCGTCCTCGCCTACGGGCTCGGGGTCGCCTGCGGGGACTTCACGGGCGACGGGAAGGTCGACATCTACGTCGCGGCCGACGAGACGCCGAACCAGCTCTGGGCCGGTGACGGGAGAGGCCGCTTCGCCGACCGGGCCGTCGAGCTCGGCGCGGCGTTCAACCTGCACGGCCAGGCCCAGGCCGGCATGGGCGTCCAGGCCGAGGATGTGGACGGCGACGGCGCGGGCGAGCTCTTCGTCACGAACCTCTCGAACGAGACCAACGCCTTCTACCGGGCCCTCGGCGGCGGGTGCTTCGAGGACATCGTGCCGCGCACGGGCCTCGCGGCGCCGAGCCTGCCCGTCACGGGCTTCGGCTGCGGCTTCCTCGACGCGGACTCTGACGGCGACCTGGACCTCCTCGTCGCGAACGGCCGCATCCGGCGCGGGCCCCGGGTCCTGGGGGAGGGCCCAGCGCCTCCCTGGGACCTCTACGCCGAGCGCGACCAGCTCTTCGAGCACATCGCCGCGGAGCCGCCGGAGCCGGGGCGCGGGACGGCCGGGGCGGGCGCCCGCCCCGAAGGGCCCTGGGGCTTCCGCTTCGCCGACCGGAGCGCCGAGGCGGGCCCGGCATTCCGGGTCGCGCACCTGGGCCGCGGCCTCGCCCTCGGCGACTACGACTCCGACGGCGACGTGGACGCGCTCGTCACGGCCTGCGGCGGACCCGCGCGGCTCCTCCGGAACGACGCCCCGAGGCGCGGCCGGTGGCTCATCGTGCGCGCCCTGGGCGGTGCGGGGCGCGGGGACGCGACCGGAGCGTCGATCACGGTCTCCGGGGGCGGCCGCAAGTGGACGCGCGGGGTCGATCCCGCCTACGGCTACCTCTCGTCGAGCGACCCGAGGCCCCACTTCGGGCTCGGAGAGGTCGAGGTGGTCGACGTGGAGGTCCGCTGGCCCGACGGGACCACGACCGCGGTGCGCGATGCCTCCGTCGACCGCGTCGTGACCGTCGAGAAGGGCGTGGGCGAGAGGAGGGGGAGGGCGCCGTGACGCCGTGGGCGCGCCGGGGCTGGTGGCTCGCGACGTGTGCCGCGGCCGCCGCGGCGGGCGTTCTCGCCGCGCTGGCCGTCCGTTCCGGCGCCAGGCTCGGCGCGCCGGGCCTCCCCGGCTTCCCGCTCCCGCAGGCCGGCGAGCTCGAGGCCCCCGTGCGGGAAGCCCTCGCCGCGGCCCTCGTCCGCGTGAAGGCCGGCGAGCGCGACGCCGCGGCCTGGGGCCGCCTGGGCATGCTCTGCCAGGCCCACGGGCTCCTCGAGGAGGCGTGCCGAGCCTACGAGAGGGCGGAGGGCCTCGCGCCGCGCGACGGTCGGTGGCCGCACCTCCGCGGGCTCGCTCTCCAGCGCCTCTCGCGGAGCGAGGAGGCCGCCGGGGCCCTCCGGCGCGCGATCGAGATCGACCCGCGCGACGCGGTGGCGGCTTGCACGCTGGCGCGGCTCCTCGAGGACCGGGGCGAGGACGAGGACGCGCGGAGGCTTTACCTCCGTGCGCTCGAGGCGGACTCGGGCTGCGCCGCGGCGCGGGTCGGCCTGGGGCAGCTTGCGGCGCGGGCTGGAGCCGACGATGCGGCGGTGAAGAGCCTCGAGCTCGCCCTCGAGGCGGAGCCGCGCTGCGGCCCCGCGCACTCGGCCCTCGCGGCCTTCCACGCTCGGGCCGGGAAGGCCCGCGAGGCCGAGCTGCACCGGCGCCTCGGCCGGGCCCTGGGCACCCGGATCCCCCTCCCCGATCCCCTGTCGGACGAGGTGACGGCCCTCGGCGTGAGCTACGCGGCCAGGATCCAGCGCGGGAGGCTCGCCGGCAGCGCGGGCCGCTGGGAGGAGGCCGCGGAGCACCTCCGCGCCGCGGCGAGCCTGCGGCCCCGCCTCGCCGAGCCGCGGCGCCCCCTCGGGACGAGCCTCCTCGCGGCCGGCAAGGCCGGCGAGGCCGCCGAGGAGCTCCTCGCCGCCGCGTCCCTCGAGGGGGACGAGGCCGAGGCGTGGACCCAGGCCGCCCGGGCCCACGCGGCTCGAGGCGATCTGGCGAAGGCCCGCGAGGCCGTTGCGCGAGCCCTCGAGGCCGAACCGAGGCGGCCCGAGGCCCTCGTCGTCCGCGGGAAGCTGCGGGCCCAGGAGGGCGATCGGGCCGCGGCGATCGCCGACTTCGAGGCCGGGGCCGCGGTGGACCCGGCGAGCCCGGCAGGGCACCTGGCGCTCGGCCAGCTCCTCCTCGAGCCCGGGCCGGACGTGCGCAAGGCTCTCGGGGACCCGGAGGTCCTGGGGCGCGAGCGAGGGCGGGCGCTGCGGGCCCTCGATGCCTTCGAGCGGGCGATCGAGCGCAAGGCGGACCTGCCCGAGGCCTACGAGGGCTCGGCCCTCGCGGGCATGCAGCTCCGGGAGCTCGCGGCGGAGCCCGAGGAGAAGCGCTCGCGGCTCCAGGCGGCCCTGGAGCGCCTCGGGCAGCTCGTCCGGGTCTTCCCCGAGCGCAAGGACGGCCACGTGCACTGGATCCGCGCGCTGCACGCGGCCGGGATGGAGAAGGAGGCCCTCGAGGCGATCCGCCGCGCGCACAAGCTGTGGCCTGCAGACCCGCGGTTCCGGGAGGCGGCGAGGCCGCCGAGGTGACCCCGGGGCGGCGGCTCATGCCGGAGCGGCCGGTCACTCCACGGGCTTGCCCTGGCCCTCGACGAGGAGGACCTGGGCGTTCGCGGGCACGTCCTCCCAGGCCTCGGCGCCGCCCGCGGGCCACCGGACGACGACGCGCTCCGCGCGCAGCGCGTCGCCGAGACCGAAGTGGAGGCGCGGGTCGCTCGCGCTCGCGTAGCTCCCGTCGGTGCCGGCGCTCTGCCAGAGGACGACGCCGTCCTCGAGGTGGACCGCGACGCGGGCCCCGTAGCCGTCG
Organism: Planctomycetota bacterium; assembly: GCA_016209535.1. Lineage (GTDB taxonomy): Bacteria > Planctomycetota > UBA8108 > UBA8108 > SXIK01 > JACQVW01. The sequence continues at coordinate 14,089 of JACQVW010000749.1, read as the reverse complement.
CGGTTCGAGCGCGTGCCTCGGAGCTCTACCCGCAGCCAGCCGCGCCGGCTCCCCACGTTGTTCAGGTAGAGCTTGAGGGGGCCCGTGTTGTTCGACACGAGCAGGTCCACGTCCCCGTCGTTGTCGACGTCGCCGAAGGCCGTGCCCCGGCCCGCGAGCGGCCGGGAGCCGTCGAGGCCCGAGGAGGCCGTCGTCTCGACGAACCGCCCACCCTCGCTGTGGAAGAGCTGGTCGGGCTGGCGGAACGGGTGCGGGTCGCTCGCCGGGCCCGGCAGCCTCCTCACGGCGCCGTTCGCCGCGAAGAGGTCGAGCCAGCCGTCGTTATCGTAGTCGAACCACCGCGTCCCGAAGCCCGAGTAGGGGAGGCTCGGGACGCCGAGGCCGGCCGCGGCCGTGGCGTCCTCGAAGGCCTCCGGGCCGAGGCACCGGTAGAGCGTGTTCGTCTCCTGCACCTCGTGGGTGATGAACAGGTCGAGGTCCCCGTCCCGGTCGTAGTCGCCGGCCGCAACGCCCATGCCGGCCTCGGCCCGGCCGTCGGCGTTGACGGCGACGCCGGCCGCGACGGCCGTGTCCTCGAACCGCTCGCCCCGGCGGTTGAGCCAGAGCTGGTTCGGGGTGGCGTCGTTCGCGACGAAGATGTCGATCCAGCCGTCGCCGTCGAAGTCGGCGCAGGCGACGCCGAGGCCGTTGAAGTAGCGCCGGTCGATGCCCACGGCCGCCGTGACATCGCGGAAGGCGCCGCCGCCCGCGTTCCGGTAGAGGCGGTCGGGAACGGGCGAGTAGCTCCCGGGCCCGCAGTAGTCCGGGAGGCCGCCCAGGCGCGTGCAGCGGCGGTGCGTCGCCGTCGTGAAGTCCACGTAGCTCGCGACGAAGAGGTCGAGGAGGCCGTCCCGGTCGTAGTCGAGGAACGCCGCGGAGGCGCTGAACCGCGGGTCGCCCACGCCCGCCGCGTCGGTCACATCGCGGAAGGTGCCGCCCGCGTTCTCGTAGAGGACGTTGGGCCCGAACCGCGTCACGTAGAGGTCGGGGTCGCCGTCGTTATCGTAGTCGCCCACGGCGCAGCCCATGCCGAAGCCCGTGCCGCCGGCGCCGGAGGCGTCCGTGACGTCGGTGAAGCGGAGCTTGCCGGCGCCGGCGGTCCCCCCTCGGGTCGCCAGCTCGTTCCGGAAGAGGCGGCTCCGCGGAGGCCTCTCGCGAGGCGGGAAGAGGGACTGCTCGTACGTCTTCCCCTCGCCGAGGAGCGCCCCCTGGACCGCGTAGATGTCGAGGTCCCCGTCCTGGTCGTGGTCGAGGAACGCGCAGCCCGAGCCCATGATCTCGGGCAGGTAGAGCTCGCCCGTGGCGCCGTTGTAGTGGACGAAGTCGAGCCCGCAGGCCTCCGTCGCGTCCGCGAAGACCGTGCCGCCGCCGGGGGCAGGCCCGCAGCCGGGCGCCGCGGCCGCGAGGGCCGCGAGGGCTCCGAGGGCCGCGGCGGAGCGCGTGCTACTCCTCACGGTGCGCCTCGCTCCTCCCGTAGCGCTCGAGGCGCGACCGGATCCCGGCCTCGAGCTTCCGCGCCGCCTCGGCGTCCCCGCTCCGGCGCACGAGCTCGAGGGCCCGCTCCGCCGTCCGCGCCGCCTCGCCGAACCTCCCCTGGGCGGCGTAGGCCGCGGCGAGGACGTCGAGGGCTTGAGGGTCGTCCGCCGCGGGCCCGCGACAAGGGGGCTCCGCGAGCCTCACGGCCTCGCCGGGGTCGCGGAGCCTCGGGTCGGGGCTCGTCGCGAGGATCCAGGCGAGGGCCACGGCCGTGCGCCAGTCTCCGGGCGACGCGCGGAGGCCGTGGCGCAAAGCGTGGACCGCGGCCTCGTGGCGCCCCCGGGCCTTGAGCTGGGCCGCGAGGCGGCGGCGCGCGAGGCCCTCGTCCCCCCCGGCGCCGCGGAAGTCCCGGAGGAGCCTCTCCTCGACGCGCTCGTCATCGGGACGCGCCTCGAGCACCTCCAGGTAGTGGGGGAGGGCCTCCGCGGCCTTCCCCTGGCGATCGAGGGCGAGCGCCAGGTTGTAGCGGGTCTTGGGGTAGGCCGGGTCGATCGCGAGGGCCCGCTCGAAGCACCGGACCGCCTCCTCGGGGCGTCCCAGGTTGAGATGGCAGAGGCCCAGGTTGTTGTGGCCGTCGAGGGCCCGGGGCTCGGCGCGGAGGAACGCCTCGTAGTGCCCGGCCGCCTCCGCGTCGCGGCCGAGCTTCTGGAGGGCGAGCCCCAGGTCGTACTCGGCCATGGCGAGCCGCGGGCTCCGCTCGAGCGCCTCATGGTAGAGCTCGATGGCCCCCTCGTACCGGCCGTCCTTGAACGCCTCGTTCGCCCTCCGGAAGACGTGGTCCGCGTCCAGGCGCAGGGCCTCGACCTCGTCGAGGAGCGGGTCGGGCGGCGAGGAGCCCTTGTCCGAGCTCGCGTGGCGGGCGAGCAGCTCGTCAGAGACCTCCCGCTCCCCGAGGGCGCGGTGGGCCATGGCGAGGCCGTAGAGCGCTCGGCCGAAGCGCGGGGAGGCCTTCAGGGCCTCCTCGAAGAGCGCGGCGGCCCGCCGAGCTTCCCCCGAGCGAAGGAGGACCTGCCCGAGGCCGGCGAGGGCATGCGGGGAGGAGGGCGCGAGCGCGCGGGCTCGCTTGAAACGCGCCCTGGCGGCCTCGACCCGCCCCTCCTGGAGCGCCTGCTCCGCGAGGAAGAGGTGCGCGGGCAGGTCGTCGGGCCGGAGCCGGATCGCCTCCTCGACGGCGGCGGCCGCCTCGGCGGGCCGGCCCAGGTCGGCGAGGATCCGCCCCAGCAGGTAGCGCCACCGGGGATCGCGCCGGTCGAGGGCCGCGGCGCGCTCGTAGCACGCTCTCGCCTGCTCGGGCCAGCCGTAGGCCTGGAAGAGCATCCCCAGGCGCCCGGCCGGACCAGCATCCCCGGGCACCGCGTCGCAGGCCCGCGTCGCTGCCTCGATCTGGGCCCTCACGAGCGACTCGAGGGGGGATACATCGGGCCTCGGGATCTCGGGGACCGGGCCCGCCGCGCCCTCCTGCCGGCGGCCCTCGCAGGCCGCGAGCCCGAGGGCGGCGCCCAGGGCGGCGGCGAGCCCGGCGGCGCTCCGCGACGGGAGGGAGCGCCGGGAGCCGGCCGCTCGCATGGGTCAAATCCCCACGATGTGGTACCCGGCGTCGACGTAGAGCACCTCTCCCGTGATCCCGCTCGAGAGGGGGCTCAGGAGGAAGATGGCCGCGTGCGCCACCTCCTCCACCTCCACGTTGCGCTGGAGGGGGGAGCGCTGCGCCACGACGTCCAGGATCTCCGTGAATCCGGAGATCCCCCGGGCCGCCAGCGTGTTGATGGGCCCCGCCGAGAGGGCGTTGACCCGGATCTGCCGGGGCCCCAGGTCCACGGCGAGGTACCGGACGGAGGACTCGAGGGCCGCCTTGGCCACCCCCATGACGTTGTAGTTCTTCACGGCCCGCTCGCTGCCGAGGTAGGTCAGGGTGATGATGCTCCCGCCCGAGGGCATGAGGGGGGCCGCCATGCGGGCGAGGGCCGTCAGCGAGTAGCTCGAGACGTCCTGGGCGAGGTGGTAGCCCTTGCGCGACGTGTTGAGGAAGCTCCCCTCGAGGTCGGCGCGGTCGGCGAAGGCGACGGAGTGGACGAGGAAGTCGATCGTCCCCAGGTCCTTCCTCAGGCTCTCGGCCACCAGGGCGAGGTCCTCGTCCGAGGTCACGTCGCAGGGGTAGAGGGGGCAGGGGGCCGGGAGCCCCTTCAGGAGGTCCTCGACCTTCTCCTTGAGCTTCTCCCCCTGGAAGGTGAAGGCGAGGGCGGCGCCGGCCTCGTGGGCGGCCTTCGCGATGGCCCACGCGATGCTGCGCTTGTTCGCCACGCCGAGGACGATCCCCTTCTTGCCCTCCAGGAGCCGGTGTGACATCGGTCGGTGCTCCCTGATTGGGTTCCCGCTTGGGTTCCTGCTTCGCGTCCCGCTTGGATGTGCTTGGAACCGCCTTCCAGAGCCGGGGGATTGTAGTCGAAAGGCCCCGGGCCGCAAAATCTTCTTTGATGGCCCGGCGGAAAACGCTATAAAAAGCAGCTCTTCTGGCCGCGACGACCGACCCACACCCGCCCGAGGCTTGGCCGTGTGGGTCTTCTCGTTCCGGCGCCCTTCTCCCGGAGACCCTGGTGGAAGACTTCAGCATTCTCAAACAAGCGCTGCCCTACATCAAGCAGTACCGCAACAAGACCTTCGTGATCAAGTTCGGCGGCGAGGTGGTCTCGGACGCGGAGCGGATGGACGCCCTCGCCGCGGACATCGCCCTCCTCCACGAGCTCAACATCCGCATGGTGATCATCCACGGGGGTGGACCCCAGGCCACGGAGCTCGCCGAGCGGCTCGGGATCGTCTCGGAGAAGGTCGAGGGGCGACGGATCACGGACGACCGCATGCTCGAGGTGGCGAAGATGGTCTTCGCGGGCAAGATCTCCACGGACATCCTCTCCCACCTTCGCAGGCACGACACGCCGGGGATCGGCCTCTCCGGCGTGGACGGGGGTCTCATCGACGCCGTGCGGCGGCCGCCGAGGGCGATCACGGACCCCGTGACGGGGGAGACGCGCGAGGTGGACTTCCAGAACGTGGGCGACATCCGGGCCGTGCGCCCCGAGGCCCTGCAGGTCCTCCTGGAGAAGCGCTTCGTCCCCGTGGTGGCGTCCCTCGGGGCCGACGCCTCGGGCCAGGTCCTGAACATCAACGCGGACACCATCGCCGCCGAGATCGCGGCGGCCCTGCCGGCCGAGAAGCTCCTCCTCTTCTCGAACGTGAACGGCGTCCTCCGGGACGTGGGCGACCCCGCGAGCCGGCACTCGTACCTCACCGTGGACGCCGCCGAGGAGATGATCCGGGCGAAGAGCGTCACGGGGGGCATGATCCCCAAGCTGAGCGCGGCCATCCTGGCCGTGAGGAAGGGCGTGAAGCGGGCCCACATCATGAACGGCCTCGAGAGGAACGCGCTCCTCTGCGAGGTCTTCACCGTGAAGGGGCTCGGGACCATGATCATCGACCCGCGGGACGAGGCGGAGTACCTCCAGCAAGGCTGAGGGAGATCGAGACGGGACATGGAGACATGAGGAGCGGCCGGTTCGACAGGGGCCTCGGCGAGGCGATGCGGGAGCTGAACGCATCGATCGGCTTCGACCGGAGGCTCTACGCCGAAGACATCGAGGGGAGCCTCGCCTGGGCCGAGGCCCTCGAGAAGAAGGGGATCCTCTCGGCGGAGGAGGCGAGGGCGGTCCGAGAGGGCCTCCTGGCGGTCCGGTCGGAGATCGAGGAGGGCAAGCTCCAGCTCTCGGCGGACCTCGAGGACATCCACATGAACGTCGAGGCCCGCCTGACGGCCCTCGCCGGTCCCGCCGGCGAGAAGCTGCACACGGGGCGGAGCCGGAACGACCAGGTGGCGACGGACCTCCGGCTCCACGTGAAGCGGGCGGCCCTCAGGATCGCGGCGGGCATCGAGGGGCTCATCGAGGCCCTCGCCGTGGCCGCGGAGCGGGACTTCGATGTCGTCATCCCGGCCTACACGCACCTCCAGCGGGCCCAGCCCGTGCTTCTCGCCCACCACCTCCTGGCCTACGCCGAGATGCTGCTCCGCGACCGCGACCGCTTCGCCTGGGCGGCGGGCCAGGCCGACGCCTGCCCGCTGGGGTCCGGCGCCTGCGCCGGGAACCAGTTCGGGATCGATCGCGAGCTCCTGCGGGACCGCCTGGGGTTCGCCAGGATCACGAGGAACTCCATGGACGCCGTGAGCGACCGGGACTTCGCCTGCGACTTCCTCCACGCCTCGACGATGCTGCTCGTGCACATCTCGCGGCTGAGCGAGGACCTGATCCTCTGGTCGTCCTCGGAGTTCGGGCTCGTCACGCTCGACGACTCGGTGACGACGGGGAGCTCCATGCTGCCCCAGAAGAAGAACCCCGACGCCTGCGAGCTCGGCCGCGGCAAGTGCGGGCGGGTCCTGGGGCGGCTCGTGGGCCTCGTCACGACGCTCAAGGGCCTGCCCCTCACGTACAACAGGGATCTCCAGGAGGACAAGGAAGCGGTTTTCGATGCCATCGACACGGTGGCCCTGCTCCTGCCGGTCTTCCGGGAGATGCTCCGGACCCTGCGGGTGAGCCGGGAGCGAGCCGCGGCCCTCCTCGAGGGCGGGCACCTGGAGGCCATCGCCGTCGCGGACTACCTGACGCGGCTCGGCGTCCCCTTCCGCGAGGCGCACCGGGCGGCGGGGAAGGCCGTGCGGCGGGCGGAGGAGCTCGGCCTCGCACTGCGGGAGCTGCCCCTGACGGAGTACCGGGCCATCGACCCGCGCTTCGGGGACGACATCCACCGGGCCCTGTCGCTCGAGGGCGCCCTCGAGGACAAGGACGTCGTGGGGGGCACGGCGCCGCGCCGGGTGCGGGAGGAGATCGCGAGGCTGAAGGCCCTGCTCCGGGGCCAACGGACGGAGCCCGGCCCGAAGGCCGGAAAGTCAGTGCGGAGGGAGACGAAGTGAACGCCAAAGAGAAAGTGGTCCTCGCCTATTCGGGCGGGCTCGACACCTCGTATTGCATCCCCTACTTGAGGGAGCGGAAGGGGTACGACGTCATCACCGTCACGGCGGACACGGGAGGCTTCGCGCCGGGGGAGCTCCAGGCGCTCGAGGCCCGGGCACTGTCCCTGGGAGCCGTCGCGCACCACACGGTGGACGCGCGCGCACGGGTCTTCGACCGGTACGCGGCGTACCTGATCAAGGGGAACGTGCTGCGCGGCGACGTCTACCCCCTCTCGGTGGCCGCCGAGCGCGTGGCTCAAGCCGAGGCCGTTGCCGAGGTGGCCCAGCGGGAGCGGGCGGCGGCCGTCGCGCACGGCTCCACGGGCGCAGGCAACGACCAGGTGCGCTTCGACATAGCCTTCAGCGTGCTCCTCCCGGGCGTCCCCGTCGTCGCCCCGATCCGCGACGAGACGCTCACCCGGGACGAGGAGTACGCCTTCCTCGAGGGCCGCGGCGTCCGCTTCGAGAGGAAGGTCCGGGAGTACTCGATCAACACCGGCCTCTGGGGGGCGACGATCGGGGGCGGCGAGACCCACGACCCGTGGGCGGAGATCCCGGCGGCCGTCTACGAGCAGGCCATCGGCGCCCAGGCGGCGGGGGGCACGGAGCACGTCTCGATCGGCTTCGAGAAGGGGATCCCCGTCTCGCTCGACGGCCGCAAGCTATCGGGCGTGGACCTCGTGCGGGAGCTCGGGTCCCTCTGCCGGCGCCACAGGGTCGGCTTCGGAGTCCATATCGGCGACACGGTCCTCGGGATCAAGGGGAGGATCGCCTTCGAGGCGGGCGCCGCGCTCGTCCTCATCCAGGCTCACCGGGAGCTCGAGAAGATCACGACGACCTCCTGGCAGCGGTTCTGGAAGGACCACCTGGCCGATTTCTACGGCAAGATGCTCCACGAGGGGCACTTCTTCGAGCCGGCGCTCCGGGACATCGAGGCCCTGATCGACAGCTCCCAGGAGCGGGTGACGGGCGACGCGAGGGCGCGGCTGGACTCGGGAGCCTTCGCGGTGGTCGGCGTCCGGAGCCCCTTCACCATGGCGCGGGCGGCGTCGGGCGTCTACGGCGAGCTGCCGAAGCTCTGGACCGCAGCCGATGCCAAGGGCTTCGGCGCCATCGCGGCCATCCCGGCCCGGCTCCACCGGCAGGCGGGCGAGGGCGGCTCGACGGCGGAGGGCGCGCCGCCAGGTCGATGAAGGTCCGGGTGCACAAGATCGCGTCCGTCGCCTACCGCCTCGGCTTCGAGAAGGAGGTCGAGGTGACGCGGCGGCTCGAGGCCCGGCCGGGCAACACGATCGTCGTGAGGGCCCTGAGCGAGAAGCGCGTCTACAGCGAGCTCGAGCTCGAGAACGGCCGCATGTCGAAGGTCTTCTACGGCGACGTCATCGTGGGGGCCCTCGGCAGGCGCCGGGCGCTCCGGGGGTTCTCGGGGGAGGTCCCTTCGAAGCTCCGGGCCGGGGACGCGGTGCAGCTCCTCAACAAGGGAGGCGTCGTCGGCGAGAGCTCCTCGGACCACAAGGACCTGGGCCAGCCCCTGTCCTGCGAGGTCCTCGGAATGCCCGTGCGGAACGGGAAGATCGTCCGGGTCTGGGACGCGCGGCTCCCGGAGGTGGCGAGCCTCGCCGGCCTCGAGCTGCCGCCCGTCGTGGCCGTGACGGCCACGTGCATGGAGTCGGGGAAGACGCTCTTCCTGACGGAGCTCATCCAGGAGCTCACGCGGAACGGCTTCTCCGTCGCCGGGGGCAAGCTGACGGGGATCGCCTGCCGGCGGGACCTGATCGCCCTCGAGGACCACGGGGCGGCCGCCACGGCGTCCTTCCTCGACGCCGGGCACGCCTCGACCGCCGGGCTCGACGCGGCGGCCCTCACCGTCGCGGCGAAGACCGTGATCGCCCACCTCGCCGCCGCGCGCCCCGACATCCTCGTCCTGGAGTTTGGCGATGGCGTCATCGGCGAGTACGGGGTCCTCGAGGTCCTCCAGGATCCTGAGGTCCGCAGGATCGTCCGGATGCACGCCTTTTGCGCCGGGGACATGGTCGGGGCGTGGGGCGGCCAGCGCTTCCTCGGCGAACGGGGGATCGAGATCGACCTTTTCTCCGGGCCCGTCACCGACAACGATGTGGGCCTGGACTTCCTGAGGAAGGAGCTTGGAAAGCCTGCGATCAACGCCCACCGGAACCCGGAGGCCCTCGCCGAGGCCGTGATGGAGCACCTCGGGCTCGTGCCGCGGCCGAGGCCCGAGGGACAAGTGGCCTCGGGGCCAGGAGAGAGCTCATGACGAGAGACACCGAGCGGGCGGGAGTGGGGGTCATCGGCGGCTCGGGCTACATCGGAGCCGAGCTCTTGCGCTACCTCGCCGTGCACTCGCGGGCCGCCATCCAGTGGGTGACCGCGAACAGGTCGGCCGGCGAGCGGATCGACGCCGTGCTGCCCAACCTGCGCGGCTTCTACGCCTCGAGCTTCGTCACGAACGAGGACGCCGCGGGCCGGCTGGGCGAGGTCCGCGCCGTCTTCGTGGCGCTCCCGCACAACGAGTCCCAGAAGCTGATCCCGGCCCTCTCCGGAAAGGCCCCCGACGTCGCGTTCATCGACATGGGGGGGGACTTCCGGACGAACGACCCCGCCGGGTACCGCAAGCACTACGGCGCGGAGCACACCGCGCCCGACTGGCTCCCGCGCTTCGTCTACGGGTTCACGGAGTACAGCCGCGAGCGCCTGCGGGGGGCGCGCCTCATCGCGAACCCGGGCTGCTTCGCGACGGCGATGAACCTGTGCCTCGCGCCGCTGGCCGCGGCGGGGAAGCTGCGGGGCGACGTCTTCGTCACGGGCATCACGGGCTCGTCGGGCTCGGGCAACAAACCGGGTTCGGCGACGCACCACCCGGAGCGGGCGGCCAACGTCCGCGCCTACAAGGCGCTCGCACACCAGCACCTCCTCGAGGTCGAGGCCTTCCAGAGGACGCTCACCCGGGAGGCGTTCCGGGTCCACTTCGTGCCCCAGTCGGGCCCCTTCGTCCGCGGGATCTTCGCGACCGTCTTCGCGCCGCAGCTCGGCCTGGCGGAGCTCGAGGGGATCTACGACGGGGCCTACGGGAAGGAGCCCCTCGTGTCGGTGGTGCGTGGCTCGCCGGACCTGCGCTGGGTGCAGGGCACGCCGCGGTCCGTGATCGGCCTGGACGGAGAGGCGGATCGCGGAGTCGTCTTCTGCGCCACGGACAACCTGGGGAAGGGCGCCGCGGGGCAGGCGATCCAGAACATGAACCTGGCCCTCGGCTTCCCCGAGACCGAGGGCCTCCTCCTGCCGGGAGGCTTCGTATGACCCACGGAAGCGCTCAGGACTCGAGGGAGCGGGAGGACCGCTACACCCTCAACACCTACCCGAAGCTGCCCTTCGCCCTCGTGAGGGGCGAGGGGTCCTACATCTTCGACGACGCGGGCCGCCGGTACCTCGACCTCTACGGAGGCCACGCCGTCTCATGCCTCGGCCACGGGCACCCGCGGTGGGTCGAGGCCATCGCGAAGCAGGCGGCCGCGCTCGACTTCTACTCGAACATCTGCTACCACCCGCTGCGCGCCGAGGCGGCCGAGCGCGTCGTGAGGAACAGCTACCCCTCCATGGCCGGCGTCTACTTCTGCAACTCGGGGGCCGAGGCGAACGAGACGGCCCTCAAGATCGCGCGGAAGCTGACGCGCCGGCCCCTCGTCGTCGCCATGAACGAGGGTTTCCACGGGAGGACCATCGGAGCCCTGAGCGTGACGGGCGTCCCGAAGATGCGCGACGCCTTCCCCGAGAGCCTCGCGGGCCTCACGCGGTTCGTGGACCTCGGGGACATGAGGGCCATCGAGGCCCTGGACCCGAGGCAGGTCGCGGCGGTGATCCTCGAGCCCATCTTGAGCCTCGCCGGCGTCCGCCTCGCCCCGCCCGAGCACTACCGCGCGCTGCGGGCCCACTGCACGCGCCACGGGATCGCCTTGATCTTCGACGAGGTCCAGACGGGGAACGGCAGGACCGGCAAGTGGTTCGCCGGCCACCACTGGGGCGTGGAGCCGGACATCGTGACGACGGCGAAGGCCCTGGCGGGCGGTTTCCCGGTGGGCGCCGTCATCGCGAACCGCTGGGTCGCCGCCGACGTGAAGACCGGAGATCAGGGGAGCACCTTCGGCGGCGGGCCCCTGGCCGTGGCCGCGGTGGCGGCCACCTACCGGATCCTCGAGGAGGAGGGGATCGTGGGGGCGGTGGCCCGGAGGTCCGAGGCCGTGCTCTCGCGGCTGCGCTCCCTCGTGGGCCGCGGCCCCGTCCGGGAGGTGCGGGGCCTCGGCTACCTGATCGGGGTGGAGTGCGAGATCCCGGCCGGGATCCTCCAGGCGAGGCTCCTCGAGGAAGGCGTCCTCGTCGGCACCTCGAACCACGCGGGCACCTTCCGCCTGCTCCCGCCCCTGACGGTGACCGAGGAGGAGTGGGAGACGTTCTTCAGAGCCCTCGAGAAGGTCCTGAGCAAGAAGCACTTGATCGAGCAGCCCTAGCCACGGAATGGACCCATGCGCCACTTCTACAGCCTCAACGAGTTCACCTCCGACGAGATCGAGCGCTTCCTGCAGCGCGCCCTCTACTTCAAGTCTCGGCCGTACCTGAACATCCTCGCCCAGAAGCAGTTCGCCCTCCTGTTCCTCGACCCGTCGCTCAGGACGCGGTGCTCCTTCGAGGTCGCGGTCCGCCAGCTCGGGGGCGGCGTGACGACGCTCGAGGGGCAGGCGCTCTGGAAGATCGAGACGGAGCTCGGGACCCGGATGGACCGGGACAAGGCCGAGCACGTGCGCGAGGCCATGGGCGTCCTGTCGCGGTACTTCGACGGGCTCGGGCTGCGGGCGTTCGCGCGGGGCGAGAGGAAGCAGGAAGACCTGCTCGACGAGACCTTCAGCGCCTTCATGGAGAGCGCGAAGATCCCGGTCTTCAACATGGAGTCGGCGGTCTACCACCCTTGCCAGGCCATGGCCGACCTGCTCACGATCCGGGAGCTCCTCGAGAGCTTCAAGGGGCGCAAGATCACGATCGTATGGGCGACGCACCCGCGGCCCCTCGCCATGGCCGTCCCGAACTCGATCCTCCTCGGGACGACCCTCGTCGGCATGGACGTCACCCTCGCCCACCCGCCGGGCTTCGAGCTCCAGGAGGGCATCCTGGCCATGGCGCGGGACTTCGCCAAGCGCTCCGGCGGCAAGCTCCGGGTGGTCTCGGGCCGCGAGGAGGCCGCTCGCGACGCCGAGGTCGTCTACGCGAAGGCCTGGGGCGGCCTCGGCCGTTACGACGACCCCCAGCGGGAGGCGGAGCTGCGCCTCGCGAACAGCCACTGGATCGTGGACACGAGCTTCATGGACCTCACGCGCCGGGCGTACTTCATGCACTGTCTCCCGGTGCGGAGGAACGTGGTCGTCTCGGACGCCGTGATCGACTCGAAGCAGTCCGTCATCTTCCGCCAGGCCGAGAACCGCCTGCACGCCCAGAAGGCGATCCTGGAGTGGATCTACGCTTGAGCTCCGCGGCCGCGAGCGCCGCGCGGATCCCCGCCGACGCATCGCGCTGTCTCGCGAGGTCGATGCCGGTCGCGATCCCCATGCCCTCGAGGAGCTCGACGAGGTCCTCCGTCGCCACGTTCCCCTTGGCCCCCGGGGCGAAGGGGCAGCCGCCGAGGCCCCCCGAGCTCGAGTCGAGCTCCTCGATGCCGAGGAGGAGCCCCGCGAGGGCGTTCGCAAGGGCCCTCCGGTGCGTGTCGTGGAGGTGGAGGGCGAAGCCGGCGAGGCCCCCGTGCCGCGCCGCGAGGTCCTCGAGGAGGCGCGCGACCTGGTCCGGGAAGGCGGCGCCGGTCGTGTCGCCGAGGGAGACCTCCAGGACCCCCAGCGCCCGCAGCCGGTCCACGACGTCGAGCACCCGGGAGGCGGCGATCGGCCCCTCGTAGGGGCAGGAGAAGGCCATCGAGACGTACCCGCGGACGCGGAGCCCCTCCCGTGCGGCCCGCGAGACCACCTTGCGGATCCGCTCGAGCGACTCGGCGATCGAGCATCCGGTGTTCTTCTGGCTGAACGACTCGCTCGCGGCCGTGAAGACGGCGATCGACGCGACGCCGGCATCGAGCGCCCTCCGGAGGCCCTCCTCGTTGGGCACGAGGGCCGTGTAGCGGACCCCCTCGCGCGGCCGGAGCGCCCGGAAGACATCCTCGGCGTCGCTCAACTGGGGCACGCGGCGCGGGCTCACGAAGGAGGCGACCTCGATGTGGCGGTGCCCTGCCCCGGCGAGGGCCTCGACGAAGGCCACCTTGACCGCAGCGGGGACCAGCTCCGGCTCGTTCTGGAGGCCGTCGCGGGGCCCGACCTCCACGGCCCGCACGCTGGCGGGACAGCGGGCGAAGAGCGCAGGCCTCGGGGCGCTCACCGCCGCTCGCCTCCCCCGCCGCGATCGGCCTCGGCCTCGGCCTCGGGCACGATCTCGACGAGCTCCTCGCCCGCCTCCACGCGCTGGCCACCCTCGACCCGCACCGTCCTCACGGTGCCCGCGGCCGCGGCGCGGACCTCGTGCTCGATCTTCATGGCCTCGAGCGTGAGGAGGAGGTCGCCGCGGGCCACGCGGTCGCCCTCCTTCACCGCGACGAGGAGGACGATGCCCGGCATGGGGGCGCGGGGCGAGATGCCCGAGCCATCCCCCGCGCCGCGCGTCGTCCCGGCGCCTCTTCCGGGCTCCAGGCGCCAGGTGCGCCCGCGGAAGCGGACCCAGACGGCGCCGCCGGCCGAGACGGCGCGGAAGGCCTCCTCGCCGGCGGGGCCCACGAGCCTCCCGCGGCTCGGGCCCGTCCACTCGAGCTCCTGGCCCCGCGGCTGCGCTGGCCCCTCCGGCGGCCGCCCGCGCCGCGTCACGGGGACCTCGCTTCGAAGAAGGGGCCTCGGATGGCGTCCCAGGGGCCCGCGGCGCGGGCGGCCTCGCGGCCGGAGGCGCGCCGCGCGGATCTCTCGAGGGCGCCCGCGGCGATCGCCGCCACCTCCGCCGGGGCCTCGGGCGGCCGCCAGCGGCCCATCTCGCCCTCGAGGAAGCTCGTGGTGTAGCTCCCGGCCTGGAACGTGGGGTGGCGGAGGGCGTCCCGCAGGAAGTCGGCGTTCGTCTCGATCCCGAGGACCACCGTGGTCTCGAGCGCGAGGTCCATCCGGCGGAGCGCCGTCTTCCGGTCGGGCCCCCAGGTCACCGCCTTCCCGAGGAGCGAGTCGAAGGCGACGGAGACGTCGTCCCCCTGGCGGTACCCCGTGTCGAACCGCACCCAGGGCGTCGAGGGCGGCTCGAAGACGAGCAGGCGGCCGGACGAGGGCGTGTGCTCGGGCGGCCGCTCGGCGCACAGGCGGCACTCGATCGCGTGGCCGCGCGGCTCGAGTCGGTCGAGCTCGGCCGGCAGGGCCTCGCCCGAGGCGAGGCGGAGCTGCCACGCGACTATGTCCTGGCCCGTCACGGCCTCCGTGACGGGGTGCTCGACCTGGATGCGGG
>JACQVW010000732.1 GCA_016209535.1 Planctomycetota bacterium | reverse complement strand
GGTGCAGCACGTCGTGGGCTACGATGCGCTCGCGGTCTACGTCCACAAGGACAACCCCCTGGAGGAGATCTCCCTCGAGCAGCTCAAGGAGATCTACGGCGACGGCGGCAGGATCTCGAAGTGGTCCGACCTCGGCGTGAAGGTCCCCGCCTGCGCCGGCGACAGGCTCGTCCTCGTCAGCCGCCAGAACAACTCGGGCACCTACGAGTACTTCCGCGAGCACGTGCTCGGCTCGAAGGGCAACTACAAGCTCGGCACCATCGACCAGAGCGGCTCCAAGGACCTCGTGAAGTTCGTCGGCAGCACCCCCTGCGCCATCGGCTACAGCGGCATGGGCTACAAGACGGACGAGGTCAAGTTCCTCAAGGTGAAGCAGGGGAACGGTCCCGCCATCCTGCCCTCGGTGGCGGCCGTCCACGACGGGAGCTACCCGATATCCCGGCCCCTCTACATGTACACCCTTGGCGATGCCGCGGGCGACATCAAGGTCTACATCGACTGGGTTCGCTCGGATGCCGGGCAGAAGGTCCTCTCCGAGATCGGCTACGTCCCCCTCAAACCCCAGGAGCGGAGCAAGGCCCCAGGGGCTCCCTGACCGCGGGCCCGCGAAGGAACAGGCTCACGGGCCCACCGCATGAACTGGCGACTCCTTGGGGAACGCGCCATCGAGACCCTGATCCGGGTCTGCGGCGTGAGCGCCATCGTCTTCGTCTTCGGGATCTTCGTCTTCGTCCTCAAGGAGGGCTGGGAGTTCCTCACGCACCGGCTGGACCTCGTTCAGTTCTTCACGTCGATCGAGTGGCGCCCGACATCGCCGAACGATCCAACCTACGGGGCGCTGGCCCTCCTCGCCGGCACGGCGGCCGTCACCGCCGTCGCCATGGCCATCGCCGTGCCCTTCGGGCTCGGCACCGCAGTCTTCGTCAGCGAGTTTTGCAGGCCGCGGACGAAGGAGGCCCTCAAGATCGTGATCGAGCTCCTCGCGGCGATCCCCTCCGTCGTGTGGGGCTTCATCGGGATCACCCTCATGAACGTGACCGTCATCGCCGTCACGGGCGCACCGGTCGGCGTCAACGTCCTCAATTCGGGCGTCATCCTGGCCCTCATGAGCATGCCCATCATCGTCTCGATCGGCGAGGACGCACTCAAGGCCGTGCCGGACCACTTCCGCGAGGCCGCCGAGTCCCTGGGCGCCACGCGCTGGCAGGTCGTCTACAAGGTGCTCTTCCCGGCCGCGAAGAACGGGCTCCTGGCGGCGGTCCTCCTCGGCGTCGGGCGGGCCGTGGGGGAGACGATGGCCGTCCTCATGGCGACGGGCCATTCCATCCGCATGGTCTTCGACTCCGAGCCCCCGGTCCTCCACGTCCTGAGCCCCGCCCGCACCTTGACGGCCACCATCGCCGCCGAGCTCGGCGAGGCTCCCAAGGGCTCCGACCACTACCAGGCCCTCTTCGTGATCGGGCTCCTCCTCTTCGCGATCACCTTCGCCATCAACCTGGCCGCGGACCTCATCGTGCGCGGCATCCGGAAGGAGTGACGCGCCGTGTTCACCGAGACCCCCCTGGTGCGCCGGAAGCTGAGCATCGAGGCGGCCACGAAGCTCGCCTTCGGCGCCATGGCCGCGTCCATGATCGTGCCCCTGGTCTTGATCGTCGGGTACCTCGTCGCGAAAGCCCTGCCGGTCCTCTCCTGGGAGTTCGTGTCCGCGTTCCCCAGGAGCAACATGAAGGCGGGCGGGATCCTGCCGGCCATCGCCGGCACTTTCTACATGGTCGCGATCTCGCTTGCGGTCGCGACGCCGATCGGAGTCCTCGCGGCCGTCTACCTGAACGAGTACGCGCGCGACAACTGGTTCACCCGCGTGGTGAACCTCGCCGTCGTGAACCTCGCGGGGGTCCCGAGCATCGTCCACGCTCTCTTCGGCGTGGGCGCTTTCGTGTTCGTCACGGGGAAACCCTGCATCCTCGCAGCGTCCCTCACGCTAGCGATCATGACCCTGCCCGTCATCATCGCGAGCACGAAGCAGGCGCTGGCCGCGGTCCCCATGGCGTTCCGGGAGGCCTGCTGGAACGTGGGCGCGTCGCGCTGGCAGACGATCCGGCACATCGTGCTCCCCAACTCGCTCAGCGGCATCCTCACGGGGGTCATCCTCCAGGTGTCCCGCGCCGCCGGCGAGACGGCCCCCATCCTCTTCACGGGGGCCGTCTTCTTCCGCCGGGAGCTCCCGGCGAGCGTCCTGGACCAGTCCATGGCGCTCTCCATGCACCTCTTCAGCATCGCCACCCAGGGGGGCCAGGTCCCCGAGACGGTCCAGTACGGCACCGCCGTCGTCCTCCTGGGGCTCGTCCTGGCGGTGAACTTGACGGCCATCTGCCTGCGGATCTACTTCCGCTCGAGGAAGAAATGGTGACTCGGATCTCCGGCGAGCGGGGCGTCGAGATCGAGGGCCTCTCCGTCTGGTACGGGAAGAAGCCGGCGCTCGAGGGCGTCACGCTCCACGCCAACCGGGGCGAGATCCTCGGGGTCATCGGCCCCGCGAGCGCGGGGAAGACGACGCTCCTCAAGTGCATCAACCGCACCCTCGACTTCGTCCCCGGAGCGCGGTGGGAGGGCTCGGTCCGCGTCGAGGGGCTCGACGTGCGGAGCGTGTCGGACGCCGCCCTGCGCCGCAAGGTAGGCATGGTGTTCCCCTTGCCCGTGGGGCTCCCGCTCTCCGTCTATGACAACGTTGCGTTCGCGCCGCGCATGGCCGGAATCCGCAGGAAGGCCGTCCTCGACGACCTCGTGGAGCGCTGCCTGCGCCAGGCGGCCCTCTGGGACGAGGTGAAGGACCGGCTCGGCATGCTCGGCTCGCGGCTCTCGGGCGGCCAGCAGCAGCGCCTGACCATCGCCCGGGCGCTCTCCCACGAGCCCGAGATCCTCTGCCTCGATGAGTTCTCGATCGCCGTGGACCCGGTGACCACCATGC
Organism: Planctomycetota bacterium; assembly: GCA_016209535.1. Classification (GTDB taxonomy): domain Bacteria; phylum Planctomycetota; class UBA8108; order UBA8108; family SXIK01; genus JACQVW01. The sequence goes on along the minus strand of JACQVW010000732.1, from coordinate 3,874 downwards.
GGATCGAGGACGTGCTCGTGGAGTTGAAGGCAGACGTCACGATCATCCTCGTCACCAACCTGGTCCAGCAGGCGCGAAGGCTCGCCGACCGGGTCGCCTTCTTGAACGCTGGGAGGCTCGTGGAGCTCGACGCCACCGGCGCCATCTTCGGCGAGCGCCCCAGGGAGAAGATGACCTTCGACTACGTGCGAGGGCGCTTTGGATAAGGCGACCGGCACATGACCACCGAGCCAAACGGGCCAACGGACCAGTACTCCATCGAGACCAAGGACCTCTGCCTCTGGTACGGGGATTTCCAGGCCCTCATCCAGGTGCGCGTGCGGATCCGGCAGGGCATCATCACGAGCCTCATCGGGCCGTCGGGCTGCGGGAAGACCACGCTGCTTCGCTGCTTCAACCGCGTCAACGAACGCTACGGGAACGTCACCACGACGGGCGACGTCCGCGTCCTCGGGAAGAACATCTACGACGAGGACGTGTCCTTGCCCGAGCTGAGGAAGGCCGTGGGCATGGTCTTCCAGAGGCCCAACCCGCTGCCGATCTCGATCTACGAGAACGTCGCCTTCCAGCTCAAGGTCCACGCGGAGCCGGGGTCTCTCTCGAAGCGGGAGCGCGACCAGGCGGTGGAGTCCGCCTTGAAGGAGGTGCTCCTCTGGGACGCGGTCAAGGACAGCCTCCACAAGAAAGCCACGGGGCTCCAGCTCGAGGAGCAGCAGAAGCTCTGCATCGCCCGGCTCCTCCCCCTCAAGCCGCAGGTGATCCTCATGGACGAGCCCTGCTCGGCCCTCGACGCCCGGGGCACGGAGGCCATCGAGGACCTCATGAGCGTCCTGCGCGAGCGGTATACCATCGTCATCGTGACCCACAACATGGCCCAGGCGCGCCGCGCGAGCGACGAGTGCATCTACATGCTCCTGGGGAGGATCGTGGAGCACGGGCCGACGCTGGACGTCTTCTTGAGGCCGAACCACAAGGACACGGAGAACTACGTCGAGGGCAGGTATGGGTAAAGGAGGCCCACGATGCGCAGATTCGATCAGCAGCTCCTCGCCTTGAAGCAGAGGGTTGCGGCCATGGGGGAAACGGCCCAGGCCATGGTGCGCGACGCCATGAGGGCCCTGCTGGAAAGAGACGAGGGGCTCATCCGCGCGGTCCTCGCGGGCGAGGACAAGCTCGACCGATTCCAGGTCGAGATCGACGACGAGGCCATCCGCCTCATGGCGATCCAGTCCCCCGTGGCGTCCGATCTGCGCCTCCTCCTGATGGTGGCGCGGATCAACACGGAGCTGGAGCGGGTCGGTGACCTCTGCGTGAACGCGTGCGAGAACGTCAAGATGCTGCTCTCCGAGCCGCCCCTCAAGCCGCTCATCGACCTGCCCAAGATGGCGGAGGCGGCCGGGGGCATGCTCGACGAGAGCCTGAAGGCGTTCCTGGAGTCCTCGACGGAGAAGGCGCTGCCGGTCATCCGGAGGGACGACGAGGTCGACGCCCTCAACGACCAGGTCTTCCGCGAGCTGTTGACGTACATGCTGGGCGATCCGGCGACCATCGCGCGGTCGCTCTCGCTCATCCTCCTTGCCCGGAGCCTGGAGCGCATCGCCGACCACGCCACGAACATCGCCGAGGAGGTCGTCTACCTGGTCAAGGGCGAGGACATCCGCCACCAGCATCCCGGAGGCGAGCGAGCGCGGCTCGAGGGCAAGTGACCGAAGTCGCGTGCCGGCGCGGCTTCCCGTGGGCGGGACGAAGAGATCCATACGCTCCTCAAGGGCTTTTCACACGGCTTTAACACGAGGGGCGTAGCATCCCTGAGGTACGACAGCAAAGGAGCGAACCCGATGCCAGAGAACCCTCCGATCCAGGAGACCGAGAAAGCCGGCTCGCCAGCGCAGGAGCCTTCGCGGGATCAGGACCTACTTCGTGCCTTCCGCCTCGAGTTCGACAGGTACATCGAGAAGCGCGATGAGATCCGGAAAAGCTCCGGCAAGCTCCGCCGCTCGGGGTTGATCGCACGGCTCCTGAGCTGAACGAGAACGGCCCCGGTCCCAACCTCCCCGCGGCCCCCGCCGGTCGCGCGCTCACTCCTTCAACTTGTAGCCGACCCCGCGGACGGTGACGACACAGTCGGTCTCCTCCCCGAGCTTTTTCCGGATCGACTTGATGTGAACGTCGATGTTCCTCTCCTGGACGTAGGCGTCCCCCTGGATCTTGTCGAGCAGATGCCGCCGCGTGAAGACCCGTCCCGGCACGGCGGCCAGCGCGGCCAGGAGCTTGAACTCCGTCAAGGTGAGCGCGATGTCCTTGCCGTCCTTCGTGACCTGGTGCCTCGCCTCGTCGATCACGAGCCCGCCCCTCTCGAGGCGCCTTCCCGTGGGCCCCTCCTCCTCGAGCGGCCCGCGCCTAAGGACCGTCGTCACCCTGGCCAGGAGCTCCTTGGGGCGGAACGGCTTCACCACGTAGTCGTCCGCGCCCACACCGAGCCCCAGCACGATGTCGCTCTCCTCCCCTTTCGCGGTCAGCATGACGATGGCGATGCCGCTCGTCGCGGGGTCCTGCCTCAGGCGTCTGGCCACCTCGATCCCGTCGAGGCCCGGCAGCATGAGGTCGAGGATGACCGCAGACGGTCTCCTGGTGCGGGCGATCTCGAGCCCCTTCTCGCCGTTCGTCGCGCTCACGACGTTGTACCCCTCGCGGCGGAAGTTGTACTCGATGACCTCGATGATGTCCGGCTCGTCCTCGATGATGAGGATCGTCTCCTTGAGCATGCGGGCCATGCTAAAGGGCCCCCATGAACTGCGCGTGAAGGTCGCGTGAATTAAATGCTCGCCGATCGGGGCGCGCGTTTCCATGCCCTTCGCCGCGCCCGTCCGGTACACTCGGGCTCGGAGCATCCAAAGGAGGAGCCCATGACGATCTGGACCCAGCCCATCGCCCTCATCGCCGTCCTCGCCGCGGCCCAGGCCGCACCCCAAGCCGTGGCCGCCGCGCCCGCCGAGGCCCCGGTGATGGCCGGCGCCGCCGCCGTGAAGATCACCCCGCCCCTGGGGGTGCCCCTCGCGGGCTACTACCACGAGCGCGGATCGACGGGCGTCCACGACGACCTGCACGCGAAGGCGCTGGTCCTCGAAGCGGGCGGCACGGCCGCCGCCCTCGTCGCCCTCGACCTCATCGCGACCCAGCGCGGCTTCGTGGAGGAGGCGCGGAAGCGGATCGAGGCGGTCCTCGGCATCCCGGGGAGCCACGTCATGATCAGCGCCACCCACGCCCACACGGGTCCGGTCCTCCCGAGCCCGTCGAGGCGCTCGGCGGACCTCGGCGGGGCGCACCCGCTGGCGGTCAAGTACATCGAGGAGCTGCCGGGAAGGATCCTCGAGGCCGTTACCGAGGCTCACCGGCGCCGCGCCCCGGCGCGGGTCCTCCACGCCGCGGGCCGCGCCGAGGGCCTCGCCTTCAACCGCCGCTTCCACATGCAGGACGGCACCGTGGGCTGGAACCCGGGCAAGCTCAACCCGGGGATCCTGCGGCCCGCGGGGCCCGTGGACGCCGAGGCGCCCCTCGTGGTGTGCGAGGCGCCCGGCGGGAAGCCCGTCGCGGCCTACGTCAACTTCGCCATGCACCTCGACACGGTGGGAGGCCTCGAGGTCTCCGCGGACTACCCCCACACGCTGTCGGCGCTCCTCGCCGCTGCGCGCGGAGAAGGCCTTGTCACGCTCTTCACGATCGGGACCGCCGGCGACTTGAACCACATCAACGTCGCGTGGGCCGACGGGCAGAAGGGCCACGGCGAGGCCGCGCGCATCGGCACGATCCTCGCCGCCGAGACGCTCCGCGCCTGGGAGCGCCTCGAGCTCGCGGCGCCGGGGCCCCTCTGGGC
>JACQVW010000062.1 GCA_016209535.1 Planctomycetota bacterium | reverse complement strand
GCGGGACCTTCTTCCTGGACGAGATCGCCGAGCTGCCCCTGCAGCTCCAGGCCAAGCTCCTCCGCGCTCTTCAGGAGCGGAGGTTCCGGCGCGTGGGGGGCAAGGAGGAGATCTCGGTGGACGTCCGGGTGATCGCGGCGACCAACCGGGACCTCGCCGAGGAGGTGAGGAAGGGCCGGTTCCGCGAGGACCTCTATTACCGGGTCGACGTGGCGCGCGTCGCCATACCGCCCCTGAGGGAGCGGCGGGAGGACATCCCGATCCTCGTCCACCACTTCGTCCAGCTCTACGCCTGCGAGATGCAGAAGCTGGGGCTCCAGGTGGAGCCGGAGGTCATGGAGGTCCTGACGCGCTACCGCTGGCCCGGGAACGTCCGGGAGCTGCAGAACTTCCTGAAGCGGAGCCTGGCGATGACGCGCCGCGGCGTCCTCACCGTGGATGACCTCCCCGACGAGATCGTGACGCGGGCAGGGGTCGAGGCCGGGAAGGGCGAGGACGGCGGCTTCTTCTCCCTCCGTGCGCGCCGCACGGACGCCTTCGAGAAGCAGTACCTGACCAGCTTGCTGAGGAGGCACGCGGGGGACGTCACGCGGGCAGCCGCCGAGGCCCGGATCCCCCGCGGCACGCTCTACCGGCTCCTCGGGAAGCACGGCGTGAAGCCGGACGAATACCGGGCCCGGCCCGCATCCGCCGCCGGCGAGGAGCTCTCCGGGGCCGCGCCCGTCACGTCCTTGTGAATCACGCTCCTCCTGTCCCACGGGCGAGACGCGGCCCGGCCCGCCGCGCCGCTCGTGCCGGGAAGCGCAGTCCTCAAGTCGCGAGCGCGCCGGGGGATGGCCGAGGACGGCGCCGCGCACGAGCCTCTCCGCGGCATGGCATGCCGGGTGCACCGGCGCACGGCTCGAGCGTGTGCGATGCGTAGGGTGGTAATCAACGCGGAGGGCGGATGTCCGTCTTGCGGGTCCTAGTGGACAGCCCGGATGCGTCCATCGGAGAGCTCCTGAGGGAGAGGCTCCCGGGCTCGGACTTCCACGTGGTCTCGACGCAGCCCGGGCCGGCCTTCCTCCGGACCGCCCGCTGCGTCCTCCCGGACATCGCCGTCGTCGACCGCGTCCACGAGCGTGCCGAGGCCGCCCTCCTGGAGATTGCCGTCTTGAAGGACGCGAGGCCCGGCGTGCGGATCATCGCGCTCTCGGAGGAGTCCTCGCCGAAGGACGCGCGGGTCGTGGAGCAGGGGATCTTCTACTACATGACCTTGCCGACGGGCCGCGAGCTCGTCCAGGTGATCCGGGCGGCCGCGAGGGCCATCGCTTCCGAGGCCAAGGCCGTCGGGGGGAGGCGGGCTTGATCTACACGCCGAGGCGCAGCTCCCGGTGTCCGGCGAGGGCCATGGTGGGCTCCGCGACCCTCGTGACCGCGGTCCTCTGCCTCGCGGGCTGGCCCCGGGGGGTCACGTCGCAAGAGGCCCGGCCCGGTCCGGCGGGACAGGAACCGCCCCGGGCCACCGACGCGGCCCCGAAGGCGGAGGAGGCTCCGGCCGCGGAGAAGGCCCCGGAGCCCGAGGCGCCGGCCCGGGAGGGACCCGCCGGCAACGCGAGCGGCGAAGGTCTCTTCGGCATCCCGATCCACGGCTTCCTCTCGGCGCGCTATCGCGCCCGCTTCACCGGCTCGGACGGCGATCAGGACCTCTTCCAGACGCTCTCCTTCGACATCGGGGCCCCCGAGCGGCACCGGGTGACGGCGCACTTCCTTGGAAGGCTGAGCGAGGACATCGACGGGTCGAGGGACAGCGGGCGCTCCTTCGTGTTCGACAGCATCACGGACACTTACAAGAGCAACGTGAACGGCAGGCTCTACCACGCCTACCTCGACGTCCACCGCGTGCCCCTCCTGGAGACGATCCGTCTGGGCCGGCAGGTGGTCCAGGAGGCTCCGGTCATCGCCTACTTCGACGGGGGCCGGCTCGAGACGGCGCAGCTCTTCGGCCCGAGGCTCCAGCTCGGGGGCTACGGCGGCCTGCCCGTCCACCTCTTCGAGTCCTCGCCGGCCGGGGACGCGCTGGCGGGGGCCTACGCGCAGGCGAGGCCCTGGAAGGGCGGGAAGGCGAGGCTCGACTGGATGCACGCGCGCGACGACGTCACGCTCGGCGTCGAGCAGGACGACCTCTTCGGCGCCGCGCTCTGGCAGGACCTGGGGGAGCTCGTCCAGCTCCACGGGGCCTACACGTTCCTCGACGACAGGTCCCGCGACGTCGTCGTGAGGGGCACCTTCCAGCAGCCGGACTGGGACCTCCGCGTCCAGGGCTCCTACTACGAGCTCCTGGAGAGGCAGAGGGACCTCGCCCTCGAGCTCGATCCGTTCTTCTCGGCGGTCTTCGAGCGCTCCCCTTACCGGCAGACGCGCTGGGTCGCGTCGAAGGGGTTTGGTGAACATTACCTCCTCGAGGCGGGTTTCGACTTGCGGCGCCTCAAGGACGGGAACGACGAGGGGGACTACAACCGGGAGCTCGAGCGCTACTTCCTCACGCCGTCCGCCCACGACCTCTTCGCCAAGGGACTGGGCTTCAGCCTCACCGGCGAGCTCTGGGACTCGGGGGGGCGGTTGATCCTGTCGGCGGGGGCCGACGCCTCCTACAAGCTGAACGACCGGCTCCGGGCGTCGGTGGGCAGCTTCTACTCGCTCTACCGGTACGACTACTTCGCCGACCGGGAGCGGGACCACGTGCAGACCTACTACGTGAAGCTGGGAACCAAGTTGACGAAGAACCTCAAGTCGGACCTCGAGTACGACTTCGAGGATGACGAGTTCGAGGAGTACCACGTGCTGAGGGTCGGGCTCACGTTGAGCTTCTGAGGTCACCATGGCTTCGCGGCGGCGAACGACAACCCTGCTCACCCTGATCGCGGTCCTGCCGGCCGCGGGCTGCCTCCTCATGACGCAGCTCGGCCTCCTGCCGGACCCGCGGGCGTTCAGCCACAAGCTGCACGGGACGGAGCAGGAGCTCGCGTGCTCGGACTGCCATGCCACGGCCGAGACGGCCGAGAAGGCCGAGAAGGCGAGCATGCCGAAGCTCCGCCAGTGCAGGCTCTGCCACGAGGGGATCGACGAGGAGAAGCCTCCGGAGCGGAGGGTCGCGGCCCTCTACGGCGAGGCTCACCAGTGGTCTCCGCCGGCGGTCCTCGGGAGCGAGGTGATCTTCTCCCACAAGCTCCACGTCGCCGAGAAGTCGATCGCCTGCGCCGACTGCCACCGGGGCATCGAGGACTCGAAGGCCGTCTCGGACAGGGTCCGCGTCTTCAAGGACGACTGCATGGGCTGCCACGAGCGCTCGGGCCTTTCGAACGACTGCGCCGTCTGCCACGCGGAGGTCCGGCGGGACTGGCAGCCCCCGAACCACCTCCGTCTGTGGAAGGAGCTCCACGGCCAGGCGGTGCGCGCCGAGACGGGGCGGAGCGCCGAGCGGTGCTCCCTCTGCCACGCGGACTCGACCTGCGCGAGCTGTCACCAGGACGAGCCGCCCCGCAGTCACACGAACCACTGGCGGCACCGTGGCCACGGCATCGCCGCGAGCATCGACAGGGCCCGCTGCCTCACCTGCCACCGCGACGACTACTGCGACCGCTGCCACCGCGAGGTCTCGCCCCGGAACCACACCGGCGCTTGGGGCGAGCCCAGGAACCGGCACTGCCTCACGTGCCACCTCCCGCTGCGAGACGAGGCCTGCTTCGCCTGCCACAGGAGCACCCCGGGCCACGGCGGGGCCCCCGGGAGGCCCGAGAACGAGCAGCACGCCGTGGCCACCGAGGCCACGTGCCGCACCTGCCACGATGTGATTGGAATCGCGCACCCCGACAACGGCGACAACTGCGGGAGCTGCCACTTGTGACGTTCGACCGGAGGACCAGGATCCCGAAAAGGGCCCGCCGCGAGGCGCTGTCTCACGGCGGTGACACGGTCGCGCGGCCTCGAGAGGGCCTCGCGGGGCATTGCCTGTGGGCCCGCAGGAAGGAGCTGGGTTTGCCGCGGGCCGGTGTCGGGCGGGCAGGGCGCCGTGCGTGGTATGGGGTTTGCGATCCGCTCGGGGAGGCAGAGGTCTCGGTGGATAGGGTTTCAAGGAGATCACCAGGAAACGAGAGGTTTATGAGAAGGACAGGGTGTCTGCTCTTGGCATCCTTTCTGCTCCTGCCCGTCGCGTGCAGGAACGGCAGGGACAAGACGGTCAGGATCACCGAGGAGGCGCCGATCAACGACCCGGCGCACCACCAGGGGCAGGACTGCGTCGCGTGCCACACGACCTGGAACATGGTCCAGCTCCACGACGCGAGCTCGCCGGCATACAACTCCGACTGCATCAAGTGCCACGGGGACATGACCGACGAGACGACGCTCGACGATGACGTCGAGGGCATCCACCCCCGGATGGTGCCTTACGTGCTCCAGGCGGCGGGCCAGACCGAGACCAACAACACGGTCTGCGCCTACTGCCACGAGAGCGTCGATCTCTTGGGGGGATCGGCGGCGAACCTCCGCAAGCAAGTCGCCGCATCCGACTGCCAGGGCTGCCATACGCTGGCCGGGCCAGGGAGGGAGCTCTATGAGTGAGAGACCGAACGGGACGGTGTCGAGCATGCGCACGAGCACGGCGGGGGAAGGGAAGGGGCTGACGCGCCGGGACTTCTTGAGGTTCGCCACGGCGGCCACCTTCGGCGCCTCGGCCTTCTCGGCGTTCTTCACCGTCAAGGACGCCCGGGCCGTCACGGTCACGACGGGGGAGAACGACCCCGACCCGGTGACCGCGGGCACGGGCCAGAGCATCGTGTACCGCTTCAGCGTCTGCCAGAACTGCCACTCCCGCTGCGGCCTCCTGTGCAAGGTGGTCGGGACCGCCGGCTCCACGGACGCCTCCGCGGGGGTCCTGGTGAAGATCGACGGGAACCCCTACCACCCCAACAACATGGAGGAGGACGAGCGGCTGAGCTGGTCCGACTCGCCCACGACCGCCGCGTCGACGCCCGGCCGCCTCTGCCCCAAGGGGCAGGCCGGCGTCCAGGTCCTCTACGACCCCTACCGCATCAAGCACCCGCTCAAGCGCGTGGGGGCCCGGGGCTCGGGGAAGTGGCAGCGGATCTCCTGGACCCAGGCCTTCACCGAGATCGCCGAGAAGATGGACGACCTCATCCCGACATCGACGCGCACCACGAGCCGGGTGAGCTCGAGCGTCTCGGAGCTGGGCTGGGCCTCGAACGGGCTCATGTTCTCGCCGGGCAGGTCGACCGACGGAGAGATCATCGAGCGGTTCTTCAAGAACACCTACGGCACGGCGAACTACCGCCTCGACCACACGAGCATCTGCGAGGTGAGCCACCACGTCTCGAACGAGCTCATGACGTGGAACGTCTCGACGGGGGCGGGCCGGAAGAACCACTTCAAGCCCGACCTCATCGGCGCCGAGTACCTCATCCTCTTCGGGGCCAACTACCTCGAGGCGAACTTCCCGATGCTCGCCACGGCCCGCAAGCTCGTGGAGTTC
>JACQVW010000729.1 GCA_016209535.1 Planctomycetota bacterium | reverse complement strand
CTCGGCGAGACCAACCGCGAGATCGCGCAGCGCCTCGGCATCAAGCCCAACACCGTCAAGAGCCACATGGGGTGGGTGTACCTCGTCCTGGGCCTGCACGGCGTGCACAACCGCCGCGAGCTCGCAGAGCGCATGCGCGAGGAGGGACCCTTCCGCCGAGAGGGCACCGACTGACGCCGCCATGAGGAAGCGAAAGGGTCAACCCTGGAAGCCCACGAAGGCCCAGCGGGCGCAGCTCGAGGAGATCATCAGGCAGCACGCGCCGGCCATCAGCGAGGTCATCGCCAAGGTCGAGAAGAGGATCGGGCCCAGGACCTTCTTCTCCGTCGAGCCGTGCGGGGAGGGCTTCCTCGTGCTCATGGTGGCGAAGAGTGGGCGGCGGAGGCCGGCGCCCCCTCTGCTCCTGAACGCGGCGCTGAGCGAGAAGCCGCGCCGCGGCTCCGCCCGAAGACGCCGCCGGTGAGCGGGTCGTGCCGCCACCGCGTCCCCTCCTCGCCCTTCTCCGGGTACCATGCCCCCTATATGGCCGGGGCACGTCGCCGCCGGCCGCTCAACGGGTCTTCTTCAGGAAGGGGTCCTCACCATGCGCAAGCTCCTCATAGTCTCGCTCGCCGCCTTCTCGGGCTCGCTCCTCGCCGTCCTCCTCGTCGGGATACCGCTCGCCGTCCGTGCCGGTCCTGGCGGCGGGACGGCCTCCGAGAACGGGGACACGAACGGCGACGGCACTCTCGACATCTCGGACGCCGTGTACCTGCTCCTCCACCTCTTCAAGGGCGGGCCGGCGCCGGCCGCCTGCGCGGACTCGCCGGAACTGGTCCGAAGGGTCGAGGCATTGGAGCAGCAAGCCCAACAAATAGGCGCCATGGTGGATATGCTGAGCACAACAGTCAGCGCCGCCAAGGAAAGACCCTTGCTCTTTGCAGTCAACAGCATCTCGGGTCCCCAGGGCCCACTCTGTGACGGCGACCGTCAGCTCTATCCACAAGTGTTTGAGGCACCCTTCGTGACAGACAGACCGGGCAACCTTCTCCTGACGATCACGGCGCAAGTAAGTACCACCGACCTTCCCAACTACATCATGCCCCGTTTGGACGGAGGTTTGAGCACAGGCTACCCAATCGGAACCCTCAGCAGCGACGCACTCGTTGGCCGTGGTAACTCCGCCTTTTTCCTGACCGTGGTGATTCCAGGTGGCCTTCCGGGAGTCCACACCTTGCGTCTCGACGCATTCACCGAGCGCTGTCCCCGGAGCTTCTGGGCTGGGGTGTCGTCGTCGTTGGTGACGCTGGAGTACCTTGACCACCAATGAGCCCTCGCCGTCCGCGAGCCGTAACGCGGCCCCCCGCAGTCGAAAGCGGAGGTCCCACGGGTCGAGACGCCCCCCGATCGCGCGTCCTGGGGCAACGTCGCGCGCCGTTTCTGACGGTCGAACCCGAAGCCGCTGTCAGGGGTCGTTCGGCTCCTCGACGTGCGCCTTGTGCGCCTCCGGCGGCGCCAGAGCGCGCCCCTCGTCGGCAAACCCGAGGAGCAGCGCCGCACGGCGCAGCGCGATCGCCCACGCCTCGGGGTCCCTCGCGCCCCGGAAGACCTCGACGACCTGGCGAGCCCGGTCCTCGATCGCGTGCATGTGCCGGTCAGTCGCCCTCGGCATGGTCCGCCTCCTGCACGTCCCCCCCCCTCCTCCGCCGGCGGCCTCTCGCGCGCTCCGCCTCGAACTGCCGCTCAAGCTCCGCGAGCGTCCGCCGCCCAGCCCCAAGATCAAGCCGCAGCGCCGCCGCCACCCGCTCGTTGCCTCGGAGCTCGGCACGAGCGAGCCGCCCCGCGAGACCGCGCAGGTGCCCCGAGAGAAGACGGACCTGCTCCGCGACTGACGGTGGCGGGGAAACGGCGGGCAAGCTACCCTCCGCGGGAGGCCGGAGAAAGACACCCCGGCGCCGTCCGAGCTGGGGAACAGCGCCGGAGCGTCATCAAGGCACCTTCGAGGTCCCGAAACTGGTCGCGGCCTTCCGCCCCGCCGCGGCGAGCCACGAACGCACCGCGTGCACGTGACACGGCGGCAACAGGTCCGCGCTCGTGAGGCCCACATTCCCGGCGCCACGACGGAAGGCCCGCTCGGCCTCGAGCGCCTCGAGGAACGCGCGGCCAGTCTCGAGGACGCGCGCGGCCACGAGGCGATATCGCTCGAGCGCTTCGCCGCGGACCTCGGCGAGCGTTCGCTCTAAGTCGCGCCCCGCCTCCAGGACCTCGCCGCTCTCCGCCAACGCCGTCACGCGGTCCTTGGCCGCCTCGAGCTCCCCGGCGAGGACCTTGGCCCGCGACCAACGCTCCTCACGTTCCGCCTCGTTGAGCTCGCCGTGGAGGTCCCGCACGTGAGCCCGAGCACGCATCAGCTCCTCGAGCGCCCCGACGTGCCGGCGACGGGCCGCAGCGAGCCGCCCCGCGGGTCCGGACTCGACACTGCTTGTCGTGACCTCGGGGAGCTCCACCTCCGGCCTCGCCGGCCGCACGGCCTCGCTCGCGGGCTCGGCAGGACGCAGGTCCCCCGTCACGAACGCGGTAGCGCTCATGGGGCCGCCTCCGCTCCCTCGACCTCGAGCGCCGCTCGACCCGGGACAACGGCCGCGAAGCCGGCCTCGTCGTCCCAGATCACCCCCAGGAGCCAGTCGCCGCCGTTCCGGGGAGTCCCTGCCTCGACTGGCCCGAAAGCGGGCCCGCGGTGAATGTAGCTCTCCACCACGGCGCCGCGGTGCTCGGTCCCGTCCTCCTCCACGGCGCGGACCTCGCGGCCCGCCGACAAGAAGGCCCATGCCTCGCGCTCGACCGTCGCCTCGTCCGCGCCGCGGCCCGGCCGCATGGCGACCAAAAGCGTGTAGCGCCGAGCGGGGTCCGCATGCGCGACGGGCGGCGCCTCCTCGGCGGGAGAGTCCTCCTCCGCGTCGGGGGCATCCCCCGCGTCACTCTCGTCCTCGGCTTTCTCCAGGTCCTCCGCGTCCTCGAGGTCCGCCGCGCCGAGGTCGTCCGCGTCACGCGGTCGCTGCGCCTCCTCGAGGAGCCCCTCGTCCACGGCGTCCGGTAGCGGCCGGCGCATGAGCTCCTTCTTCAGCGGCCCGCGGCCGAGCTCCGGAGTCAGGACGTTCGCGAACATGCCGGCGCCGAACTTCGGAAGACGCGACTTCGCGATCGATCGCGCGCGGTCCGTCATGACTGGGAACGGCCTCGAGGGTCCCCGCAAAAGCACGTCGGCAAACATGCCCTCACCGAACCTTGGCAGGCTCTTTTTCACCGGCTCCGGCCGGACGCGGAGAAGGCGCCGAAACGCCCCCTGCAATGTGTTGTCTGACATATCACCTCCCGAGGTCATCTGTTGCCATCCAGAACCGCACCGCGGCAACGCGCCGCAATGCACTCCGCGAGCGATCCTTCGCGCGGGTCATGGTGGAAGTCCTCCCCGCGCCGCAGGAGCGGCCGCAGGTCCACGATCCGCCCCTCCCCCACGAAGCTCCGGCCGCGCGCCGCCACAAGGTGCGCCGCCCCGGCCACCGCGTTCGCGAGGTCGTCATGCGCACCGGGGACGTGGTCCACGCGGTCCCGCCCGCTCGAGCCGCGGCGCCGCTCAAGACCGCGCAGCTCTCGCAACACATCCGGCACGTCCGGCAGCTCGACGCGACCGGCGTTCACGAGCGGCAACAGCTCGAGGTACAGGCCCGAGCGGTCCAGCGCCGAGAGCTCGTACTGGACCCCGTGCGAGCGGAATTGCTCCCGAGGCCACTCGCCCGCATACCGGTCCCCCACAACGCGAGAGACGCCGTACGACTTGAGGACCTTCGCCGCCTCGGCCACCACGCCACTCGGGTTGAACGGCGGTCGCCAGGCACGGACGCAATCCACCACCACGCGCTCGCCGTCCCGGTGCGCAACGGCCAGCGTGAAGGCGTCGCGCGAGCCGCCCGAGGGGTCCACGAAGGCCGAGTAGCGCACGCCGTCCGCCGGCTCGAGCTCGCGGCGGCCGCGGACCACGACGGCGTCCAGCGCCTCCGGCTCGAAGAAGGTCGCGACGCCCGAACGGAACTCGCCGAGGACCTCCGAGCGGTACGCCTCGGGGTCCTCCTCCCGCATGCGCTCGAGGTAGTCCCGAGGAAGCGTCGGGTTCATGCTCGGTGCCGACGCCTGCCATACCAGGGTCGAGGCCGCGTCCTGGCCGTAGTGCCGTCGGTGCAAGTCCCACAAAGCGCCGGCCTGGCCGTAGGGCGAAGAGAGCACGATCAAGCGCCCGCCCGTCGTCGCCAGGGTCGGCCTCACGGCCCGCAACATTTCCCGGTCCTGCGGGCGGTAGTCACCCGACCGAAAGAAGGCCAGCTCGTCGAGCACCACCACCCGCGCCCGCAGACCACGGACGGCCTCAGGCCGGCACGGGTAGCACGCGACCGCCACGCGGTTCTCGAGGGTGAGCACGTCCTGGGTCCTCGACTCGACCATGCCGGCAAGGATCGGAACCTCGGTGAAGTAGCTCTCCACGTAGTCGAACAGCGCCCGCTGCGCGCCGCGGAGGTCCTGCGCGATCAAGAGCGCGTAGGCGAGCGTCCCGTCCGGCTCCCGCGGCGAGAGCGCGGCCTCGAAGCTCGCGATCAAGGCCGCGATCCGGCTCTTGCCGCTCTGCCTCCCGACGATCGCCACGACCTCACGCCAGCCGCCAGGAGGAGGCGCATAGGCCGCGCGGCCCGCGTGCCGCCGGAAGACCTCGATCTCGGCCGGCGCCAACGGGAGCCCGTAGACGGCCGCGAGGAAGACGAGCCATGCCGACCAGCTCTCGAGGTCCCGGAACGCCGGGTGAGCCCCGAACAGGCGCTGGTCGCCGAGGGCGTCGAGGAGGGACAGCGAGGATGCCGCCGTCACGGCCCCCCCTCCTCCCGGGCGACCGGCGCAACCTCGAGGAGCGCCTCGAGGACGCGGTGCAGGGTCCGCAGGTCGCCGCCGTCGAGGTTCCCCTCGAGGAGGAGCGCCTCGAGGTCCCGCGCAGCCTCGGCGAGCACCGAGGCGAGGCGCCGGCAGCGAGGGCAGCCAGGCACCGCCCTCGACGGGCCAGCCGTCCAGGCCGAGGCGGACGGGCGAGGAGCGGTGAGCTTCACGGCGCCTCCTCGGAGGAGGATCCCGGCGCCGCCGCACCGGGAGGGTCCTGCGGGTCGCCGCCCGCCCGAGGTCCGGCGGAGGCGGACGGCGAGGGAGTGGGGTCAACGATCGAGAGCGCGGCCGGCGGAGCCGAGGCACGGTGGGTCAGGTACTCGG
>JACQVW010000728.1 GCA_016209535.1 Planctomycetota bacterium | reverse complement strand
CCACCGGGCGGTGCTCAAGGAGCTGGCCGAGGTGCCCGAGACCCTCGAGATACGGGTGGGCGGGGCCGCGGGGTCGCCGGGGAGCTCGTGAGGCCGAGGGCGCCGGAGGCGCAAGCGCCCCCCCCCGAAGCTCACCCCACGTCCAGGAACGGGCTCGGCGGGTCCGCCTTGATGTCTCCCGCCGGGACCCAGGCCTCCTCGCCGTCGGAGAAGGCGACGAGGAATCGGTCCCCGTCGCGCTGCTCGACCGTGCCCCGCTGGTGCTCCCCGTCCCAGCGCTGGGCCAGGACGCGGGCGCCGACGCGGGCCGGCGACGCGTCGAGGGCCATGACGACCGCGTGGCCCGCCTCGAGCCACATGCTGTCCCCGTCGTCCCAGGTCACGTGGCGCAGCGGCCCCTGGACGCCGTCGACCGTGCCCGGGTACCAGCGACCGTCGGCCCAGAGGGCCCACACCCTCGCCCCCGGGACGAGCAGCGCTTGGCGCTGGGGCGACTCGGGGATCATGTCGTCCGACTCGCACCAGGAGACGCCGTGCCGGGTCTCGACGCGGTGCACGGGCCCCACGTGGGCGACGACCTCGCCGGGCTCCCAGCGGTCCATGGAAGGCCCCCGGCCCGCCCGCGCCAGCACGCGGACGCCGATCGGGACCGCGAGCTCGCCAGTGCCCGGGGTCGAGCGCCCGCAAGGGCAGCCGCCGTCCGGCACGATCCAGCCGCAGTAGACGCAACGCAAGGGGAAGGCTCCTTCCTTGAAGCCCATAGCGTAATGCGTCCGACGTCCATGGAGAAGCCGAGACTTCGGCTCAAGATCTCCCTTCAGCCAGGAGAGTCTCGGTGTAGGATATTGCATTCAGAGGCGAGAATCCCATGGCTGGCACCAAGCTCGCGGACCGTATTTCAGCGCTGGAGGCAGAGGTCGCTCGACTCAGAGGGCTTGTCGAGAGCGGCGGTCGTGCAGACACGCCGTGGTGGGAGCAGATCGTGGGCACCTTCGAGAGGGACCCCGCATTCAGGAAGGCCATGCAATACGGGCGGGACTATCGCCGCTCTCTGATTCCCAAGACCACGAAGGGACGCAGGCGGCGGAATGGTGGTGCTCGACACCGATCCTATTAGCCTCCTCGAGTGGGGCGCGAGCAAGAAGGCGCAGCGACTCAGGTCGCGGCTTGCGCTGTGAGTGCCCGCGGACGTGCACACGACGATCATCAGCTTCGAGGAGCAGACTCGCGGGTGGTTCACATATCTTGCGCGAGCCCGCTCGTTGCTGCAGCAGGTCGAAGCCTACAGACGTCTGAGCCGGCATCTGGACAGCTTCCGTCGCATCCCAGTTCTCGAGTTCGACGAGAGGGCCGCCGCTGAGTTCCAGCGCCTCCTGCGGATGAAGCTGCGAGTGGGCACGCTTGACTTGAAGATCGCCGCCATCGTGCTCGCACGGGACGCGCTGCTCATCTCGAGGAACCTCGCCGACTTCAGGAGGATTCCTGGCCTCAGGGTCGAGGACTGGTCTTCGTGATGCGGGCCCTGCGCCGCGTCCTGGCTGGACCATCATTCCACCGCCAGCTCGTAGCACGCCGCCTCGCGGTCGTTGCGCACAAGCAGGTACGGTGGCCGGAACGCCGGGTGGTTCCAGGTCTTGTCGTGGAGCGCCTCGAAGCGCCCGAGCTCGCGGTGCTCCTCGGGGCTCGGCTCGAGGAGGACCACCTCCCCCGACTCGGCCTGGACTAGGAGCAGGTCCTCGACGAGGAGGAGCTGCCCGTGGCCGTACCGGCCCGCCTTCCAGCGGCGGGCGCCCGTGTCGAGGTCGACGCAGACCAGGATCCCGTCGTCGAGCCCGTAGGCGAAGCCGTCACGGAGGACGACGTCCGCGAACTTGCTCTTCAGGCTCCTCGTCTCCCAGACGGACTTCGCGGCGAAGGACCCGCCGGGCTCCCGCGAGACCTCGAGGAGCGCGCAGCCCACCCCGTAGCCGCTCGTGACGAGGACCCGGGCCTCGCCCGCGGGCACGGGCTGCGCGACGTTGGGGTTATCGTCGGGCCAGGGGTGCTGCCAGAGGACGCGGCCGTCGCTCGGGTCGTGGGCTGTGACGTTCGATTTGTTAAAGGCGAGGACCTGAGGTACCCCGGCCAGGACGGCGAGGGTGGGGGACGAGTAACCGTGGCGGTCCGAGCCGCCGCTCCAGAGCCGGTCTCCCGAGCCCTTGTGGTAGGCGACGAGGGACCTCCCGTCGCGGCCGCCGGCGCTGGCGATGACGGCGTCCCCGAGGACGAGGGGCGACGCGCTGTAGCCCCAGGAGTTGTTCCTGGACTCGTTGTCGGCCAGGACGTCCTTCCACCAGAGGCGCTCGCCCGTCGAGCCATCGAGGCAGGAGAGGATGCCCGTCGAGCCCGCGGCGTACACGCGGCCCGAGTCGATGGTCGGCGTCGAGCGCGGCCCGATGCCGCCGATCGTGGCGTCGAAGCGGGCCGGGTAGCTCGTGCGCCAGCGCACCTCGCCCGTCGCGAGCGCGTAGCAGACCACGACCTCCTCCTCGCCGTGCTGCTCCAGGGTGACCGCGTGGCCCGCGGCCACGGCGAAGGAGGACCAGCCGGCACCCACCGGCCGGCGCCAGACCTCGCGCGGCGGCCGCGAGGCCCAGCCGCGCGCCAGCCGCACGCCGCGCACGGTCGCGTCGCGCCGCGGGCCCAGGAAGCCGGGGTAGTCGAGCGGCTCGAGCCGGCTCAAGTCGGGGCGGGCGGCGGCGAGCGCGGTGGGCGCGGCGTGCTCGCCGGAGGGCGCTTCTCGCGGTCTCCAGCGCAGCTCAAGGATCGGCACGAGGTCGCCGGTGACCCCGCGGATCCGGAGCAAGGCCGCGAGGACGAGACAGAGGCCGAGGACGGACAGGGAGCCGAGGGCCCGAGCGCGGCGCGGGAAGGGCGCGAGGAACGCGAACCAGGCGAGGAGGAGGATCAGCGCGACCCCGACCGCCTGAGCGCCGGCGAGGAACCGGTGCTGCCGCGACGCGTCGTAGAGGATCGCCGCACAGACGATGGCTGCGCCCGCGAGGACGACGATCGCGCCCGCGGGCCACCAGCGGCCTCGCACGAAGGGGCGGCGCGGCCGCCCCGCCCCGCCGCCTCCCGCATCGCCGCCCGCCATGGGCTACGGGACGATCGCCGCCGTCTTCACGTAGTCGAGGTTGGGGAAGTCGCGGCGCAGGTAGGCGTTCCCCTGGGACTGGACGAGGTCCTGCCGCGGCCCGCGGCCCCGCGGCGCGCCCTCGCCGTATCCGTTGTAGAGGCTGTCGACGACGTTCATGCCCTCGATCACCTTCGCGAACGGCGAGAACCCCATGCCGTCGAGCCGGACGTTCTGGCCGAAGTTGATGAAGACCTGCGTCGTGCGCGTGTTGGGCCCCGCCGTGGCGAAGGAGACGAAGCCGGGCAGGTTCGACTCCTGGACCGGGTCGTCCGAGATCCGCGCCTCGCGCCATTTCTCGTTCACCTTCGGGTCGCCGTGGATCCCGAACTGCACCATGAACCCCTGGATGTTACGGAAGAAGGCAACGTCGTCGAAGTAGCCGATCTCGACGAGGTTGTAGAAGCGGTCGGCGCCGTTCGGCGACCACGCGCGGGTGACCTGGAGGACGAAGTCTCCCTTCGTGGTCGAGAACTTGACCTTGAAGTTGTCGGGGGCCTTCTCGGCGGCCTTGGAGGGGTCGAGGAGGGCGGGGCTGGGCCCCTGGGACGGGGTGGGCTCTGCGGTCTTCACGGGCTCGGGCGCTTTCTTCTCTTCGGGCTTCGGTTCGGTCTTCACTTCGACTTTGGGCTCGACCTTCGGCTCGACCTTGGGCTCCGGCTTCGCTTCAGGCTTGGTCTCGGGCTTGGCTTCGGGCTTCGTCTCGGCCTTCGCCGGCTCCTGGGGCTTGAGCTGCGCCGGAGGTGTCGCTGGCGGCGTCGTGGGCGGTGTTGCAGGCGGTGTCGTGGGCGGTGTTGCAGGTGGTGTCGTGGGGGGTGTTGCAGGT
>JACQVW010000716.1 GCA_016209535.1 Planctomycetota bacterium | reverse complement strand
GTCCACGAGCTCGCGTTCTACGGCCCCGGGGCCCGCGTCGTGGCACCGGGATCCGTCGACGAGCTGGTCGAGGTCGTCCGGGAGGCCGAGTCGCGCGGGACGCCGGTCGTTCCCGCCGGCGTCGGGGCCCACGCGTACCTCGGGAACCCACCGCCCGAAGGGTGCATCGTCGTGTCCCTGAGGAGGCTCGACCGCGTCCTGCGGTACGAGCCGGGGGACTTCACGGTCGGCGTGGAGGCGGGGCTTCCTCTCCAGGTCTTGAGGGAAACGCTCGCCAGGAACGGCCAGGAGGTCCCCGTCGACCTGCCCCGCGCGGCCCGGGGCACCGTCGGCGGGCTCGTCGCGGCGGCGCAGCCCGGACCCCGGCGAGGGCGCTACGGCCCCGTGCGGGCCTTCGTGATCGGCGTCCGAGGGCTCCGCGGAGGCCCGAGCCTCTACAAGGCGGGCGGCATGGTGGTGAAGAACGTCGCCGGGTACGAGGTGATGAAGCTGCTCGCGGGGTCGCTCGGCACGGCGGGCTTCATCCTCGAGGTGAACTTCAAGCTCCGCCCCCGGCCGGCGCGGCGCGCCGCGCGGATCGCGGCCTTCGCTCGAACCGATGCGGCCTGGAGCTTCGCGCGAGCCTTCCGCTCGAAGGGCCTCGAGCCCGCGGCCCTCTGGAGGCTCGAGGGGCGGGCGGCCGGCGAGCTCGCCGAGAGGACGCGATCGGCAGTCCCCGGCGGAGCCAGCGTCGCCTGGCTCTTCGAGGGCAACGCGAGCACCGTGGCCTGGCAGGACTCCGAGGCGGGCTCCCTCGTGGCGGCCGCCCGACCCGAATCGTGCGCCGAGCTGTCGGGCCAGGAGCTCGACCTCGTGTACGACTTCCTCTGCGAGGTCCAGGAGCCCGGCCCGGAGCCCCCCCCGGACCTCGCCATCGCCCGGCTGTGCGCCCTGCCGGAGGGCCTCGGGGGCCTCGCCGGACGGGCCGCCTCGCTCGTCCAGCAGGAGGCGGGCCTGGAGGTCTCGACCGCGTCGGACGTTCTGAGCGGCCTCGTGACGCTCCGGTGGAGCGGTCCCGCCGAGGCTCTCGCCCGGCCGCTCCCGGGCCTGAGGGCGCTCCTCGGCGCGGCCGAGGCCAGCGGGCAGATCCTGTATCTCCCGCCGCCCCTCCGGCGATCCCACGATCTCCTCCTCGCCCCCGACCCGAGCGCGGACCTCTCGCGCAGGGTCCTCAAGACCCTCGACCCCGCGGGCATCTTCTGCCCCGGTAGACGCCTCGGGCGCGAGGGGCTACGCTGAGTCGCCATGGCCATCGCCCCCGATATCGAACGGATGTTCCAGGCCCGCTTCGACGAGTACGCGCGCACGCTGGACTGCGTCCACTGCGGCCTCTGCATCCCCTACTGCCCCACCCACGGCGTCACGGGAAAGGAGGCGGACTCGCCCAGGGGTCGGATCTACCTCATGCGCGGGTACGCCGAGGACGGCAAGGCCCTGAGCCCCGGCGCGGAGAAGCACCTCCTCCAGTGCATCGTCTGTCGCGCCTGCGAGACCGTGTGCCCGTCGGGAATCAGCATGGGCGAGATGATGGAGTCCTTCCGCGGTGCGCTGAACCGGTCCCGCCGGTGGAAGGGCCCGGGCCACCTCCTGGCGCGGATCCTCCTGACGCACGTGCTCCCCTACCGCGACCGCATCGCCGCGATCACGGACCTCCTCTACCTCTACCAGCGATCGGGCTTGCGCCGTGCCGTGCGCGCCGTGCTGCGTCTCTGCTCGAAGAGGCTGTCGGGGATCGAGGACCTGCAGCCCGAGGTCCCCGAGCCCGCGTTGCGGCGCATCGAGACGGACCGCGAGCGGCCCCAGGGTTACCCCGCCGAGGGGAAGGCCCGCATGCGCGTGGCCCTGTTCCTCGGCTGCATCGCGAGCGAGTGGTTCGCCCCGGTGCACCGAGCCACGATCCGGGTCCTCCAGAGGAACGGCTGCGATGTCGTCGTGCCCCACGAGCAGACCTGCTGCGGCGCCCTCCACCGCCACGGCGGCTTCCTCGACGAGGCCGGGAGGCTCTTCGACCGGAACGCGGAGGTCTTCGAGCGCGCGCGGGTGGACGCCGTCGTCGTGAACGCCGCCGGGTGCGGCGCCGCGCTCAGGGAGCCGCCGCACGGCTCGAGGCGGGGGCTCGGCGCCCCCGCCAGGGACGTCTGCGAGCTCCTGGAGGAGATCGGGATCGTCGCGCCCGACCGCCCCGTCGAGAAGAGGGTGGCTTACCATCAGCCCTGCCACCTCGTCCACGGCCAGCGGATCGGCCCGCAGGCCGTCGAGGGCCTCCTCCGTCAGGTCCCCGGTCTCGTCCTCGTGCCGCTCCGGGACAGCGACCGCTGCTGCGGCGCCGGCGGCATCTACAACCTCCTCCACCCCGAGATGGCCGGGCCGATCCTCGAGGAGAAGGTGCGCGCGGTCCTGGAATCCGGCGCGCAGGTCGTGGCGACGGGCAACCCGGGCTGCGCGATGCAGGTGCGCGCGGGGCTCCTGGGGGCTCCCGGGGGCCGCGACATCGAGGTCATGCACCCGGTAGAGCTTCTCGATCGCGCGTACGCTCGAGCTTCGCGGCCGCTCTGAGGACCCCGCCGCCAACGGCGATTCCCCCGGTGCCCGGGGCTCCCCCTCCGGCCTGCCTCTTCGTCCGCCCGTTCCTGCGGCCCCAGAGCCAGTGCGCGACGCCCATGAGGACGAACAAGGCGAAGCCGGCGTAGATCCAGTGGCTGCCCCGGTGCACGAGGTCCCGAGCGACCTCGGCCGCGCGCTGAGGGTCGGCGATCCTCTTCGCCACGAAGGCCCCCGCGGCGATCGAAGTGGGTCCCGAGACGAGGGCGCCCAGGAGGTCGAGGAAGAGGAATCGGATCCAACCCATCCCGTACTGGCCGGCGTAGGCGTACACGCCGATGCGGATCCCCGCGAAGAAGCGCGCGAAGAACACGGCCTTGCGGCCGTGCCTGGCGAAGAGGCGGTGGATCCGCTCCTGGCGCTTCTCCGTGAGGAGCCACCGCATGGGCTTCGACTGGAGGAACCAGCGGCCCCGGTACCTCCCGAGGGCGAAGATGATCGAGTCCCCGGCCAGGATCCCCAGCACGCAGAGCAGTGACGCGAGCCAGAAGTCGGCCTTTTCCCACCCCACCGCGAGCCCGCTCGCGATCAGCGTCACCTCCTCGGGCACCGGGAGCCCGACGCCGCAGAGGGTCAAGATGCCGAACATCGCGGCATACTTGTACCTCTCGAGGAGGCCCAGGACCGTTTCGAGCGTGACCATTCTGGTTCCCGGGAATCGTAACCCGGCAGGAGAGGGAAATGCTAATGGCGGCTCCGGCGAAAGGCCAGCGGCGTGGCCGCACGACCCAGGTGGCGTCCCGGCGCGGCTCCCGATCAGAGCGTTCCCAGAAAGAGGAAGCAGCGCGACGCGTGGGAACCACCAGCGCCCAGGGTCCGCTGCTTCCCCCCGTGGGGTCCTCCGTCGAGACGGTCGCCCCCGGCACGAGGAGGGGCCGGATTATAGGCATCGGCGCCGGCGCGTCAATGACCCAGCGGGCCCGCGCGCTCGTCGCTCGGCCGATCGGCCCATCGCCCTCTGCTAACGGTCCGCGCTGGAGGCCTGTATAATCGTCGCCCATGGATGGTCGTGAATCGCTCGGGCGGGGCGTCGTGGCGGCGCCTCAGGCCGAGGCGGCCTACGAGGGCGCGCGCGTGCTCGAGGAGGGCGGCAACGCGGCGGACGCCCTGGTCACTGCGGCCTTCGTCCAGGGCGTCGCGGACCCTCACCGTTCGGGGATGGGCGGCTTCGGCTGCGCGACGGCGTTCTTCCCGGCGCGAGGGCCAGCCCTCGCCATCGACTTCCACGGTCGCGCTGGCCGCCGCGCCCGCGAGGAGCAGTGGGAAGGGATCTTCGAGTCCGCGGCTCCCGACGGCTTCGGCTACGTCCTCGGGGGCAAGGTCAACGACGTAGGGTACAAGTCCATCACCGTGCCGGGCATGGTGGCGGGCGTTGGCGAGATCCACCGCCGCTTCGGCTCGATGCCGTGGCGCGACCTCGTGCTCAGAGCCGTCCCGTACGCCGAGGAGGGATTCCTCGTCACGCCCGAGCTCGCGGAGTTCTGGGTCCGCCCCGGCCTGCACGGCCGGGTTTCCACCAGGGATCGCCTGTCGCAGACGGAGACGGGGCGGTCCATCTGCCTCAAGCCGTCCGGCGAGACGCACAAGGCGGGGGACATCTTCCGCCAAGAGCTGCTCGGCCGGACCTACCGCCGCCTCGCCGAGGAAGGGCCCGAGAGCTTCTACCGCGGGCCCATCGCCGCCGAGATCGGCCGCGACTGGGAGCAGCACGGCGCCCTCGTCACTGGCGAAGATCTCGCGAGCTACCGTCCGGAGGTACGCGCCCCCCTCGCGGGAGCTTACCGGGGCTTCACGGTGCTGACGACCCCGCTCCCGGGCGGCGGCGTCGCCCTGCTCCAGGCCCTCAAGCTCCTCGAACGGAAGCGGCTCCGCGACCTGCGGCACAACTCGGTGGCCTACATCGACCACGTGGCGCCGGTCCTCCAGGCCGTCTGGGCCGACCGCCTCGCGTGCCACGGCGACCCCGGCTTCGGGGGACTCACGCCCGAGGAGCTGCTGTCGCCCACCTATCTCGACCGACTCACCGCGAGCCGCGAGGTTCCTGCGGGGGCCGACTCCGAGTCGACGACGCAGCTCACCGTCGTAGACATGGACGGCGACGCCATCTCCTTCTGCCACTCCCTCGGCTACGGCTCCGGCGTGTTCACGAGAGGCCTGGGCTTCATGTACAACAACTGCATGAGCGCCTATGATCCGCGGCCGGGCCGCCGCAACTCCATCGCCCCGGGGAAGGCGCGCAGCACGGCCGTGGCCGAGACGATCCTCCTCGAGGGCGGGAAGGCGAGGCTCGTGCTGGGCTCCCCGGGGGCCGCGCGGATCACCGCCGGGCTCGTCCAGGCGATCGTCAACGTCGTGGACTTCGGGATGACGGCCGCCGAGGCCGTGGTGCACCCGCGGTTCGACGCGTACGGGGACCGGAAGCTGGTCCTCGAGTCGCGTTTTCCCCAGCCCCTCGTGCGGGAAGCGCGGAAGCACGGGTGGGACGTGATCCAGAGCTTCAAGCCCTTCGGAGTCGTCGGGCGGGTTTACGCCATCGAGGTGGACCCCGAGGGGCGCAGGCCGCCGGTGGCCGCCGTGGACCCTGGGGAGCCCGGCGCCGCCTACCGGACCTCGGCCTCCTGAGGGCACCAGGCACGGAGACCACACACAGCACGGAGCCGGCCATGCCGCGGATCGCGATACTCGGGGCGGGCCCCATCGGCCTCGAGGCGGCGCTGTACGCGAAGGGCTTGGGGCTCGAGCCCGTCGTGTACGAGCGCGGCGCCGTCGGGGAGAACGTCCGGCGCTGGGGCTTCGTGCGGCTCTTCTCGCCCTGGAGGCTCAACGTCTCCCCCCTGGGGCTCCAGGCTCTCGCGCGGCGGGGGGCGGCGCTCCCCGACCCGGGCGCCTGCCCGACGGGCCGCGAGCTCGTGGAGCGGTACCTGGAGCCCATCGCCGCCTCTCTCGGGACCGCCGTGCGTGCCGGAACCGCGGTGAAGGCCATCTCTCGCTGCGGGCTCCTCAAGGGGGACGGTGTCGGCGGACGGCGGAGGAGCAGGGCGCCGTTCCGGTTGCTCGTCTCGGCCCGCGGCAGAGATGAGGAGGCGCTGGCGGAGGTGGTCCTGGATGCGACCGGGGTCTACGCGACGCCCTGCTCCCTCGGGGACGGCGGGATCCCGGCCCTCGGAGAGTCCGCGGTCGAGCCCGCGATCGAGCGCCACCTCACCGACGTCCGCGGAGCCGACAGGGCCCGGTTCGAGGGGAAGACGATCCTCGTCGTGGGAACGGGCTACAGCGCGGCGACGATGCTCGAGGAGCTGTTGCTTCTCCGGCGCGAGGCCCCGGCGACCCGCGTCGTCTGGGTCCGAAGGTCCACCGGGCCGGACCCGTTCCCCTTCTTCGAGAACGACCCGCTGCCCGAGCGCTCGCGGCTGGCGCGCGAGGGCAACCGGATCGCTGCCGAGCCGCCCGAGGGCGTGACGCTGATCTCGGGCGTCACCGTGCGGGCCCTCTCGAGGGACTCGGACCGAGTCCGCGTCGAGCTCCGGGCGGTCGACGGCGGGGGCATGCCTCAGACGTTGACGGTCGACCGCCTCCTGGCTTGCGTCGGGTACCGGCCGGACTCGACGATCCACCAGGAGCTCCAGGTCCACCAATGCTACGCCTCCGAAGGGCCCATGACGCTCGCGGCGGCCCTCCTCGGCGGATCGTCCGGCGACTGCCTGGCGCAGGGCGGCGTCGACGCCGACACCCTCGTGAACCCCGAGCCAGGGTTCTTCATCTTGGGCCACAAGAGCTACGGGCGCCGGAGCGACTTCCTCCTCCGGGTGGGCCGCGAGCAAGTGCGCGACGTCTTCACGCTCCTCAGGGACGACCCTTCGCTGGACCTCTACGCCCGAGTGGGCCTCCCGGAAGGGTGGTGATCGCCCATGACGGTGATCCCCGAGACGGATACGACGGATGCCGGTGCGGGCCCACCGCGAGCAGATCCTCCGCTCGTCGGCATCGAGGACCTCGACGAGCTCTGGTTCCAGGTATCGGGCACTCTCTGCAACCTCGCCTGCAGCCACTGCTTCATAAGCTGCCACCCCGGGAACCGCGCCTTCGGTTTCCTCGGCCTCGGTGACGTGAAGCGGCGCCTCGAGGAGGCTCGCCGGCTCGGCGTCAAGGAGTACTACTTCACCGGCGGAGAGCCATTCCTCAACCGTGAGATGGTGCCGATCCTCGAGGAGACGCTTCGCCACGGTCCCGCCTCGGTCCTGACGAACGGCACCGTGTTCCGCGATGCGACCGCCGCCGACCTAGCCCGGATCGCCAAGGAAAGCCGCTATTCCCTCGAGGTCCGCGTCTCGATCGACGGCTACGACGCCTCCATGAACGACCCCCTGCGGGGCGATGGCACCTGGGAAGCGGCCATGCGGGGAGTCGAGGTCCTCGTGAGCCATGGTCTCCTGCCCATCGTGACGATCGTGCAGACCTGGCCCGACGAGGAGACCCTTCGCGTGCTCGACCGCTTCCGGGACACGTTGAGGCTCCGCGGCTACGCGCGGCCGCGGATCAAGGTCCTTCCCACGCTCCGGATAGGCATGGAGGCCTCGCGCACGCGGGGCTACCTGCCGCACGAGCGCGTGACGCCCGAGATGCTCGAGGGCTACGACGCGGGGCAGCTCCTCTGCAGCCACTCGAGGATCGTGACGGACCGCGGAGTCGCCGTCTGCCCGATCCTCATCGAGGCGCCGGGCGCCCACTTGGGGCTGGGCCTCGAGGAGGCCCTCCGGCCCTTCGCCATCACCCACGCCGCCTGCACCACGTGCTACCAGCACGGCGCGATCTGCACGAACCTGGGCGCCGGGGGAGCCGGGAGGGACCGGTGAACGGCGCCGCGCCACGATCCTCCGCCCGCGACGAGGCCGCGGCAGGGGAGGGCCGCGGCGTGCTGGCGCTGCGCTTGCCTCCGTCGCGGCTCGCGCTGCTCGGCGGCGTCTACTCGAACCACATCGCCCTCGCCGGGGCCATCGCCGACGCCCGCCGGAGGGGAGCCCAGGCCCTCTTCTGCCTCGGGGACCTCGGGGCCTTCGGGCCTCACCCCGCGCTCGTCTTCCCGATCCTCAGGGAGAACGGCGTCGTCACCTTGGCCGGCAACTACGACGACTCCCTCGCCCGGGGGCTCGACGACTGCCGGTGCGGCTACACCGATCCCCGCGACAACCACTTCGCCAGGCTGAGCTACCGCTACACCTTCGAGAGGACTCCCGCTGAGGAGAAGCGGTGGCTCGGGGCTCTGCCGCGGCAGGTCCGCATCGAGACCGGGGGCAGGCGGCTCCTCCTCTGCCACGGGTCGCCGCGCCGGATGAACGAGTTCCTCTGGGAGTCGGCGACGCCCGATGCCTTCCTCGAGAAGCTCTTCCGCGAACACGACTGCGACGCGCTCGCGGTGACGCACACGGGGATCAAGTGGCGCCGCGAGCTTCCCGGGGGGCTCTTCGTGAACGTCGGCGTCCTCGGGAGGCCCGAGAACGACGGGACCCCGCGCGTCTGGTACACGATCCTCGACGTCCATCCCGATGGGAGCATCGAGCCCACGTTCGTGCCCGTCGAGTATGACCACGCGGCGCTCGCCCGCGAGATGCGGGCCGAGGGGCTGCCCGACGAGTTCGTCGAGACCATCGAGACCGGCTGGTGGACGACGTGCCTCGAGGTCCTTCCCTCGAAGGAGCGCATGCGCGCCAAGTGGTGAGCCCTCGAGGTCTCGACCGGGATCGCCCGGACGTCACTCGGGGTACTCGTCGCAGGTGAGGGAGAGCACGACAAAGAGCTCCTCGCCCCGCCTCGGCAGGACGTTCACGTCGACCAGGTCCCACTCGTCGAACCGGGCCAGCGCGGCCAGGAGGTCCTTGTCGATCGCCGCGTACGTGGTCGTGAGCGTCTCGACGTGGTGGC
This sequence comes from Planctomycetota bacterium, assembly GCA_016209535.1. GTDB lineage: Bacteria > Planctomycetota > UBA8108 > UBA8108 > SXIK01 > JACQVW01. The sequence goes on along the minus strand of JACQVW010000716.1, from coordinate 18,797 downwards.
GGACCTGGGGCTGCCGGTCCTCGAGGTTCTCGAGGAGAGCGTTCAGAGCGTTGAGCCGGGCGCTGTACCGGTCCTCGATCTCCTCGAGCTCGAAGCTCGAGAGGCCCTCCCGCCCTTCGAGCAGGGCGTCCCGGTTGGCGAGGATGTCGTCGGCCATCTGTGCGAGGAGCCTGTCCCGCGCCTCGAAGAGGACATCGAGGGCCTCGCGTCTCCGGGACTGCTCCCTCTGGTCCTGCTCGATGTCCGAACGCTCGCGTCTCATGGGTCTCCCTTGCTTGAGGTCGTGCCGCGCCGGGAGGCACGGCAGAGCGTATCGTACCACACGCTGGCGGCGGGCAGTCAACAGCGCGGAACGCCGTCAGAACTCGAAGGCCACGCCGCCGCCGAGGTTCACGCTCCCGAAGTCGATGTCTCCATCGACCGTCGAGCGGACGCGGTTGAGTCGGATCTCGATCTCGAACGGGTAGACGAAGTCCAGGCTGACCTCCGCGAAGAGGAGCATAGTGGGGAGGACCTGCCACCGCACGCCGGCGGAGGCGCGGGCGAGGAAGCCGACGTACGGGACGGTCTCGATGTCGCCCCCCGCGGCCTTGATCTGGTCCTCGAGGGACGAGTCGACCTCGCCGTCGACGACGGTCGCTCCGAGGCCGCCGCCCAGCCGGAACTTGAGGGGCGCCTTCTCGACGAGGAAGCTCCGCGCCAGGGTCCAGTCGTAGTCGGCGACGGCCAGGAAGTTGTAGCGATCGATCGTGTCGTAGAGCTGGTCCGGTTCCACCCCGGACAGGGAGAGAGGATTCGAGAGGACGTCCGACACGCCGTCGCCCTGCTCCATGGTCACGTAGTCGAAGGAGAGCCCCAAGAAGAAGTCCTTGACGAGCTCGATCTCCCCCTTGGCTCCGGCGCTCGCGCCCACCTCGAAGCCGTTGTCCTGGAAGAAGCCGGTGGGGATGGCGGCGGCGCCCTTCAGCTCGAGCTGGACCCTCCTGTGGAGCATCTGCGTCTCCCCCACCGACTCCTCGGTGATGGGCCGCGTCTCGAGGCTCGAGCCGAAGTCATCCTTGAGCTCGGGAGGCTCGAGGCGCTGCGGGGCGGTCTCGCATCCGAGCGAGGCGACCAGGACGATGGGGATCCATGCCAGGCGAGCCTCCGGCGTACGGGGGAACCACCGGGAAGGAAACATTCAAGATCCTCCTTGTACGCCCGCCGGAGGCAAGGGATCCGCTCCGGGGGGACTTACTTCATTCGCGAAGACGACCCAAGCCTTGGGAAGACGAGGGTCCCATTTCCTACGTGTCGATGGAGAAGCGGGCTGCTGGATTCGAGGTCCGACGAGGGCCTGGGGGGGAAATCAAACACAACGGTATCACCGGGAGCAGCGCTTTTCAATGGTGTGGCGCCCTGCGCTGCCGGCGCAGGGGTCCCTTCTCCGCGCGCCCGGCGCTCGGGGGCTCTCAGGATCTGTACGGCTTCTCTTCGGGTAGGAAGACCTCTCGAAGGGCCCCTGCAAGACCTCGCACGGCGGGGTGCGCATCCGGCGGGAAGAGGCACAGGAGCACCTCGATCCCCAGGCGAGCCGGGTCGTCGAGGGTGAGCCCCCGGCCCCCCGCCCCCCGCGCTATCGCGGGAAGGAACGGGAGCTCCGCGCCGGGCTCGGGCCTCACCCCGAGCACATGCAGCCGGTACGCGCCCTGCCGGAATGCCTGCGAGGCCAGGATGCGCAGCCGCGCCACCTCGGGGAACGGCGGCGGGGCATCCCCGATGAGCACGATGTGCCGCTCGGCGCCGGGGCGCCACCGCATCCTCCCGAGCGAGAGGGCCGCCTCGACGGCCTCGTGCACCCCCTCCGGGACATCCCCTCCCCCCTCGGGGCGGGTCTCCCGCAGCATGCGGAGGAGGTCCCCCGAGGGGGCCGCCGTGAAGTCCAGCGCAAGCTCGACCCCGTCGCGGTAGAGGACGAGGCCCATCCGGAAGCCCGTGGAAGCCCACGGAAGCGCCTCGAAGAGCCACAGGGACTCGCGTCGGAGCGCCTCGAAGGCCCCCTCCATGCTGCGGCTCACATCGACGAGGAGGACGACATCCAGGCCCGCGTTCGCGCGCTCTGCGATGCATCGACTCAGCGCACCCAGGGCCTCTTCCTCGAGCTTCCGCTCGACGGCGCCTCGCAGCGACTCGAGGATGCCCTGCGGGTCGCCCCCGCCGGCTCCGGGAGTCGGCGAACCGGCCGCGGGGTTTCCCAGGGACTCGAGGAGCTTCCGCGTCCGCCCGTCCCCCTGGATCTCGCGCGGCGCCGCCTCGATGAGCGCCCGGGCCTTCACGGCGTCTGCGGCCGAGAGCTGTCCCGTCGAGGTCCCGAGGCGATCGAGCGCCCGCTGCCGGAGCCTGGAGTCCGCATCGAGCAGGAACGCGCTCGTGAGGACTGGGTCCCGGGAGCCCTCGAGGATCGCGAGCCGCACGAGGACGCCCTCCCCGGCCCAGGGCGGCGCGGGGGGCCTCTGCGCCGCCGGGCGGGACGATCCCTCGGCCGGCGCCTCGCCCTCAGGCCGTCGGGGGACGAGGGCTTCCCGGAGGACGTCCCGCTCCTCGGGAGGCCTGTGCGTCAGCGGCTCCCCCTTGGGTCGAGGGCTCGTGCCGGGAGCCCCGGGAGGCTCGGCCACGACGGGCTCCGCCGAGGGAACGGTCGGGGCTCCAGGCTTCTCACGGGGCGAGGGCGCGACGGGGGCGGAGGGTTCGGGCGGCAGCCGGGGACGTTCCGGCGCGGCCGGCGCAGGGCGGAGGAGGTCGGCGGGGCCCACCTGCCGGCGGGCGTGCGGGCCTCCGATCGGCGCGTCGAGCCTCAGGTAGAAGAGCACGAGCAGCGTGGTGTTGATGAGGAGGCACAGGATCACGATCCCCAGGAGCAGGTACACCCACTCGCTGTAGCGAAGGACGAGTTCCTGTCCACAACGGCACCTCACGCGGACGGGCATGCCGGACATACCTCCATGGACGCCATTCTACGGAAGAAGCGGCGCTCTGGACATGGTGGACATGCCCGGTGTGGTCCTGGTTGAATCCGGTGCACGTGCCTGATTACAATCAGCGGCTCGCTTTTCGGAGGCGGGATCTATCCAGCTTCTCATGACAACCAACGCAAGGAGCAAGCATGGCGGGAGACGGTGAGGTTCATTCGGGGCTGGCCGGGGTCATCTCCCACCGGTCCTCGATTTCGTCGATCATCGGTGCCACCCTCACGTACCGGGGCATCGACATCGACGAGCTCGCGGAGAACGGAACGTTCGAGGAGATCGTGTGCCTTCTCTGGAACGGGTCCCTCCCGCGTCGAGACGCCCTCGAGGACCTGCGGTCGGGCCTGCTCCGGGAGTTCGAGCTGCCCGCAGGAGTCCTGAGGATCCTCCGCGAGGTGCCCCGCGACGCGGACCCCATGCGGGTGCTCCAGCTCGCGGTCGGCGCCCTCGGCGCCTTCGATCCCGACAGGGACTCCAACGCCCCCGAAGCCAACCGGAGGAAGGCTCTCCGGCTCACGGCGAAGCTCTCGGCCGTCACCTGCGCCTTTCACCGCATCCGATCGGGCAAGGACCCCGTCGAGGCTCCCTCGGAGCCTGGCTTCGCGGCGACCTTCTTCCACATCCTCAACGGCCGCAAGCCGGACCATGTCGAGGCGGAGGCGATCGACAAGGCCCTGATCCTCCACGCGGACCACGAGCTCAACGCTTCCACGTTCGCGGCCCGCGTCACCGCCAGCACGCTCTCCGACATGCACTCGGCGATCGCGTCGGCCATCGGCACGCTGAAGGGTCCCCTCCACGGCGGCGCGAACCGCGCGGTCATGGAGACGATCCAGGCGATCGGGAGCGTCGAGCGGGTCGAACCGTGGCTCGATGACGCTCTGGCGCGCAAGGAGAAGGTGATGGGCTTCGGCCACCGCGTGTACAAGCAGGGGGATCCTCGCGCGAAGCATTTGAAGCTGCTCTCCCGGCAGCTCGGCGACCTCACCGGGCAGAGGCGCTGGTACGAGATCTCCGAGAGGCTCGAGGCCCTCGTCCGCGAGAGGAAGGGCCTCTTGCCCAACGTCGACTTCTACAGCGCCTCGACGTACTACTGTCTGGGGATCCCGCCGGACCTCTACACGCCGATCTTCGCTTGCAGCCGCGTCGTCGGGTGGATCGCCCACCTCTTCGAGCAATACGCGGACAATGACCTGATCCGCCCCCGCGCCCTCTACACGGGGCCGAAAGAGGCGCACTGGGTGAAGATTGGCGATCGCTGATCCGTTCCTGTCGGCGCTGAACCCCGCCCAGCGCGAGGCCGTGACGTGCACCGAGGGCCCGCTCCTCGTCCTCGCCGGGGCAGGCACTGGAAAAACGCGGGTCATCACCTACCGCATCGCCAACCTCCTCCGGAGGGGCGTCGCGCCTGCTTCCGTCCTGGCCGTCACGTTCACCAACAAGGCGGCGCGAGAGATGCGCGAGCGCGTGGCCGCGCTCGTCGGGTCCCGCCCGCTGGGCATGACCATCTCCACGTTCCACTCCCTGGGCGTCAGGATCCTCCGCGCCGAGGCGGAACGCGCCGGGTACCGACACGGGTTCAACATCTGCGACGAGAACGACCAGGTCTCGCTCCTCAGGACCGTGCTCCGTGAGATCCGCGGCGCCGTGGCGGGCCTCGACCCGCGTGCGGTCCTCGCGGCAATTTCGAGGGCCAAGAACCGATTCGATCTGCCTGCCGACGTCCTCGAGGCGGCCAGCGACGATTGGGAGCACCTCGTGGCGGCGGGGTACGAGCGTTACCAGACGTCCCTCCGCGACATGAACTGCGTGGATTTCGACGACCTCATCCTGCTACCCGTCCTCTGCTTGAGGAAGGACGAGGCGACGTCGCGGCGCTACCGCACACGGTTCCGCCACATCCTCGTCGACGAGTACCAGGACACGAACGGGGCCCAGTACCAGTTCCTTCGCTGTCTCGTGGGTCCTGAACGCAACATCTGCGTCGTCGGCGACGACGACCAGTCGATCTACGGGTTTAGGGGTGCCGAGGTGGACAAGATCCTCGGTTTCGAGCGCGACTTCCCCGGCGCCAGGATCGTCAAGCTCGAGGAGAACTATCGGTCCACGGCGTCCATCCTCGACCTGGCCAACGCCGTGATCGCGGGGAACCCCTCGCGTCACCACAAGGTGCTCCGCAGCACCCTGGGTCGCGGTGAGAAGGTCCGCTGCGTCGCCGTCCCCGACGAGCACGCCGAGGTGGAGTACGTGCTCCGGGATGTGACGCGCCTGCTGGACTCGAGCCGCGTGTCGCCCAGGTCCATAGCGATCCTGTTGCGCGCCGCGGCCCAGGCGCGGCCCTTCGAGGAGAAGCTGAGGCTGCGCAGGATCCCATACACGTTGATCGGAGGGCAATCCTACTTCGACAGGAAGGAGGTGCGGGACGTCCTCGCCTACTGGAAGGTGGCCGCAAACCCGACCGAAGACATCTCCTTCCTGCGCATCATCAACGTGCCTAAGCGTGGGATCGGATCGACGGCGATCCGCAAGCTTGACGACCTCGCCCGGGAGGCCAAGGTGCCGCTCCTCGAGGCGGTGGGGCTCGCCGCGGGTGGGGCCGGAGACTTCCCGCCGGCGCTGCGGGCCGCCGCGGGACACATCCGCGACCTCTTCGAGCGAGCCCGCGAGCGCCTCGCGGCGGGCAAGCCCGCGAGGATGGCCAGGGCCCTCATCGACGAGGCTTGCTACCGGGAGGCCGTGGATCTCCTCTATCCGGATCCGCTGACCCGTGACGGCCGCTGGAGGACCGTCGAGGACCTCGTGGCCTCCGTGGAGAGGTGGGCCGAGGAGAACCGAGGGGGAGACCTCGTGGAGTTCCTCGAAGCCCTCGCGCTGGACGAGATGCCGAGGGAGGATAGAGAGGACGGAAAGGCCAACGACGCGGAGCGCCGCGGCGTGCTCCTCATGACTCTCCACAGCGCCAAAGGGCTCGAGTTCCCTCACGTATTCCTCGTGGGCGTCGAGGAGGGGACCCTCCCGCACAAGAAGGCCGCCGAGGACGGGGACGCCGCCATCGAGGAGGAAAGGAGGCTCCTCTACGTGGGAATCACCCGGGCCCGCGAGTCCCTGACGATCACCCACGCGGCGGCGCGCACGCTGTACGGGGAGGCCAGGCCCAGGCAGCTCTCGCGTTTCGTCCAGGAGGTGGCGAGGCAGGACCTCTTGCTCGAGGAGGCCTTCCGGCCGGCGGACGCTGCCACGGAGGCGGATGTGGCCGAGCTGCTATCGACGTACCGGAAGTCCCGGGGGCGCTGAAGGGCTGGCACCCCTGGCCCCGGGGAGCCAAGAAAGCCCAGAAAACTGTTGAAAAGTCCGTCAAGTGGCAATACAGTCACTCGATTGGAAGGGATAGAGCCCTGCGGGCTCGAGCAAGTTTCGCTGGAAAAATAGCCATCCAGCGTTTTCCCTCGTAAAATGAGAGGTGCACGGAGTCGGGCGTCCTGGGCTGCCCGGCGGTGCCGCAGCGAAACACTTCAGCGCAACCCAAGAGGAACTCAAGTGCCTCCTGACTCGTGACCAGGCCCAGCCTGGTGGTTTCCGGCAGAGGCTGGACCCGACGGCGAGCTATCGAGACGGTGCGGTCAGGAGGAGCCACGAAGGAAAAAGAAAAGTCAAGGTTGTCCACCACCACGTAAAATTAAGAGATCACTCCACCAACCACCAGTCTCTTAATCTCCTTGGCTTTTCTGTTCTTCCTGGTCGCTGGGCGACTTCGCCGGGTTGCTTCGCGACACTGTCATCCGCCCCCGGCAGGCCTCCTGATGGCGGACAGTGGGTCCTGGAGGAAGTCGCGCCAGCACCTCGGGCATAGGTCGAACTGGAACGTGCGGTGGACCTCGTCCTGGGCCTCCTCGGCGCCCTTCTTCGCGAGTACATCCAGGAGGCGACGCATCTCCTCCTCGAGATCGCGCTCGAGGTCCTGCCTCGTGATCTCGAGGGGGTCGTAGGCCGCGAAGCCTTCCACACGCAGGACGTAGCGGACCTCGGAGTCCAGGAGGAGCGTCTCGCCGCAGCCGTCGCAGGTGAGGCCGTCCATCACCTTCACTCCTCCGGCTTGGGAGCGGCGGTTCCCGAGTCGCCCGGGGAGGATCCTACGTTCCCTGTGATCTCCCGGAGGTGCCGGACGAGGACTCCGAAGAGCCGGTGGACGTCCTCCTCCACCGTGAAGGGGGGCAAGCCCGCCGTATCGACTCTGGCCCGCACCGCCGCCGGCTTCGAGCCCTCAACGGGGTCGCCCAAGAGGAGCTTCCGGAACGAGGCCGACCCGGCGTGGAACCGCGTGAGCTCGAGCCCGCGGCGGGGCGCGTGGAGCTCGAGCCCATGACGCGCGAAGTCCCTCAGCTCGGGAAGGTAGCCCACGACGCGGAACCGCTCTGCGCGCAGGAGATGGAGGAGCTGGTTCACGGCCGCGGAGCTCAGCGCCTTGCCTTCGGCGAGAGGAGTCTCGACGTCGAGCATCCAGGCCTCGCCGGGGACGCGGGCGAGGGACCAGGAGTCCGCGCCGTCGAAGACCGTGAGCTCGATGATCTGCTCTGGCTCGAAGTCGGAGATGTTCCTCTTGCGGAAGGCATGGGGGCCCTGGACGATCAGCACAGGGAGAAGGGTGCTCACGAGATACGCGCCCGGCTCCCCCGGCACATGGACCGGGTACATGTTGTAGCCCTTGTCCTCGACCGCTTCGGACCTGGGCCCGAGGAGCGATTCCGAGGAACGGCCCTCGGCGGTCCGGAGGACGAGCCTCCCGCGAGGCGACTCGATGGGTTCGCTGAGAAACTTGTGGATCAAGAGCTTCCGGAGCGCCACGATCTGGGCCTCGATGATCTGCGCGTCGCCAGGGAAGGCTTCCCCCCCTGCCGCGGTCACCTCCCATTCCATGGGCGCCGGCTTGTCCTTCGCCGCCGGCGCGGCAGCTTCAGCTCGCCTGGGCACGGGGCGCTTCCTGAGGGTCATCGGCTCGGCCGTCGTGGCGGCCGCCCAGTCGGCGAAGGAAGCGGTGACCTCGACGACGTCCTCGAACCCCAGGTCGAAGACGTGGCGGGCTCGCAGCCCATCGGCGCCATCGAGGAGTCTCCCGACGAGCTCCGCCGCCGCGCTGAAGACGTGAGGCTCTCCCGCGTGCCGGACGTGCACGTGTGGAGGCGAAGCGCCCGGGACGTCGCTCCCGATCTCGACGGTGATGGATGCGCCGCCCCTGTGGCGCAGCGTCACGGCCGCACGCGGAGCGTCCAGGCCGTACGGCCTGAGGGCTTCCGGCTCCCTCGCCTCATCCGAGAGGAAGCTCTCGATGGCCCAGGAGTTCAAGTCCCTCAGGAGCGTCTCGACGAGATCCCTGTCCGCGGCCGCGTCGAGCGGCTTCCTGAGACGCCAGCTCGGGGAGCTGCTGTCACGCTCCAGGGTCTTCTCCACCTTGGGATCTCCCTCGACCACGAGGGCCACTGCATCCGGCGGCGCGATGCCCAGGAGCGCCCGGCTCCTCAGCTCCGTAAGCGAAGCGTCGATGGTCTTGCGAAACTCAGGCGACGTGACGAAGACCTCTCCCCGCACGCGGCAGTAGGCGAGCTGGAATTTCGGGTCGGGGTGCTCGCTTCCGACCTCGATCCCATGCTCGTCGCCGAAGCGGGTCCTCACCTTGAGGACGAGCTCCGGCCCTTCCTTGAAAGCCACGACGTTCCCCTGGGCCTGGGCGATCAGGGCCAGGTCAGCGACGGCGTAAGCCATCGCCTGGGTGCGGGGGTGAAAGGCGGGGAACCGGATGGGCTCGACGATCCACCAGGTCCCCTCGGGGCCTTCGCGGCGCAAGCGTACGGGCCGGGGGTCCACGCCCGCGAGCACGTCCCTGGCGGCGCGGGGCCTCACGAGCTCCATCTCCACGATGTGGGACGGCTCGAGCTCGCGGAAAACCCGGCCGCGTCCCTCCCAGTCCACCGCAGAGCCCTCGAAGAAGTAGACGTAGGTGGAGAGCCCCACGGCGAAGGCGAAGAGGATCCAGACGGCGCGCCGGCTCATCAGGCTCTCCTCAAGTAGTACACGAAGGCCCCCATGCACAGGAAGATGCCGGGTAGGAGGAAGACCGGAACCCAGAAGAGGAATCTCTGGATCCCCGGGCTCGCCTTGATCATGCGCTCGGCCCACTCCTGGCCTCCGACCGTGACCCGATCCTCCTCACCCAGGAGCCAGGCGATGCAGTTCATGGTGAAGTCGCGGTGGGACCCCGTCAGGAAGCTCTGGTCGCGGAGGAAGCTCGGGCTCCCGGCGACCACGATGCGTGTGCCGAGGCGCCGGAACCCCGGCGGCGGGCGCTCCGGGGCGCGCTGCTCCACGGCCACGGCGAGCTCGAAATCGCCGGGCTTCGGAAGCTCAGGGTCCTTGCGGTCGGAGACGAGATAGTAGCCCTCGCCCTCGCGGGAGACGACCTCGATCAGGGGCGTCGACTCGAGGCCTTTCTCGGCCCCTCCCGAGGCGATGGGTCGTGCGTTCTCGAGGTACATCTCGAACCGAGGCACGCTCTCGAAGACCCGCGTCACCGGGTGCGCCTTGTGGAACGCGCGGACGGGGACCCGGGGGACATAGATGTGACCGCCGCCGGGCAGGCTCTTGCGAGCCTCGAGGCGCCCCTCGAGGGCCCTGGCGCCCCACGCGGCGAGGAGGTCATCGAAGGCGGTGCCTCTCGCCGGCCCGAGGGCCGCGAAGAGCTTGCCGCCCCTCTGCAGGTAGCGGTCGATGGCGCCGAGATCCTCCCTCGAGTAGGCCTGGTCCGGGGCCGCGACCACGAGAAGCGCACAGTCGTCGGGGACCTCCCTCGAGATCCCGAACGATAGCTCGCGCGGCTCGAGCCCCTCCGTCTTCAGCTCGTGGAGGAAGGCGCTGAGGCCCGCGGGCCCAGCCGCCCTCGCTTCCTCGGGCCGCAGCGCGAGCTCCCCGTGGCCCTGCGTGAAGTAGACGGGCCGCTTCCGCCGCTCGATGAGGCGGGTGATGGCCGTGGTGATCGCCTCCTCGCCACGGAACGCCTTGATCTTGGGCACGGCGATGGCCGGGTCCCGCGACGGGCCGAAGGCCGCGAGGTCCTGCGGCGTCACCGCCTGCCGGAGCTCCTTCGACCCTCCGGCGAAGAACAGGAACCGGTTCACCTGGGAGGCGTCGAGGTCGAAGCGCTCCTTCACTTCCAGCCAGCGGTCCGGCCGGTCGAAGACGTTCACTTCGGCCGCGATCTTCACGAGGGGCTGGATCGCGCAGTATTCGTTCAAGAGCTGGCGCGCCCGCGCGAGGACGTCAAGATAGGCGACTTGCTCGGGGTTGTCCCGCTGCCCATAGGTCGGGAAGACGACGAGGATCTCCTCGCGCACGAGCGCCAGCGTGTCGCGGGTGCGCTGCGACAGGCTCCGGAGACCCTCCTCCGTCCAGTCGACGCGGAGCGGGTGGCGGAAGGCGACCACGTTCGAGAGGAAGAGCACGTAGAGGAGGAGGCAGAGCCCGCCGGCGAGGCGGAATCGGGCCATCCAGCGCTTCCGCCGGCTGAAGGAGCCCGCGGCGGGCGCCGCGGGTGCGCGAGAGGCCGTCCGCACGTCGGTCATCGCCACTTCCGGGCCTCCAGCGACAGGACCGACAGGAAGATGAGGGACGCGGCCAGGCTCCCGTAGAAGAATAGGTACCGGACGTCCAGAGAACCCTGGAAGAAGTCGCCGTCGAAGTGGTGCGTGAAGCTCAGGTAGTGGAGGACTCGCTGGACCTCGATCGCGTCCGCGGGGATGAGGCCCTGGGCCAGAGTGACGTAGAAGAGCAGGAGGTTCCCGCTCAGGGCCACGATGGCCGAGACGAGCTGGTTTCGCGTCCAGGCCGAGGCGAGGCACCCCAGGGCGTTCGTCAGGAGACCCAGGAAGACGACACCCGTGTACGTCGTGAGGATGGGTCCCCAGTCGGGTTCCCCCAGCACATCCAGGATCGCGAAGAACGGCAGGAGGGAGGCCCAGATCAGGCAGTAGAACGCCTGCGCCGCGAGGAACTTGCCCAGGGCCACATGGGCCTCCGTCACCGGGGCCGTCATGAGGAGCTCGAGGCTTCCCGTGCGTTTCTCCTCGGCGAAGAGGCGCATCGTGAGGATGGGCGAGAGGGGCAGGATCCAGAAGAGGGCGAAGCCGAAGAGGGACTCCACGACGAGGGTGATCTGCCGCGGGTGGCCCTGGAAGTAGCTCGTGAAGTAAGAGAAGGTGGCGCCGTTGACGAGGAGGAAGAGGGTGATGACGATCCAGGCCACGGGGGAGAGGAAGTAGGCCGCGACCTCGCGGAGGAGCACCGCCCAGACGTTGCGGAGCGCCGTCATCGCGCCTCCTCGACCCCGGGGGAACGCCCGGAAGCCCCCCCGATGATGTCGACGAACGCGTCCTCGAGGGACACCGACTCCCGCCGCAGCTCCCGGAGGAGCCAGCCGCCGTCCCGCACTACCTTGAAGACCGTCTCGCGCAAGTCCTCGCCGCCTGCCGGCTCGAGCGTGAAGCGGTGATACGTGTCCCCTGCTGCAGCGCTGACTCGCGCCACGCGGGGGTCCTTGCCGAGGGCCGCACGCACCTCCTTCAGCGGGCCCGCCACCTCGGCCACCACCCGCTCGAGGCCTCCGAAGCGCCTGCGGATGCTCGAGGCCGTGTCCCGGGCGACGATGCGCCCTCGGTGGATGATCGCCACGTGGGAGCAGACCAGCTCCACCTCGCTCAAGATGTGCGTCGAGAGGATGACCGTGCGGTCGCGCCCGACCTCGCGGAGGAGGTGCCGGAACTGCCGCACCTGCTCCGGGTCCAAGCCCACGGTGGGCTCATCGAGGATGAGGACCTTGGGCTCCGCCAGCAGCGCGTCGGCGAGCCCCACGCGCTGGCGGTACCCCCGGGAGAGGGTGCCGATGACCCGGCGCTCGACGTCGGCCACCCCCGTCGACTCGAGGGCCCGTGCGATGAGCTCCGTCTTGCGCGACCGCTGGAGCCCCTTGAGGCGCGCCCGGAACCGGAGGTACTCCCCCACGCGCATCTCGGGGTAGAGGGGAACCCCCTCCGGCAGGTACCCCGTCGCGCGCCGGACCTGGAGCGACTCTTTTGCCACGTCGTGCCCGGCGACGCGCACGGTCCCTCCGTCCCCCGGGAGGAACCCCGTGAGGATGCGCATGGTCGTGGACTTCCCGGCCCCGTTCGGGCCGAGGAAGCCCAGGATCTGGCCCTCTTCCACGGTGAAGCTGACCCGGTCAAGGGCGCGCACGGGACCAAAGCTTTTCGAGAGATCCTGGACCTCGATCACGGACCAGCTCCTTCTCTGGGAATGACGGAGGCGACGGGGGCCGTGTTTGATCTCGAGCGAGGCCCCGGACCCGGGAGCTCAGTAGGACCGCCGCTCACGGGACGATGGGATCGACTCCGCCTCCCGGTACTTGGTCACCGTGCGGCGGGAGATCTTGATGCTCGACTCCGAGAGCTTCTTGACGATGTCGATGTCGCTGAGCGGGTTCGACTTGTCCTCGCCGGCGATGAAGTCCTTGATCCTCTGGATGATGCTCCCCCGCGCCTCGACCGTGCCGTCCGACTTGGAGGCGCCGCCGGAGAAGAAGAACTTCATCGGAAAGATCCCCCGCGGCGTCTGCATGTACTTCCCGCTGATGGCCCGGCTGATGGTCGAGACGTGGACGCCGACCCGCTCCGCGACCTCCACCATCTTGAGCGGCTTCAGGTGGGAGATCCCGTGGTCCAGGAAGCCCGACTGTATGTCGACGAGCTCCTGGGCGATCCTCCGGAGCGTGAGCTGGCGCTGGCGGATCGCGGCGAGCAGCCACTCGGCGCTGTCGATCTTCTTCTTCAAGTACTTCTTGAGGTCCGGGTCGGACTTCGCGGTCTTGTAGAGATCTCGGTAGTGGGACGAGACCTGGATCCGCGGCAGGTAGTCCGAGTCCACGCGGACCTCGTACTTCCCTTCCACCTCATCGACCAGCACGTCGGGCTTGACGGAGCGGGCCGCCTCGCCCCCGTAGAGATTCCCGGGCAGCGGGTTCAAGCACGCGATGGTCTCCGCGGCCGCCTTGACCTCGTCCACCGTGATCCCGAGCGCCTTGGCGATCTTGGGGAGCCGGTTGTGCCCGAGCTCCTCCAGGTGCCCCTCGATGATCTTCTCCTCGACGGGGTACTCCTGCTTGTCCCGCCGGAGCTGGAGGAGGAGACACTCCCTCAGGTCCCGGCCCCCGATGCCGGGCGGGTCCAGGGACTGGACCACGGCCAGGGCCTTCTGCAGGAGGTCGAGGGGAGGCTTGGGGTCCAGCGACTCCTGGATCGCCTCGAGCGAGTACATGAGGTAGCCGCGGCTGTCAATGTTGTAGATAACGTCGACGCAGAGGTCGAGGATGGCCTTGAGGGGATCGCTGCAGAACGCCTTGGCCTCGTTCGAGAGGCTCTCGGGGGGCCCCACGAGGCGCAGGATCTCCTCGCGCTCGAGGAGATGCACCTGCTCCTCGAGGTGCTCCTGGAGCGACGTGGGCCGGCCCTCGGTGTTGTTGAGGGCCTCGAGCTTCTCGTCCTTCTCGCCGTCGTAGCTCGAGAGCCGCCGCGCCGATGCGTATTCCTCGCGGCCGTATTCCTCCCAGCCCTCGAAACGCCTCTCGAAGGAGTCCTCCTTCGCCTGGGTCGTCTGGGGAGCCTCCTGCGCGGGCGCCTCCTCCGGCTTCGTGGCCTCGGCCAGCTCCAGGGTCTCGTTGTTCTCGAGCTCCGTCTCGATCCGCTCCTCGAGGTCCAGGGAGTTGAGACAGAGGATCTCCATGGACATGTACATCTGGGGGGAGAGCGTCTGGATCTGCTTGATCGTCTGGTGCTGAGAGAGACCAAGTTCCATTCGCATGTCAGGACCCCTTTTCTCGGCGCTCGCCTCGAGGGCTCGTGGAAACGAATGTCAGTATAGGCAAGCGCACGGGGGCTGTCAAGCAGAGCCGAAGCCGTAAGGGGTTCCGGCAAAATAATTTAAGCTGAGCCTTTCGTGGAGGTCCCCTGCACGGAGCTGGACGCACCTTTGGATGGCGATGCAATTCCCTTACCCGCGCAGGGACTCCCTCCGCTCCGTGCGCCACGCCGCCGCGCCCTTCACGACGGCGAGGGCGAGCAGGACGAGCGGGAACCAGTGCCCCAGGCTCGCGTGGAGCGTCTTCGCCCGGGCGGGGCGCAGCTCCCCCTCGACGAGCTCGGGCTCGAAGACCTTCTCTCCCCGCCGGAAGCGCCCCGAGATGTCGATCACGCCCGAGGGCCCGACGTTCGTGCACCGCACGAGGGGGACGCGGTTCTCCACGACCCTCAAGACCAGCACGGAGACGTGCTGCGGGATGTGGGCCGTGCGGCCGTACCAGATGTCCTCCGTCACGTTGACGAGGAAGTCGGCACCGCGCGCGGCCTCCCGTACGTACCCGGGGAGCGTCGCCTCGTAGCAGATGAGGTTCCTGAAGGAGGCCCGGCCGAGCTTGAGGAGCGGGTTGCCTCGCCCCGCGGCGATGGTGCCCACGTGGCGGAGCATGGACTCGCGGAGGGAGCGGGGCAAGAGGTCCAGGAAGGGGACTTGCTCGCCGAAGAGGAGCCGGTGGTTCTTCTCGTAGAAGGCGGGGGGCTGGCCGGGCTGCAAGTACGCGGCGACGTTCGAGAACCGCGGCACGCGGCGAGCGTCGTACCCCGCGGCGCCCGCGATGAGCGGCACGCCGACCTCCCGGTCGAGGCGGAGCGGGGGCTCTCCATCCTCCCGGTGCGTCGTCCACGGGTCGCCGCCCCCGGAGAGGTCGAAGACAAGGTTGTCGGCTCCCTCGGGCCACACCACGAGGTCATACGCGCGCTTCGAGAGCGCCGCCCGCGTCATCTCGAGGTGCACCCGAAGGCCCCTCTCGTTCTTCTCCGGCGGCGCGAGGGCGCCCTGGACCAGGAGCACCTTGACCGGGGGCGTCCTGGCCTCGAGGTCCTGGACCTCGGCGAGGCGGAGGCGCCCGTAGACCAGGGAGCCGGCCACGAGGAGGACGAGGATCGCGCTGGAGACCGCCGGGAACGGGCTCCTCCCACGCAGGGAGCTCCAGAGGAGGTAGAGCACCGCGCTCGAGAGGAAGACGAGGGCCGTGAGGCCGCTCGTCCCGAGCAGGTCGGCGTTCTGGACGAGCCACTCCCGGCCGTAGAGCGCCCCACCCAGATGCCACGGGAACAGGCGCGGGTAGCAGTGCTCGAGGCCGACCCAGAAGGGCAGGACCCAGAGCACGGCCCTCGGGCGCCGGCAGCGCCCGAGGGCCGCCCCGAGCAGTCCCCACGCGAGCGACGAGTAGGCGAGCCAGAGCCCGAAACAGAGCGAAGCGAGGGGCCCGGGCATGCTGGTGTACCTCCGGATGGCGAGCAGGATCCACAGGAACCCCGCGCCCTCGAGGATCAGCCCGGCGCACCACCCGAGGACGAACCCGGCCCACCCGCCGGCGCCCGCGGCCGCGAGGAAGAGCGGCGCGAGCGCGAACCACACGAGCCCGTCGAGCCCCGCCTCGTGCCCGAAGGCAGGAAAGGCGAGGAGGACGAGCACCCCCGTCAGCGCCGCTCCGGCGATGCGCGGCAGGTGAGGTGGCGGGAGGAGGCTCACGGCGGGGGGAGAGGATACGGGGTCACGGGAAGCGTGCCAAGAAGGGAGGCGGCCGGCCGTCGGCCCCTCGAGTCCGATAACGCGGACAGCCCGCCCACCCGAGCGCGCTTGATTTGCTCGGACCCGACGGTTAACTGGTGCCCATGCTCTCCACCGGCCGTCTCGTGCGGCGCCTCGCAGCGCGCGTGTCCTGCGCGCTCGTCGTCCTCCTCCTCGCGCCGCGCCCGTGGGCCCAGGAGGCGGCCCCCGGAGGTCCCGCGGCACCCGGAGCCGAGCCGCCGAGGACCGCGCCGCCCCCGAGCGATGCCTACCGCCCCCTCGGGCCCGAGCTCTTCCCCTTCTACCAGCACTACCTGCGCACCGCGGACTCGACCGAGATCCGCAACGTGCTCTACCTCTACGGCTCGACGGAGGACCCCCGCGGGAACTGGTCGCGCTTCCTGGCACCCTTGTTTCTGCGGGCTCACGAGGCGGAGCCTCGCTCCGACCTCCTGTTCCTGTTCCCCCTCCTCTTCTTCCACAAAGGAAGCGACGAGGAGTCCTTCAACTACTGGATCCCGCTCTTCTACGACCGCCGGACGCCGAGCCTCGACTTCCAGTTCCTTTTCCCGCTCTGGCTCCACACGAAACGGGACGAGGAATCCAGGCACCATGTCCTCTTCCCCCTCTTCCGGCACAGGACGGACCAGACCGATCCATCGCTCCCCGTCACCGGGACGCGCCTCGGGCTCTGGAAGGTCGTGGAGCTCTGGGAGTCCCGGTTCGAGCCGGGCGCCGCGGACCTGGCGGCTCTGAGCTTCTTCAACTGGGGCGAGCAGGAGGCCCGCCGCGGATTCCCCCTCCTCTTCCAGTACTCCTGGGCGAGGGAGGGAGAGGCCCTGCACGGGCACACGCACGTCCTCCCTCTCTACTGGCACACGGAGCGGCCCGGCCTCTCGGAGCGATGGATCGTCCCGTTCTTCGGCTACTGGGTGAAGCCGGGCGAGCAGGATCTCTTCCTGATCCCGGCTCTCTCGGGCTTCGGCGGCTCGAGCGACGGATCGCGACGGCTCCAGGTCCTCTTCCCCCTCTCCTACTACGCCCGGGCCCCCAGGAGCCTCTCCTTCGGCTCTTTCCCCCTCTTCGGGTACCGCCGGACCGAGGCGGAGAGCTCCTGGAACGTGCTCTTCTGGCCGTACCGCACCACCTACACCAACGCCACAGGCAAGCGCACGCACTCGTTCCTCTACCCTCTCTCCAGCTTCGACGTGGAGCCCGACGGCTCCAAGGGGTCGCGGTGGCTCTTCCCCTACATCGAGACCTTCGACGACAAGCGGCTCTGGCGCTTCGTCGTGCCCGTCTACTACGAGTACCAGGCCCTCGCCGGCGGCTCGACGGACTGGTTCTTCCGCCTCGGCCTGCCCGCCTACGTGTCCTGGGGCTACCCCGAGGACTCCTTCTCCATGGGCTTCCCGCTCTACTGGGCCACGCGGGACGGGCCCCGCGGCTGGGAGGTGCTCTTCCCGCTCTACTGGCGCTCCTATTCGGCAAGCTCCCTGGGCCTCCACGTCGTGCCCCTGGTCAGCTTCAGGAAGTCGGCGTCGCGCACGCAGGTCTTGGTCGGGGGCCCCCTTTACGTCCACGAGCGCTTCAGGGACCTCGATGGCGAGCCGTCGGGCACTGGGAACCACCTCCTCTGGCCGTTTTTCGGACTTGAGTCGCGGAAGGACGGGCACCTCGTCCGCGCCCTCCCCTTCTTCGCCGCGTCGCGCGACGGAGAGACGCGGGACCTCCTCCTGACGCCCTTCTTCTACCAGCAGGAGGGGCCCAGGGGCTCCCACTGGTACCTGGTCCCGTTCTACGGGCGCTACGAGTCGCCGCGGATCGAGCGCGACTTCTACGCGGCGGCGAGCTACATGCGCACGCGTGAGCACGACGACGCCGGACGGACCACGCGCCGCCGCACGGACGTCCTCTGGTCGCTCATCTCCCACGAGGCGGAGGAGACGACGGGCGCCTCCCACACCCACGTCCTCCCCCTCGGATACTGGAGCACGGCGACGACCCCCGAGGACCGCACGGTGGCGGGGCCGTTCTACTACTCGCACCGGATCGCCGATGGGGAGGAGCAGCACCACCTGACCCTGGTCCTGGGGAACCTCCTCTTCTCGAGGTCGATCGACGCGCCGGCCGCGCTCGAGCCGGCGGCGCCCGATCGTGAGAAGCCCGGCGGTCAGGGCGGCTCGGCCCGGGAAGCGGGCTCAGCGCCGGCGGACGACCGTGAACCGCTCCACCCGCTCCCGCCGGACGCCGGCCGGCCTCTCCGGAGGCGAGTGTGGAGCGACCAGGGGGTCCTCTGGCCCCTCGCGCGGCGGTACCGTTCGGACGCCGGGCGGGAAGGCGAGTGGATCGTCCCGTTCTACTTCAACTCGAGGGACCCCCTGACGCGGAACGCGGCCCTCTTCCCCTTCTTCTTCGTCCAGGAGGAGGAGACGCCCTATCAGATGAGCTTCTTCCGCTACTTCTTCCTCTACGACCACGAGAACTGGCGCGGCGGCTATCGGAGGACCGTGGGCCAGCTTCTCTTCGACTGGAAGGCCGAGCAGGCGCTCGAGTCCTACCGCTTGAGGCTCCTCTATCCGCTCCTCGAGTACGGCTGGGGCCGGGACTCGAGGATGTTCCAGCTCACGCCGTTCTTCAGGCTCTCGCGCAACGAGGGAACGACGCAGAACTGGCTCTTCCCCATCTACTGGCAGGGCTCGGTGGAGCGGAAGACGGCGACCGGAGAGTCCCGGCACGTGGGCGGCCACTTCTTCCTCTTCCCCTTCTTCGGGCTCAACGAGAAGGCCACGCGCACCGACTACTACGTGCTCTTCCCCTTCTTCCACCTCCAGGACGCGGACGACGCGTTCCGCTTCGAGCTCTGGCCCTCGTTCTTCTACAGGGACGAGCCGAGCCTGCTCACGGTGAGGCTCTGGCCTCTCCACGCGGACGAGACCGGCGCCACGGCAGGCGACTTCTGGATCTCCCATTACCTCTTCCTCTCGAAGCGCTTCGAGACGCTGGACGGCTTCGACTACCGCCTGGACCCTTTCCTCTTCCGTGCCTCGAGCGGGCCCGAGCGTTTCGGGATCGCCGGGCTCTTCGAGGCATTCGCCTACGACCGCG
>JACQVW010000715.1 GCA_016209535.1 Planctomycetota bacterium | reverse complement strand
GAATTAACTTAGCGGCGATGGGCTTGACAGGTTCCCAGGGCGGCGAGACAGGAGTCTCGGTCCGCCTGACAAGCTCCCAGGTTGTTGAGCGCCGCGTCTCGCTCACTCAACGCAGTGTCTCGCTCACTCAACGCAGTGTCTCGCTCACTCAGCGCCGCGTCTCGCTCGATCCTGCACGCTGCCAGGTCGGCGAGCGCCCCGTCTTTCTCCGTCGGGCAGACTCCGAGTCGATGTCGCTGGGGAGGAGGCTCGTGCCCTCGCTGACGCGAAGCCCGGTGGCGTACAGGGTGAGGAGGAACGTACGCCGCTACAGGCCACCGGGAGCCTCCAGGAGGGCGCGGACCTCCTCACGGCTGAGGACGACCGGGAGGTGCCTCTCCTTCTTCGGGAAGGGGAGGACCTGGTCCTGCCACGGGCGCCGGAGGGTGACCTTGTAGAGGAAGCGCAGCGCGCAGACGTTCTGCACCAGCGTGCTCCGCGCCCGACGTGCGTCCACGAGCCCGAGAAGGTACGTGCGGATGTCCTCGGGCCCGAGGTGCTCTGGAGACTTCCCGAAGTGGCGTGCGAACTTGGCGACCTTCTCGACGTACGCTGTGATCGTCCGCGGCGAGAGGTTGCGAATTCGCATGTCGTCGATCATCCTCTGACGCAAAGCTGTCATCGCAGACTCCTTCCGTTGAAGCCTTAAACGCGCTCGGGCGAGCCGACCTCGCCCTGTCAGCGGAAGGAGTCATTTTCTCCCAAGAGGGACCTGTGCGTCTGCACGATGCCCTGCGGACGATCCAGCTCTCCTTGGCGACGCTCGCCAAGGGTATGCGGAGCGCGCCAGCCCACCACGGCCGGCCCTTGACCCCTCGGCTACCGCGGAGCGACAGCGGAGCGGTTTAGTCCAATCGCGGTTCTTGGACCACGCCCTTCTCGAAGAGCTCGCGGTGCAGCGCCCTCACGGCGTCCTCGGCACGGTCCTTGGGGATCACGCAGGTGATCATGAGGTTGGAGGTGCTGATGAGGTCGATGTTGATCCCCTCCCTCGCCAGCGCCGTGAACATCCTCGCGGCGATCCCCGGCTCGCGCTGCACGCCCTCGCCGACCAGCGAGACCGTCGCAACGTTCTCGTCGACCACGGCGCGCTCGCCCCCCACGAGGGCCACCAGCTCGTCGAGGAACCGGCTCACCCGCAGGAAGGCGCTCGACTCGACCAGGAACGAGATGTCGTTCTTCCCCCCGTGGTGCTCGGCCTGGACGATCAGGTTGATGTTGACTTCGTGCTTCCCGATCCCCGCGAAGATCTTGGCCGCCGTGCCGGGCTGGTCCGGCACTCCGACGAGCGAGACCTTGGTGACGTTCTTCTGGTGCGCGATCCCGCGGACCGAGACCTCTTCCATGGCTCCAAACTCCTTCCTGGCCCTCTCCGGCGAGCAGATCACCGTGCCCGGGGCGTCCCGGAAGCTCGTGGCGACGAGGATGGGCACGTCGAATCGGCGCGCGATCTCCACGGACCTCGAGTGGAGGACCTTCGCCCCGAGGATGGCCAGCTCCAGCATCTCGTCGTAGGAGCACCAGGGCATCTTGAGGGGCTTCTCGACGACCCTCGGGTCGGCGGTGTAGTCGCCGTCCACGTCCGTCAGGATCTCGCACTCGCCGGCTCCGATGCCGACGGCGATCGCCACGGCGCTCGTGTCCGAGCCGCCCCGCCCGAGCGTCGTGACCTCGAGCTGCTCCGTCACCCCCTGGAAACCCGCGATCACCACGACCTTGCCGCTCCGGAGCTCCTCGGTGACCCGCGCGCCGTCCACGGCGAGGATCCGCGCCTGGGTGTGGGAGGCGTCGGTCAGCATCCCCGCCTGCTGGCCCGTGAAGGACACCGACGGCACGCCCTCGGCTGCGACGGCCATGGCGACCAAGGCCGTCGAGATGATCTCGCCCGCGTGGAGGAGCATGTCCATCTCCCTGCGCTCGGGGTGGAACGTGATCTCGCGGGACAGGTTGATCAGCGAGTCGGTGGTCTTCCCCATGGCCGACACGACCACCACGACCGCTTTGCCCTCGCGGTGCCGCGCCACGACGCGCCGCGCCACGTTCTTGATGTGCTCCGCCGTGGCGACCGAGGACCCCCCGTACTTCTGGACGAGGACTGGCCTCCCCAGGCTCTCACTGGCTGCGGTCTTCATCGGAGAACGTCATTCCGAGGTAGTCGGGGGCGAGTATCTTGTATTCGGCCGGGATATTGAGCCTCTTGAGCTCGGCGACGCCGAGCTCGCCGAGGCGGACGGCCTCTCCCGCCGCGAAGGCCGCCACCGCAGGCCCCGCGCCGCTCACGAAGGCCCCGAGGCAGGCCCGGTGCTCGTTGAGGGCCTGCACGGTGGCCCCCATGGGCGGGAAGAGGGGGTAACGGCGGCGCTGGTGGATCTGGTCCCCGACGCCGTGGATGAGGTACTCCCGGCGGTTGAGGAAGAGCCCGGACAGGAGGAGCCCGAGGCGCTGCAGGTTGAAGACTGCCTCGGCGCGTGGGATCGTGAGGGGCAGGATCTCGCGCGCCTTCCGCGTCGAGAGTTCGCGGTCCGGGATGATGACGACGATCTGGAGGCCCTGGGGGACGCGCAGGCTCGCCGCCACGACCTGCTCGTCGATCGTGGCGCTCACGGTCAACCCTCCCAGGACGCAGGCCGACACGTTGTCGGGGTGACCCTCGACCTTCGTCGCCGCGTCCAGGACGGGCGGCCGCTCGGGCGGCGTCCCGTTCTTGATCCACTCGCCGAGAGCGATCCCGGCCACGGTGGCGGCGGCGCTGGAGCCGAAGCCGCGCGTGAGCGGGATGCCGTTCCGGACCCGGATCCTGATGTCCTCCGGCATCTTGACCCCCGCGTGCTCGGCCATCATGCGGTAGATCAGGTTCGACCGGTCGCGGGGGATGTCCTTTGCGCCCAGGCCCTCGGGCTCGATCGAGAGCCCCTTCCCGCCGGGGACGGCCTCGACCTCGTGTTACATCTGGAGCGCCCGGCCCACCACGTCTAACCCGGATCCGAGGTTCGACGTCGACGCGGGCACGTGCACCTTCATGAACTGTGGGACGCTGCTCACCGCTCCAGCTCCTTCGAGAGGGCCTCGGCCGTGGCGTCGACGACGCCGGGCCGCGCAGCCGTCACGATCGCGCGCTCCGGATCCTTGAGGCCGTGTCCGGTCAAGGTGCAGACGACGCGCCCCTCTCGCGGCACCAGGCCCCTCGCGGCGAGCTGGAGGAGCCCGGCCACCGAGGCCGCCGAGGCCGGCTCGGCGAAGACCCCTTCCGCCGCCGCCAGGAGCTTGTACGCGCCCAAGATCTCATCGTCCGTGACCTTCTCGATCCTGCCGCCCGACTCGTCGCGGGCCCGGACGGCGCCCTGCCAGCTCGCGGGGTTCCCGATGCGGATCGCCGTCGCGATCGTCTCCGGGCTCGCCACGGGCGCTCCGTCGACGAGCGGCGCGGCTCCCGCGGCCTGGAAGCCCAGCATCTTCGGCAACCCTGGCGCGTGGCCCCTCGCCGCATAGGCCTTGTAGCCCAGCCAGGTCGCCGTGATGTTCCCCGCGTTGCCCACGGGGATGCAGTGCAGCTCCGGCGCCGAGCCGAGGGCATCCACGATCTCCCAGGCCACGGTCTTCTGCCCCTCGATCCGGTAAGGGTTCACGGAGTTGACCAGGGTGATCCCCTCCCGGTCCGCCACCTCGCGCACGAGCTCCAGCGCCCGATCGAAGTTGCCCCGGACGGCGATGACCCGGGCCCCCGCCATGACCGCCTGGGCAAGCTTCCCCATGGCGATGTTCCCGTCGGGGATCACGACGAAACACGGGATCCCGGCCCGGGCGGCGTAGGCTGCGGCCGAGGCCGAGGTGTTCCCGGTCGAGGCGCAGATGACGCCCTGCGTACCCTCCTCGAGGGCCTTCGAGATGGCCATCGTCATTCCCCGGTCCTTGAAGGAGCCCGTGGGATTCGCGCCGTCGTACTTCAGGTAGACCTCGAGCCCGAGGGTTTTCCCCGCGGCCCTGGTCAGGTGCGCCTCCAGGTGCCGCGCGCGCAGGAGCGGAGTGTCCCCCTCCTGGAGGCTCACGACAGGCGTCGCCGCCGACACGGGAAGGAGCCCGCGGTACCGCTCGATCAGAGGGAGCTTCGACATCCGTGGCATCGTCGCTTGCGCCATGGCTCGCGCCTACTCTTCGATGCGGATCCTCGTCGGCGCCCTCAGGAGCAGCTTCGCGTTCTCGAGGTCCCTCAGGGCGTCCGTCACGACCTTGTCCTGCGTCTTGTGCGTAACCAGCACGATGGGCACCGGGTGTCCCATGTGCGCCTCGGGCTGGTGGATGCTCGAGATGCTGATGTGCCGGAGCCCGAAGAATGAGGTGATTCTCCCCAGCACTCCCGGCACGTCAAGGACCGCCATCCGGACGTAGTGCCGCAGCTCCACCTTCTCGGTGGGGATGATCTCGGGCAAGGTCCCCGCGTGAGAGTTGAAAAGGCCGCGCTCTCCCTTGGCCGCGCGCACGATGTCCGCCACGACGCTCGACGCCGTGGGCAGCGCGCCGGCCCCTTTCCCGTACGCGAGCATCGGCCCCGCCGCATCCCCCTTCAGGTGGATCGCGTTGAATTCGTCGCGCACCTGCGCGAGGATCTCGTCCCGCTGGATCAGGGTGGGGTGGACGCGGAGCTCCCACGCCCCGTGCTCGTTCCTCTTGGCGAGGGCGAGCATCTTGATCCGGCAGTTGAACTGGGCGGCGAACTGGATATCGTCGCGCGTGATGTTCCCGAGCCCCTCGGTGTAGATCTTTTCCACGGGCACGTGCGACCGCATGACGATCCCGGCAAGGAGCGCGAGCTTGTGAGCGCTGTCACCGCCCGAGATGTCAAGCGTGGGGTCCGCCTCGGCGAAACCCTTCGCCTGGGCCTCGGCGAGTGCCTGCGGGTACTCCATCCCGTCGAGCTCCATCCGCGTCAGGATGTAGTTGCACGTCCCGTTCAGGATCGCCGAGATCCTCGTCATCTGGTTCGCGACGAGCCCGTTCTGCAGCATCTCGACGATCGGGATGGCCGCCGCGACGCTCGCCTCGTAGAAGATGCACCTCCCTTGCTCGCGCGCCGCGGCGAACAGCTCCGCGCCGTGGGTGGCGAGGGTCGCCTTGTTCGCCGTGACCACGTCGCGACCGTGACGGAAGGCGTCGAGCATCCACTGGCGAGGCCCCTCGGTCCCGCCCGCCACCTCCACGACGAGGTCGATGCCCGGAGCCCGGGTCACACGCTGCGGGTCCGCGCTCAGCTCCACACCCGTGGAGAGGAGCCCCGCGAGGTGGTGGCGCGGGCGGGCGGGGTCCCGCACGACGATCCTCGTCACGCGCAGCGGGCGGCTCAAGAGCCTCGCGAGGTCGTCCCCTCGGCGATGCAGGATCTCGAGGACGCCGCTCCCCACCGTACCGCACCCGATCAGCCCCAAGTTGAAGGGATCTCTTCCCATTCGATCGTGGTCACCCCATGCCCCCCGTGGCGACGGCTGCTACGGATTAGGTCCACGTACGGGACGCCGCCGGGACCACCGCAAGCTATTGCAGCAGCCTGTCTTACGACAATCTCAGGCCAGGAATCGCCCGGGAAGGCGACGATTCTATCTCGGATCCCCCGGGAAGGAAACAGAGAGTTTTTCTGCAAATTCTCTTGCGAGCGGCCTTCCTCACGTACAAGATGCAGTCCTCGGGCCGGCTTTTATCTCACCCAACTCCAACCCTACCCTTTCGACCCAAACAACCTTAGCCGGCCCGCTTTTTTTTGCCCGCATCTTCCCGGAAGCGCTTGGCGGGGAAGGCCTTGGGCGGTGTTCAGGCGAGGTTCGTCCCCCCCAGGGACTCCCAGAAGGCCTCCGGATCCTCCGGCAAGGAGTCCAGCCCTGGGCCCCCGTGAGGCTCGAGGGCGCGCTCGGCGGACGGCGCGATCCACAGCGTGCGCAACTCGAGGGCCCTCGCGGGCGCGATGTCGGCGTGATAGGAGTCACCCACGTGGACGATCCGCCGGCGGTGCGAGCCCGAGAGGCGTATGGCTTGCTCGAACATGGCAGGGTGCGGCTTCTCGAATCCGACCTCGTGGGACACCACGATGAAGTCAAGGTGCTCATCCAACCCGAGCTCGGCCAGAAGCGGACGCAGGCGGCTGTCCCAGTTCGAGAGCACGCCGAGGCGCAAGCCGCGCGACCGGAGGTGCGCCAGCGTCTCGCGGACGCCGGGCACCACCACCCAGGCGCGGGCCGAGATGAAGCACGCGTAGAGGTCTTCGAACAGGCGCGGCACTCCCGCGGGATCGACCAGCTCCCCGAACGTCTCGCGCACGATCGCCAGCCACTCCCGGCGCAGGATCTCGTCGGAGGTCCTGTAACCCCGGGCTCGACTCCTCTCGACGCTGTGCTTCCACGCCGTGCGGAACCTCCGCGTGACCTCGGCGGGAGGCACTGCCTGGCCGTGAGCTGCGGCGCGCTCGGCGTAGATCTCTCCCACGGAAGGCTGGACCCGCAAGATAGTCCCTCCCACGTCGAAGAGCACGGTGTCGATCGTTGGGTCGCTTCTCATGCCGGGGCGGCTCTGAGCAATCGGCTGTCCCTGGCCAGGACGCCCTCGTAGACATTTTCTACCTGGCCCACGTAGCTCTCGACGCCGAAGTCCTGGGCCCTCCGCCGGGCCCCGGCTCCGAGCCGCGACCTCAGCTCGGGGCTCGAGAAGAGCGCCGCCACTTTCTCGGCGAGCGCGGAGGCGTCCCCCGGCGGCACGAGCAGCCCCGAAACCCCGTCCTCGATGATCTCGACGGGCCCGCCTATCGCCGTGGCCACGGTGGGCCGCCCGAGGGCAAGGGCCTCCAGGATCACGCGCCCGAAGGGCTCGGGTTCCACGGCGGCATGGACCACGACGTCCAGGGAAGCCATGAGGCCGAGCGGTTCGGTCACGTATCCCGTCCAGCGGACCGACGGCTCGAGCCCGAGCCTTCGCGCGAGGTCTCGAAGCTCCGTCTCGTGAGCGCGGTCCTCGCCGGTCGCCTGCCCGATGACATAGAACTCGGCGCCGGGGAACTTCTCCCGCACGCGGGCGACCGCTTCGAGGAAGAACCTCTGCCCCTTCCTCGCCATGATGCGGCCGACGATCCCGGCGCGAAGAGGCCCCGGCGGCAACACGGGGCTCACGGACTCGAAGGCCTTCAGGTCCACCGCGTTGTAGACGCGCCGGGCGACCCGAGGGCGCGCCCCGCTCGCCACGGCGTGGGCAAGCACGGCCTCGGAGATGCAGATCATGGCGCTCACGCGGCGCGAGGCAAAGCGGGCGAGGGCCGAGAAACGCGCCATCTGCCTCTCGTGCGCCACGATGGGGACGCCCGCCGCGGCGCCGGCGAGGATCGAGAGGCCGTCGCGCCGGAGGCTGTTGTTCGTGTGGAGGATGTCGATCCTCTCCCTCCGCAGGACGCGGTAGACGGCCCAGGCTGTCGGCAGCCCCCCCAGGACGGTCCGCAGTCCGGCCACGATGGCCCTGCGCAGACCGCCGGCGATGCCCCGCTTCGGCAAGCGGGACCGCACCTTCTGCGAGCTCTGGATGTATCCTTCCTTCTCCCAGAAGTGCCTCGACGATGCCACGAGGACACGGATCCCGAGCGACTCGAGCCTGTCTGCGAAATGGTTTGGCTGAAAGAAGAGGACGACGGGCTCGAAGCGATCGCGGTGCAGAGAGGACGCCGTCACGAAGAGGCTCTCGTAGGACCCGCCCAGCCCTCGCACGGTGTCCTCGACGAACAGCACGCGGCGAGGCACTCAGTCCTCCTCCCTGTCCCTGTCGCCTTCTCTGTCTCTGTCTTGCTTGAGGCGATGGTCCCATTGCCTCCGCGGACTGTCGGGCATCGTCCGCCACCGCGCGTGGATCCAGGTCCACTGGGCGGGATACCTCCGGACCTCCTCTTCGAGGATGCTCGTCCAGAGCTGCGTGGATGCCAGCACGTCGGCTTCCTTGTCGCCCGTCTGCGGGAGGTCGAAGGGCCCGCGGCGGAGCACCCGGAACCCCTTGCCGGTCCGGACGAGGACGTAGAAGAGGAGCTTCGTGCGCGTCTTGAGCGCGACCTCGACGGGAAAGGTCACCGTATAGGCAGGGAGCCCGAAGAACTCGACGAAGACACCGCTGTTGGTCCGCAGGTCCTGGTCCGAGAGGAAGGCCACCAGCTTGCCGGCATGGAGGGCGCGGAGGACCTTCCGTGCCGACTCGTCGGTGTAGACGACCTCGAGCCCGTGCCCCGTGCGCAGCCGGTGGATGAAGTCCTGGTACCTCTCGAAGTAGATCCGCTTGGCGAGGGTCACGAGGAGCCCCGGCGCGAAGAGGCCGAAGCAGTGCCCGAGGAGCTCCCAGTTGCCGAGGTGGGCGGTGATGGCCACGACCCCAGACGACGTCCGTGCGAGCTCCTGGTGGAGCCTCTCGATCTCGCCGGCCACGTCGGGGAATCGGGCCCGGAGCTCCTCACGCGACCAGCGGCGCAGGATCACCCAATCGATGAGGACGCTCGCCGTGTGGCGGAAGACCTCGCGCGCCAGGACGTGGATCTCTGCAGGCGTCCTCTCCGCGCCGTAAACGCGAGTGAGCTGCTGGAGGGCGGTGTTGCGCTCGCGAGTGAGCAGCCAGTAGGCGGCGGTGCCAACGAGCCAGGCAAGGCCCCGTCCCATGGACCAGGGGAGCCGGCAGACGACCGCGTGAGCGGCGCGGAAACAGTAGTAGCCGAGGTGGCGCGAGATGACCTTGCGGGCGCGGCTTCGCCGCCGTTTCCTCCCCGTCTTCCACACGGAGGGGTCGAGGGGCGCGTCGACGCCTTGCGTTGCCTGGTCGCTCATGGGTGGCGCGGTCTCTTTTTACCCGATGCGTCCCCCGCGGTCGAGGTGCCGGCGCGGCCGCTCGGGCGTCGTGCGCCACCGGTCGTACATCCAGGCCCATTGCTCGGGGCGCGCGCGGATCTCATCTTCGAGGATGTGGCTCCAGAGCGCGGTCCCAGCTCGTAGGTCCGCTCCCTCATCGCCGGTGCCAGGCACATCGAACAACCCGCGGTTGACGAAGCGGTATCCCGCGCCCTCGCGCACCAGGACAACGAAGGTCATCTTCACGCCGAGGTCGCGGGAGAGCTGGACGGGGAAGGTCGCGGTGTAGGCCGCGCGGCCGAAGAAGTCAACGAACATGGCGCTGTTCGTGCGGACATCCTGGTCCGGGAGGATCCCGAGCAGGCGTCCCTGCCGGACGGCCCGGATTACCCGGCGCGGGGACTCATCGGTGTAGACGATCTCGAGGCCCGCCGAAGTGCGCAGGCGGTGGAGGCGCTCCTGGGACCTTGCGAACCGGAGCTTGCGGGCCATGGGCACCAGGAGCCCTGGCGCGAACCGGCTGCAGAGGAGCGCCAGGAGCTCCCAGTTCCCGAGGTGTGCCGTGAGGCCCACGACGCCGGAGCCCGTGGCCTTGACCTCCGCCTCGAGCGCTCGGATCGCCCGCGACACGTCCGGAAAGGCGGCCTCGAGCCGCTCGAGTGGCCAGCGCCGGAGGATCAGCCAATCGGCGTAGACGACGGCGTGGTGCTGGAAGACCCTGCGGGCGAGGGCGCGGATCTGGCCCGGCGTGAGATGGCTGCCGAAGGCGGAGGTGAGGTTCGCGGTGGCCGTCCGCCGAGCGTTCCGGAGCAGGAGATACGCGCCCGTCCCGAAGGCCAGCGCCACGGCGCGGCCGACCTTGAGCGGCAGGCGCGAGAGGAAGGCCTCAAGCCCGCGACCTGCCGCGTAGGCGAGGCCTCGGGAGAGCCGTTTCCTCCAAGCGCGCTTCTTTCCACCCGGACGCCGGGAGAGGAGCTGCAGGACGGAACGCCGCTCGGGCATGGGGCCCGTTGTACTCGACCGACACTCCGAGCGAAACCCCGAGCGAGACGGGCGAGCGGCACGGCCAGGTCGAGCCGCAGGGCCGGGCCAGCGCCCCCCCTCAGGGAGAGCTCGCACCGCCTGGCGCCGGTTCACCGCGTAGTAGAGCGGCGCGCCCGCCTCAGGGGGGCCGCGGGGGGTGACGGCACCGCAGAAACTGCCGCTCCGGCGTTGCGCCCGGGGCGTGGCTCGACTACACTCCCTCTCTCGCCCTTGGGTCCCCGTAGCTCAGTAGGATAGAGCGGCGGTTTCCTAAACCGCAGGTCAGGTGTTCGAATCACCTCGGGGATACCATTTCCACAGAAGCACTTACGGATGTGGCGTTTTGGCCCTTGTCGACGAGGGCCACGCAAGGGCCACGCATCGCGGCCGACGCCCCGGCTTGCGAGCTGCGGCGTTTCCCCACTTCCCAGCCTTGGGGATAAAGTCCTTGACCCTGTACGTAGGTACAGGGTGTAAGCTCCTGTCATGGACTCCAGGAAACCGTTGACCGTCAGCAGCGTCGCCCGGGCCTCCGCCGTGAATCTCCAGACGATCCGCTACTACGAGCGGCGGGGGCTTTTGCCAAGACCGCCGCGTAGTGGATCGAACTACCGACTGTACACGCCGGAGGCGGTCGCGCGAGTGCGCTTCATCAAGCGCGCCCAGGAGCTGGGTTTCTCGCTGCGGGAAATCAAGGAACTCCTGTCACTCCGCGCCACGCCGGGGGCGCGCTGCGAGGACGTACGGCGGCGGGCCGCCGTCAAGGTGAAGGATATCGACGACAAGATCCGGACGCTCAAGGCGATGCGCCAAGCGCTGACGAAGCTCGTGGCCGAGTGCCGGGGGACGGCACCACTGACGGCTTGCCCGATCCTTGAGGCCTTCTCTTTGGAGGTCAAATCATGATGCGCCAGGTGGAACTCATCTTCGACCGGGATTGTCCAAACGTGGCGCCCGCGCGCGCGGCGCTGCTTGCAGCGTTTGCCGAGGCAGGGATCACCGCAGCGTGGCGGGAGTGGAACCGCAAGGCCCCCGAGAGCCCGCCGTACGTCCGGGGCTACGGCTCACCCACGATCCTCGTGAACGGCCGGGACATCGCGGGTGTGGCGCCGACCGAGAACGCTGACTCCTGCCGGGTCTACCGGCACGCTGGTTCGAGTGTTCGGGGTGTGCCCGCGGTGGCAACAATCGCGGCAGTGCTACGGAGCAACGCGGCGAGCACCGGGGGAGGGAAGACACGGGCGAAATGGCGTCGCGCGCTCGGTGTGCTGCCGAGCGTCGGGGCCTCGGTCCTCCCGGTAGGCGTGTGCCCGGCGTGCTGGCCGGCGTACGCGGGGGTGCTCGGCGCCTTGGGCTTGGGGTTTCTCCTGGAGACGAGGTATGTGCTCGCGCTCAGCGTGGTGGTCATGGCTGTGGCGCTTGGGAGTCTGGCGTACCGGGCACGATTACGGCGCGGCTACGGGCCGCTCGCGGTGGGCACGCTCGGGGCCGTGGTGGTGCTGATCGGGAAATTCGTGTTGTCCTCAGGACTGCTCCTGTACGGAGGCGTCGCGGCCTTGCTGGCCGCGGCGGTCTGGAACGTCTGGCCCAAAGGCCAGGCCAGCGCCGGCCCGTGTTCCGCGTGCACCGGGGGCGGGCGGGCAAGTGAGGTGACGCATTAGAAAGGAGGTGAACTTATGACTACGAAACGAACGGTCGAGGTCTTCGGCGCCGGCTGCCCGGCGTGCGAGGAAACCGTCAAGCTGATCAAAAGCCTGGCGTGCCCATCGTGCGAGGTGAGCGTGCTCGACCTGCGCGACCCAGCGGTGGCGGCGCGAGCCAAGCGGCTTGGCGTGCGCGCCGTCCCGACGGTCGCGGTCAACGGCAAGCTCGCCGACTGCTGCTCGGGCGTGGGCCCAGCGACAGGCACGCTCCGCGCGGCGGGCGTCGGCGTGGCGTGAACGCTGGACAGTCAGAAGCCAGGGCCCGGGACCACCGGTCCCTGGTCTTTATTGCGCGGAGCAAGGTGTTAGTGCGAGGTATGCTACGACAGCTTTTAACGCTCATGGTCGCCCTGGTCGGGACGGCGGGGAGCGGGCACGGCCAGATCTTCACGGAGAACGCCGGGGTGATCTCGCCGGAGACGCCAATCGTGCGCGAGTCGGTGAGCGCACTGTGGGCGAAGCACCTGCGCGAGGTCCGTTGGACGAATCAGTTCCTCTGGGGAGTGACCCCGAAGCTGGAGCTGAACCTCGCCTTACCCGTCGTCTACCGGCATACGGACTTTCGCGTGCTCGGCGAGGGGAAGGAACACCACGACGACTTTGGCCTGGGAGACGCTGTGGTGCGGGGGAAAGCGTCCCTCTACCAAGTGGACGAGGTCTTGACCTCGACGCGGTGGGCGGCGCTGGGCGAGGTGGTGGCGCCGACTGGGGACGACGACGAAACGGATGGCGGCGTGCGACTGCCGCGGCGGCTCCAGCTCGGGCCGGGGGCCTGGGGTTTCGGCGCCGGGAGTGCCTTCACGGTGATCCGCGACCGCCACCGCTGTTCGGTGGAAGCCTTCTACCGTCACCACTTGGGACATGACGGGGTGGAGCTGGGCGACGAGATGCGTTGGAACCTCGCCTACTGGTACCGCCTCTACCCGCCCGAGTTTTCGGCCGAGAAGCAGCAGGTGGAGGTGCGGCCGGTGGTCGAGCTGCTCTCGACGTACCGCTTCGAGGACCGGGGAGGAGCGGTGACGAAGGACGGTGAGGGTTTTCTTATGTGGCTGGCCCCGGGGCTACAGGTCTACCCATCGCGGCGGGTGCTGCTTGAAGCGAGCGTGTCCGTGCCAGTGCTCCAGACCGTCGACGACAACATCGGGCGGCGACTGGTGGGGCTGTTCTTCGCCGTGAAGTTTTTGTTCTGAGTGAAAGTGAAAGGAGTGAGTATGCGGTCGTTGGTGCTGGTCGCAGTCGTGGGGGTAGTGCTCGGGGGTTGCCGGGGCACACCCGAGGCGTCGGTGGTCCTTGGACAGCCATCGGGCCTCGAGCAGGTGACGATTTTCGCCAAGGGCATGGAGTGAATCCCCTGAATGAAGGGCGTCGAGGACGCCCTGGGACGCCTGGAAGGTGTCCGCGCGATTCGGATCGATTTGCAGAAGAACCTGGTCACAATCACGCCGGCGCCTGACCGCGTCGTGGATCTCGCGCGAATCCCGACGGCGATTGAGCGGGCGGGGTTCACGCCAGAGGGCCTTCGGATCGTGGCCCGAGGAAGCGCCGAGCGTGCCGGCGACGGGGTGCGGTTTCGGATTGCGGGATGGCCGGTGACCTATCCGGCACAGGGTGAGGTGGCGGGTCTGGATGGCTCACTGGCGGTAGAGGCCGACGTCCGCTTGACGGTCGGCGGCCTTGAGCTCCGGCTGACGAAGGTGGGAGAGCCCGAACGTGGATAGCTGGCGGCCTACTCCCCCAGCAAAGCTGCCCGATGGTGGGTTCTCGGTTGCGATCCTCCGTGACAACGTGACCCCGAGTACAAGCGCGTCTATCGGCGCACCACCAACCGCCAGGTACCACCAATCCAACACCCACACCTACACACATCACAACCCCTCACCCGAGAGCTATCGCCATCACAATACGAGATGATGTGTTCATGGTATAATCTCTCTATGGTCGCAGTTGTTCGCAGCTTTTCCACACCCGCCGACGCTCCGCCCCATCGATAGCGGGATTCCATCCACGCGACACGGGATTGGACCCACAGCCGGTAGCGGGATTGTAACCGTTCAGCCGCATTGCTGGTAAACCGTTGACGGAGAGAAATGCCGTGGTTTTCTCGGCCTTTCCCGTAAAGTCGGGCTGCTCCGTGTGCCGATATAGTCGGCGTGAAGGAAGTGGAGACCGAGCTGGTGCCTGGACTGCCGGGTTGCCCCGGCTGTGCTGCCCGCGACCGGAAGATCGCCGAGCTGGAGGCCCGCATCGTGGAGCTCGAGGCCCGCATCGCCAGGCTCGAAGAGCGCTTGGGCCAGCATTCCGGGAACTCCCACAGGCCACCCTCTTCGGATCAACCCGGTGCACCGCCCAAACCAAAGAAGGAACCCACTGGCAGGAAGCGTGGCGGTCAGCCAGGGCACGAGGGGACCACGCGCGAGCTCCTTCCCACGGACCAAGTGGACAATGTGGTCGTGCACCGGCCGGAGGTGTGCGAGCAGTGCCATGCGGCGCTTCCCGAGGAGCCGAGCGAGAACGACCCTCAACCCGCGCGCCACCAGGTCTGGGAGCTTCGCGAGGATCCCTGCAAGG
>JACQVW010000061.1 GCA_016209535.1 Planctomycetota bacterium | reverse complement strand
GACCTACACGACGGCCTACTACTTCTGGCTCCTCGAGGGCGGCGGCCGGAGGGTCCTCGTCGACACGGGGGTCTGGATCGAGGAGGGCTCGAGGTACATGCCGACCCTGATCCAGGAGCCCCGATGGAGGCCCGAGCGGAGGCTCGCGGCCCTCGGCGTGGAGCCCGGGTCGATCGACGCGATCGTCGTCACGCACCTCCACTTCGACCACCTCTCGACCGCCGTGGACCTGTTCCCTCGCGCGAGGCTCTTCCTCCAGCGCCGCGAGCTCGAGACGGCGCTCTCGCCAGCGCACCCGTGGCTCGCGGCGTTCTACTCGAAGGCCGTCGTCGAGAGGCTGCGCCCCGGGGGCGACCTGGCCCGGCGCCTGGACGTCGTGGACGGCGACGCCGACGTCCTGCCGGGGATCCGCGTCCTCTGGACGGGCGGCCACACGCCGGGGCACCAGTCGGTCCTCTTCGAGGGCCCCGAGGGGCCCGTGTGCCTCGCGGGGGACGTCGCTCTCTTCTACAGGCACCTGCGCGAGCGGAAGCCCCTGGGCGTCTTCTGGAACATCGCCGAGGTGCTCTGCGCCCTCGACCGCCTCGCGGCCATCGCCGAGGGGAAGGAGACGGGCCGGCCCGTCAGGGTCCTGCCGAACCACGACCCGGAGCTCGAGGCCGAGTTCCCCGTGCCGGGGGGGGGCGGTGATCTCCGGGCCCGGGACGCGCGGTGATCTCAGGTCCTGGGGCGCGCTCGTCTGCGGTGGTGGAGCGCGCGGATCCAAGACGCTGGCGCGCGCGTCCGGGGTCGCTTATCGTGGCGCGCTCGGAAAGGAACAGAGCGCATGACGAACAAAGCACAGACGTCCCTCCTCACCTGCACCCTTTCGATGCTCCTCGCGGCGGGGCCGGCCGTCGCCGCAGACGCTCCCCTCCTCAAGCTCGAGAAGGGGGACCGGATCTGCGTCATCGGGAGCACCCTCGCCGAGCGCATGCAGCACGACGGGTGGCTCGAGGCGCTCCTCCATGCGCGGTTCCCCGAGCACGAGCTCGTCGTGCGGAACCTCGCCTTCTCGGGCGACGAGGTCGCCGAGCGACTGCGGAGCGAGGGCTTCGGGAGCCCCGACGAGCACCTGAAGCGGCACGGGGCGGACGTCGTCTTCGCGTTCTTCGGCTTCAACGAGTCCTTCGACGGCGAGGCCCGCCTCGAGAGGTTCCGGAAGGACCTCGACGACTTCCTCAAGCGCACGCTGGGCCAGAGCTACGGCGGGAAGGGCCCGCCGAGGGTCGTCCTCTTCTCGCCCATCGGCTGCGAGGACCTGAAGAGCCCCGACCTCCCCGACGGCGCCGAGACGAACCGGAGGCTCCGGCTCTACGCGGGCGTCCTGGGCGAGGCCGCGAAGGCCCACGGCGTCCCCTTCGTGGACCTCCTCGCCCCGAGCCTGCGGCTCTACGGCGAGGCCAAGAGACCCCTGACGATGAACGGGATCCACCTCCGGGACGAAGGGGACCGCCTGATCGCGGCGGTCATCGACGAGGCGCTCTTCGGCAAGCGCGAGAAGCCCGTGGACTGGGCCGGGCTCGAGAAGCTGCGCGGCGCCGTCGTCGAGAAGGGCTTCTTCTGGTTCCACCGCTACCGCACCACCGACGGCTACAACGTCTTCGGCGGGCGCTCGGGCCTCAAGTACACCGACGGGATCTCGAACCGGGACGTCCTCGAGCGCGAGATGGAGGTCCTCGACGTCCTGACCGCGAACCGGGACCGGCGGATCTGGGCCTTGGCCCGCGGCGGCGACGCTCCCGTGGACGACGGGAACACGCCCTCCTTCATCGCCGTGAAGACGAACCACCCGGGGAAGGGGGCCGAGGGAGCGCACGTGTTCCTGGGTGGCGAGGAGGCCATCGGCCACATGAAGGTGCCCGAGGGCATGAAGGTGAGTCTCGTGGCCACCGAGGAGACGTTCCCCGAGCTCGCGAACCCGGTCCAGATGGCCTTCGACGCGCGGGGCCGCCTCTGGGTGGCTGCGTGGCCGAGCTACCCGCACTGGAAGCCGAAGGAGCCCATGGACGACAAGCTCCTCATCCTCGAGGACTCCGACGGGGACGGGCGGGCCGAGCGGTGCAAGGTCTTCGCCGGCGGCCTCCACAACCCGACCGGGTTCGAGCTCTACGGCGGCGGCGTCCTCGTCGCGATGGCGCCGGACCTCCTCTTCCTCAAGGACACCGATGGCGACGACAGGGCCGACGTGCGCGAGCGCGTCCTCCACGGCCTCGGGTCCGAGGACACGCACCACACCGCGAACAGCTTCGTCCTCGACCCGGGTGGCGCCCTCTACTTCCAGGAGGGGGTGTTCCACAGGACCCAGGTGGAGACGCCGTACGGGCCGCTGCGGAACCGCGACGCCTGCGTGTGGCGGTTCGAGCCGAGGACGTGGAGGCTCGAGCGCCACGTCCCGTACGGCTTCGCGAACCCCCACGGCCACGTCTTCGACCGCTGGGGCCAGAACTTCGTGTACGATGGGACGGGGGCCGAACCGTTCCACGCGGCCCTCTTCTCGGGCCACCTGGAGTACCCCGACAAGCACCCGCGGCCGCCGAAGCTCTACGAGCAGCGCACCCGGCCCTGTCCCGGCGTGGAGGTCCTCTCGAGCCGGTCCTTCCCCGAGGAGAGCCAGGGGAACCTGCTCGTCGGGAACGTGATCGGGTTCCTGGGGATCCTGCAGTACAAGGTCGAGCCCAAGGGCGCGAGCTTCTACGCGAAGGAGGTCGAGCCCCTGCTCAAGTCCGCGGACCCCAACTTCCGGCCCTCGGACCTGGAGGTGGGGCCCGACGGCGCCGTCTGGCTCCTCGACTGGCAAAACCCCATCATCGGCCACATGCAGCACCACATCCGGGACCCAAACCGCGACCACGCCCACGGCCGCGTCTACCGGATCACGTGCTCCGCCCGCCCGGCCCTCAGGCCCTCGAAGATCGCGGGGGAGCCCATCGAGAGGCTCCTCGACGTCCTCGTGGAGCCCGAGGACCGCGCCCGCTACCGCGCGAGGATCGAGCTCAGCGGGCGCGACGCGAAGGAGGTCGCCGCGGCCGCGGCGAGGTGGGTCGACGGGCTCGACAAGGGGGACTCCGCCTACGAGCACCACGTCCTCGAGGGCCTCTGGGTCCACCAGCTCGCGAACGTGGTGAACGAGGGTCTCCTCCGGCGCGTCCTGCGCTCCCCCGAGCCCCGCGCCCGCGCCGCGGCGACGCGGGTCCTCTGCGCGTGGCGCGAGCGAGTGGAGGATCCCCTGGGGCTTCTCCTCGAGCGGGCCAAGGACGAGCACCCCCTGGTGCGCCTCGAGGCGGTGCGGGCCTCGAGCTTCTTCCGGTCGCCGAAGGCGGCCGAGGTGGCCCTCGAGAGCGTGAACCTGCCCCAGGACGAGTATCTGAAGTTCGTCCTGGACCAGACCATGAAGGCGCTGGACAGATACCAGTGAAGGTCACGCAGCCTGCGCCGGATCGGGTGTGGCATCTACGCGGGGTGGAGCCGGCCCAGCGCCATGTGAGCCAGGCGGATCGCCACGACCGCGGGGCGGTTCATGGCCAGGGCGAGCACCGTGGCGCGTCCGACGGCCGTCTTCCCGATGACCTTGGGTGCCCGCATCAGCGAGAAGTGGTCTGCCCAGCGCTGGGTGCGAGGGTTGAAGAGCGGAGCTATCACTCGGGTCGAAGGGTCCTGCGCCGTCACCCGTGCGCCCTTGCGCAGCGAGCAGGATACGCAAGCCAGCGCGAGGTTTTCCACGGCCGTCCGGCCCCCGGCGAGGCGGGGACACACATGGTCTACATGGAACGTAGCTTCCTGGAGCTCCTGTGGAAGCGTGCAGTACTCGCACCTGTTCCTCGCCCGCTTGCGAACCCGGCGCTCCAGGGCTGCCGGGATGTGGTGGTGCCTCACCGGGACTTGCGCTGAGATCCGCGACGCGCTCGCAGCTTCATGAGGGAGAGCATGTCCGCCAGGTCGACCAAGGCCTGAGCTTCCTTACGTTCGCTCGGCGAGAGCCTGCCCTCTCGATCCTGACGATCCAGGAGATCCCGGAGGCGGTCGTCGAGCGCCTTCGGGAGTCGGAAGCGGCCCCAGTCCTTCGGGACCTTCAGCTCAACCAATATCGTCTTGCTCATCGGCCTTCTGTTGCGTCAGCATCCCGGCCGGCGAGTCGATTGTCAACCCTGGCTGACTTGCAAGTGTCGCCTCGATATCCGTGCGCGCGGCTCGGGAGCGTTCACTCCGTCTTCAGCTCCGCCGCCATCCGCTGCAAGGTCTTCTTCGCGTCGCCGAAGACCATCATGGTGTTGGGGGAGACGAAGAGCTCGTTCTCGATCCCCGCGAAGCCGGGGTTCATGGAGCGCTTGAGGACGAAGACGGCCCGCGCGAGCTCGCAGTTGAAGACGGGCATGCCGTAGATCGGGCTCGACGGGTTCTTCTTCGCGGCCGGGTTCACCACATCGTTCGCGCCGACCACGAGGACCGCGTCCGTGCTCGAGAAGTCGTCGTTGATCTGGTCCAGGTCGAAGAGCTGGTCGTAGGGGACGTTCGCCTCGGCGAGGAGCACGTTCATGTGGCCGGGCATGCGCCCCGCCACGGGGTGGATCGCGTAGCGGACCTTGACCCCCTTCCCCTCCAGGAGGCTCGCGAGCTCTCGCACGGCGTGCTGGGCCTGAGCCACGGCCATGCCGTAGCCGGGCACGACGATGAGGGACCCCGCGCTGCTCATGACCTCGACGGCCTCCTCGACGCTCGCCTCCTTGACGGCTCCCTGGGCCCCCGCGGGGCCGGCGCCGGCGCCCCCCGTCGCGCCGAAGCCGCCGAAGAGGACGTTGAAGAACGAGCGGTTCATGGCCACGCACATGATGTTGGTCAAGATGATCCCCGAGGCGCCCACGAAGGACCCGACGATGATGAGCACGTTGTTCTTGAGGACGAAGCCCGTCGTCGTCACGGCCATGCCCGAGTAGGAGTTCATGAGCGAGATGACCACGGGCATGTCGGCGCCGCCGATGGGGATCACGACGAGCCAGCCGAGGAGGAGGGAAGCCGCGGCGAGCGCCAGGAAGGCCCCGAGGCTCCAGGCGGTCATGGGCTCGAGACAGAGGAAGACGGCGAGGGTGACGCCCGTGAGGAGGAGGAGGAGGTTGAGCATGTGCTGCCCCCGGAAAAGGACTGGCCTCCCCGAGATCACCACCTCCTGGAGCTTGCAGAAGGCCGCCATGCTCCCCGTGAAGCAGACGCCGCCGATGATGATCGACAGGTGGACCGGCACGCCGTCGCCGAAGGAGAGCGGCTCCACCGCCCCCGAGGGGTTGTGCCCCGTCCTGTGGAGGTACTCCACGGAGGCCACGAGGAGCGAGGCGGCCCCGCCGAACCCGTTGTAGAGGCCCACCATCTGGGGCATGGCCGTCATCTTGACCTTGTAGGCCGAGACGAGGCCGATGGCCGAGCCCAGGGCGATGCCCGAGCCGATGATGGCGAGGTTGTTGGCGAGGGCGGGCGCGTCGCCGATGGTCCCGCCCACCCGCGCGACGAAGGTGGGAATCACGGCCAGCGCCATGGCCGCCATGGACACGAAGTTGGCCAGGCGGGCCGTCTTCGGCGAGGCCAGCCACTTGAGGCTCAGCATGAAGAGGACCGCCGCGGCGAGGTAACAGAGCTCGGTGGGGACGTTCACTTCCGCCTCTTGAACATCTGGAGCATGCGGTCCGTGACGGCGTAGCCGCCCACGACGTTGATCGTGCCGAACGTGACGGCGAGGAAGGCCAGGACGCCGTTCGAGTCCCAGCTCGCGTACACGGCGGCCCCGATGGCGCCCACGAGGGTGATGCCCGAGATGGCGTTAGACCCGGACATGAGGGGCGTGTGGAGGAGGGGCGGGACCTTCGAGATGAGGATCACTCCCACGGCCACGGCGAGGATGAACACGTAGGCGACGAGGAACCAGTACTGCGCCCCCGACATGCCCTGGGCCGCGGACTCGGCGAGGAGGAACGGGCTCATCCGAGCGACTCCTTGACTCCCGGGTGGACGACGGCGCCGTCGCGGGCTACGAGGCACCCGCGGACGATCTCGTCCGAGGCGTCGAGCCTCCAGGCGCCGTCCTTCGTGATGTGGAGGAGGAGCTTCTCGAGGTTCCTCGAGAAGGAGAGGCTCGCGTGCACAGCGAGGGCCGACGGCGCGTTCGTGGGCGCGAGGACGAGGACGCCGTCGAGAGACACGTCCTCCCCCGGCACGCACCCCTCCACGTTGCCGCCCTGGGCCGCCGCCAGGTCCACGATGACGCTCCCGGGCCTCATGGAGGCCACCTGGGCCCTCGCGACGAGGGTCGGGGCCTTGCGGCCGGGGACCAGGGCCGTCGTGATCACGACGTCCGCCCGCTGGATCGCGGCCGCGACGATCTCGGCTTGCCTCCTCTGGTACTCCCCGGACTGCTCGCCGGCGTAGCCGCCCTGGCCGGCGCGGACCTCGACGCCCGTGACCTCGAGGAACTTGGCGCCGAGGCTCTCGACCTGCTCCTTGGTCTCCGGCCGCACGTCGGTCGCCTCGACGACGGCGCCGAGGCGGCGGGCCGTGGCGATCGCCTGCAGGCCGGCGACTCCGGCGCCCATGACGAGAACGCGCGCCGGGACGATGGTCCCCGCGGCCGTCATGAGCATGGGGAAGTACTTCGGGAGGCGCGTCGCCGCCGCGACCACGGCCCAGTAGCCGGCGATGTTGGCCTGGGAGCTCAAGACGTCCATGGACTGGGCCAGCGTGGTCCTGGGGATCATGTCGAGGGCGATCACCGTGGCCTTGCGGGCGTTGAGCTCCCTCACGGGGCCCGGGCTCGAGAGCGGGTAGAGGAGGGAGAGCCAGGCGGCGCCCTCCCGGAGCGCCGCGGCCTCGCCGGGCGCGGGCCCGTGGATCCGGACCACGGCGTCGGCCTCCGAGAAGACCCCCGCGGCCGACCCCAGCACGCGGGCGCCGGCAACCTCGTACTCCCGGTCGGCGACGAAGGCTCCCTTGCCGGCCCCGGCCTCGACCACGACCTCGAGCTTCTTCGCCGCGAGCTTCTTCACTGTCTCGGGCACGATCGCGACCCGGCGCTCGCCGGCGGCGGGCTCCCTGAGGACGCCGATCTTCATCGGGATCGTCCCCTCGCTTCGTTCGCGTCAGCGGTTCCTCGCCACATGGGACGGGGAAGTTTCTTGCACCGTGCCCCTCGCGTCAAGGGGGTGCCTGGGCGGGTGCCTGGGCGTGCACCTCCGCCTGTTGTTCCCTACCCCTGCCGCTTGAGCAGCACGCACCCGAGCGGCGGCAAGTTCAGGCTGAGGGACCAGGGCCTCCCGTGGCTTGCGGCGTCCCCCGAGTGGAGGCCTCCAGCGTTCCCGACGTTCCCGCCCTCGTAGTGGGCCGAGTCCGAGTTGAAGACCTCGCGGTAGTAGCCCGGAGCCGAGACGCCGAGCCGGTAGCCGTGGCAGGGGACCGGCGTGAAGTTGAAGACGCAGAGGACCTCGTCCCCGGGCCGCTTGCCCTTCCGGAGGAAGGAGATGATGCTCTTCTCCCAGTCGTGGAAGTCGACCCACTCGAAGCCCTTCCAGTCGAAGTCGACCTCGTGGAGGGATGGCTCCGCCACGTAGAGGTGGTTCAGGTCCCGCACGAGCCTCTGGATGCCGCGGTGGTAGTGGACCGAGAGCAGGTGCCAGTCGAGGCTCTGGCTCGAGCTCCACTCCTGGCCCTGGCCGAGCTCCGAGCCCATGAAGAGGAGCTTCTTCCCCGGCAGGGCGTACTGGAGGCACAGGAGCATGCGGAGGTTCGCGAACTTCTGCCAGGCGTCGCCCGGCATCTTGTCGAGGAGGGATCGCTTCCCGTGGACGACCTCGTCGTGCGACAGGGGAAGGATGAAGTTCTCCGTGAAGGCGTAGAGGAGCCCGAACGTGAGGTCGTTCTGGTGATGGCTCCGGTGGATCGGCTCGCGCGAGAAGTAGTGGAGCGTGTCGTGCATCCAGCCCAGGTTCCACTTGAAGCCGAAGCCGAGCCCGCCGAGGTACGTCGGGCGCGAGACGGCCGGCCACGCCGTCGACTCCTCGGCGATCATCATGACGTCGGGATGCTCGTGGTAGACGCGCTCGTTCAGGCGCCTGAGGAACTCGACCGCCTCGAGGTTCTCGTGCCCGCCGAACTGGTTCGGGACCCACTCGCCCGCCCCGCGGCCGTAGTCGAGGTAGAGCATCGACGCGACCGCGTCCACGCGCAGGCCGTCGAGGTGATACTTCTCGAGCCAGAAGAGCGCGTTCGAGATCAGGAAGTTCGAGACCTCGCGCCGCCCGTAGTTGAAGATGAGCGTGCCCCAGTCGGGG
>JACQVW010000724.1 GCA_016209535.1 Planctomycetota bacterium | reverse complement strand
CGGTCGCCGATGATCAGCTCGCGCTGCCCGCGGCCGATGGGGATCATGCTGTCGATGGCCTTGATGCCCGTCTGGAGGGGCTCCTTCACGGACTGGCGGTCGGCGATGCCCGGCGCGTTGAACTCTACGGGCCGGAACTCCGAGGCGTCGATGGGCCCCTTGCCGTCGAGCGGGTGCCCCAGGGGATCCACGACGCGGCCGATCAAGGCCGACCCCACCGGCACCTGGACGACGCGGCCCGTCCGCTTCACCACGTCGCCCTCGCGCAGGTCCTCGTACTCGCCGAGGATCACGGCGCCGATCGAGGATTCCTCGAGGTTGAACGCGAGGCCGTTCGAGCCGTTGGAGAACTCGAGCATCTCGCCCGCCAGGGCGCTCGCGAGACCGTAGACCCGCGCGATGCCGTCGCCCAGCTCGAGGATGGTCCCCTCCTCCTCGACGTGGAGCTCCGAGCTGTAGCGGTCGATCTCTCTCTTGAGGACCGAGGTGATCTCTTCAGGGTTGATTCTCATGGACGAAGTGGCTCCCAAGCTTGACGGTCTTCATTCCGGCCGCGATCTTTGCGAGGGCCGTGCTGAGGCTCGAGTCGGCGACCATGCCGTCGTAGCGCACGACGAGGCCGCCCAGGACGTCCGGGTCCACCCGGGCCTCGAGGCTCACGCGCTTCCCGAGCTTCCGCTCGAGGGTGCGCGACAGCTCGGCGCGGCTCGCCTCGGAGAGGGGCACCGCCGTGACGGCGCC
The DNA here is from genome assembly GCA_016209535.1 of Planctomycetota bacterium. Taxonomy (GTDB): domain Bacteria; phylum Planctomycetota; class UBA8108; order UBA8108; family SXIK01; genus JACQVW01. The sequence goes on along the minus strand of JACQVW010000724.1, from coordinate 3,290 downwards.
GACCCTCACGAGCCCGATGTGCTTGTCGTGGAGGCGGTGGAAGTCCTCGAGCATCTGGCGGAGGTGGAGCTGCCGGCCCTTCCGGATGACGAGGAGGACGAAGTTGAGGAGAGAGTCCGAGACCCTGCCGCGCAGCGCCGCCTCCAGCGACTTCACCTTCGCCGTGCGCTCCACCTTGGGGCTCTCGACGAAGGTTCGGAAGCGGGCGTCGTCCCGGAGGAGCTTCTCGAGGCTCGAGACCTCCTCGTGCGCTCGCTCGAGCTCTCGCCGCTCCACGGCGAGCTCGAGGAGGGCCTGGGCGTAGACCGTCGACAGGGTTTCGTTCTTCATGGGCTGAGCGCTATGCCGCCGGCAGGCTCCGGATGGCGTCCTGGATCAAGCCCTGGTGCTCGCCGGCGCTGAGGCTCTTTTTGATGAGGCGGCTCGAGATCTCGATCGAGAGCTCGACCGAGCGGCGCGTGAGGTCATCCATGGCGGCGGCCTTCGCCTGCTCGATCTCGCGGCGGGCCCGGGCGGCGATCTCCTCGGCCTCCTTGCGGGCGCTCGCGACGATGGAGTCCTTCACGCGCACGGCGTCGGCCTTGCCCTCCTCGATGATCGCGGCCGCCTCCTTGCGCGCCTTCTCGAGGCTCGCCTCGTGGCGGCTCATGAGCTCCTGGGTCTCGGCGCGGGCCACCTCCGCCGCCGCCAGGGCGTCGCGGATCTCGGCGGCCCGCTTGTCCATGGCCTGGATGATCGGCGGAAAGAGCTTCTTCAAGAGCACGAGGAGCACGACCACGATGCTCGCGATGGCCCAGGCCGTCTGGGAGACATAGATCTCCGGGTGGCCGGCCTTGGTGGGGTGGTCGTGGCCGCCCCCGGCCTCGTTGCCGCCGTCGGCCGGTGAGGCCCCTTCCTGCGCGCCGGCCTCCGCCGGAGCAGGGTGTTCCGCGGGCCTCTCCTGGCAGGAAGCCGGGCGGCCCGCGGCGAGGATGAGCGCGAGGGCCGCTGCGCTCAGCGCGGAGGTCAGCCTTGCGAGGCGAGCGTGTCTCATGAGGTGCTGTCCTCGGGCTCACTGCAGCAAGCCCAGGAGCGACACCACGATCGCGAAGAGGCACACCCCCTCGATGAAGGCCGAGGTGAGGATCATGGCCCCGCGGATGTCGCCGGAGGCTTCCGGCTGCCGCGCGATCGACTCGACGGCGCTCGAGGCGATCTTGCCGATCCCGATGCCGACCCCGATGCACGCGAGGCCGGCGCCGATGCCGGCGCCGATCGTCCTGTAGAGCTCGGCGGGAACCGTGGCTTGGGCAAGGACCGGGAGGAACGAGGTCGTGAGCTCAACGGCAAAGTTCATCATTGTGAAACGACTCCTTTGTGGATCGAAGCGCCGTCACGGGGACGGCCGACTGTTGTCTTTGGGTCTCTCTCAGTGCTCGGGGTGGACCGCCCCCGCGAGGAAGACGGTGGTGAGGAACGTGAAGACGAAGGCCTGGATGACCGCCACGAGGAGCTCGAGGAAGGTGAGCGCCGTCGCGCCGAGGAAGGACACGATCGAGATCGCGCCCCCGGGGATCGCGAAGTCCGGCGTGAAGACCATGGTGAAGCCCAGGATCGCCGCGATCATGGTGTGCCCCGCGAGCATGTTGGCGAAGAGGCGGATGGCGAGGGCGCAGGGCCGCACGATGTGGGCCATGATCTCCACGGGCACGATGATGGGCAGCACGAAGGCCGGCACGTGGGGGAAGAGGCTCTTGAAGTAGGCCCAGAGCCCGTGCCCCTGCTCCTTGATCCCCTGGTAGTGGTACATGGAGAAGGAGCAGACCGCGAGGCCCGCCGTGATGGCGAGCTGGCCCGTGGCCGTGCTGCTCCCGTGGCCCAGGTAGTCGAAGAGCGGGATGAGGCCCAGCAGGTTCGCGATCAGGATGTAGACGAAGAAACCCGAGAGGATCGGCACGAACTTGTCCCCGTGGTGCCCCATGAAGGGCCGCGTCATCTGGTCCCGGGTGAACGTGAGGACGCTCTCGACGAAGTTGCCCCAGCGGGAGGGGACGGGCCGCTTCCCGGCGCGGACGGTGTAGCTCCCGAAGAAGAGGAGCGTGAGGACCCCGGCCAGGAGGAACATGAAGGTCTGCTTCGTGAGGCCGATCCGGAAGAGGAATCCCGGGTCGAAGACGAGCTGCCCGTCGGAGACGTGGCCGATGGGGTCGAGCTCGAGCTTGGCGAGGAGCGGGAGCGCGCTCATCGCGGGCCTCCCGCGAGTCCGTGGCTCGAGGCAGGCCGTCTCACGGCATTCGAGCGCAGCACCGCGGCCGCCTCGGCGAAGCGGTGCGCCAGGTAGACCGAGAGGGCCGTGAGGGCGGCCGGGACGACCGCGGCCCGCCAGAAGAGACCGAGGAGGAGGATCGAGACCCCCATGAGGGCGAGGCTCGCGACGGCGCTCGCGAGCATGGCCGTCACGATGGCCTGGCCGCGGGCCCGGCGTGCCCAGGAGAGGAGCGCCTGGCTCGCGCCGCTCAGGACGGCGGCGATGAGGACCCCCGCGGCGGAGCCCTCGAGCCCGCCCCGGCCGCTCACGCCGTAGGCGACGAGCAGGCACAGGGCGGCGGCCACCGAGAAGGTCACGAGTTGGATCACGAGGCTCGTCTGCGTTTCTTGAGAGGATTCAACCGGGCCGGTCCTTGCCGCCGCCGGGCTTCCTGCCGGGGCGCGGCGCGGGGAAGAACTCGCGGTAGAGCGAGTAGACCCCTCCGCCGAAGCCTAGAACCAGGCCCAAGAGAGTGAAGAGGACCACCGTCCCGAGCCGCCTGTCGAGCCAGATCCCCACCCCGGTGAACAGGGCCACCGAGATGAAGAACTGGAGCCCGACATGGGAGTACCGGAGGTACTTCGCCAGGCTCGTCTTCTCGGGCTCTCCGTCCCTTGAAAGGCCCGAGTCCTTGCCGTGTCCCTGGCTTCCAGGCACCGTCCTTGAACCTCGGCACGCTTCAAGGGCTCGACGAGCCCATCCGTGCCCTCCTCCCCGGCCCGGAGGCCTCCCCGAGGCGGCGCCATCGGCACCCGCTCCTCGAAGCGATCTTCGCAGGCCGGGAAAAAGGAATGCGGAATGTAGCACCGGCGCGCGGGTGAAGTCAACAAGGTGCTCGCGGGAGTCGCGGGGCCCTCAGAGCCTGAGCAAGAATCCCCCCTGGCTTCGGCCGGCTGCACGGCCGCGATGCTGCGTCGCAGCTCCTCAGCGTACGCTCCGCTGTACGCGATCGTCGCTGCTCCTTGCCTCGCGGCCGTTCGCTCGGCCTCGGGCCGACGCGGGG
>JACQVW010000723.1 GCA_016209535.1 Planctomycetota bacterium | reverse complement strand
GAACTACGCTCGCCTTCGTGCCCTGGTCGACCGCTGGATCGACCTCGCGACAGAGCTCTGCCAGCTCAGAATCGAGCAAGGCACGTCCGAGTAGCGCCCCACAGGATCCCGCGAGAACCTGGGACTCTCCAGTTCCTTTCTACGGCGTGGTTCAAATCAGGATCCATTCGGGTAACCGGAAAGAGTTCAGCAGGGGCAGTTTGGTAGGGGCAGTATCGTGGGAATAAACGCGTGGTTCATAGCCGGGTGTAACCCGGCGTTGAACCACGCCCTTTCTGCTTCGCGAGTTGGGCCTTGCAGTCCACGGATCGGCGGGCATCTTGGGCCTGGGGGCGGCTCATTTCAAGCTTCCGGGAGAGCGGAGACCATGGCGAAGAGCACGAAGGACAAGCTGGGGGTGGCCATCGTCGGCTGCGGAATGATCAGCGAGCTCCAGTCGAAGGCGCTCCAGGCCCTTCCGGACGCCCGCATCGCGGGCTACTTCGACACGGTCCCCGAGAGCGCGAGGAGGCGGGCGGAGCAGTTCGGGGCGCGAGCCTACGGGAGCGTGGAGGAGATGCTGCGGGACCCGGAGGTGGGCGCCGTGAGCATCTGCACCCCCAGCGGCGCCCACCTCGAGCCGGCCGTGGCCGCGGCGCGCGCCGGGAAGCACGTCATGGTGGAAAAGCCCATCGAGACCACGGTCGAGCGGGCCGATCAGATCATCGATGCGTGCCGGAAGGCCGGCGTGGTCCTCGGCGCGATCTTCCCGCGCCGCTTCCAGGAGGCGAGCCGCGTCCTCAAGGACGCCGTCGACCGGGGCCGCTTCGGGCGCATCGTACTCGCCGACGTCTACATCAAGTGGCACCGCACGCAGGAGTACTACGCCTTGGGGGGCTGGAGGGGCACCTGGGCCCTCGACGGCGGCGGCGCCCTCATGAACCAGGGGATCCACGGGATCGACCTCCTCCAGTGGGTGCTGGGGGGGATCGCCGAGGTGAGCGCGTTCGCGGCGACCCTCGCCCACGAGAGAATTGAGGTGGAGGACACGGCGGTGGCCTCGGTGCGGTTCTCGAACGGCACCCTGGGCGTCATCGAGGGCACCACGGGCTCCTGGCCGGGGGCGAAGATCCGCCTCGAGGTGGGCGGCTCGAAGGGGAGCGCGGTCCTCGAGGACGAGGTGATCCTCTCGTGGCAGTTCGCGGAGCCCGAGCCGGCCGACGAGGAGGTCCGCGCGAAGCACGGGCCGGGCACGGCCCTGTCCGGCGGCGGCGCCGGCGACCCGAAGGCCATCGGCTTCGAGGGCCACCGCCGCCAGCTCGAGGACTTCGTCCGGGCCATCCGGACCGGCGGCCGGCCCTTCTGCGCCGGCGAGGACGCCCGGGCGGCCGTGGCGATCATCGCGGCGATCTACCGTTCGGCGCGCGAGGGCAGGGCCGTGAGGGTTGGCTGAGGGCATGGCGGCGGACGGCGAGGCGATGGAGAGCGGCGGCGTGCCGCCGGCGGGGGCGCCCCTCCCGGCCCGGAGCGAGGCCCGGAGGAGGGCCGGCTGGGTCCTCCTCTTCGCGGGGCTCGCCCTGGGGGCGCTCGCGGCCTGGGGCCTCTGGCGCGACGTCGAGTGGATCGCGCAGCCCTTTTACCCCTACGCCTGGTGGTCGGTCATCCTCGTCCTCGACGGCTTCTCGAGCCTGCGGCGCGGTCACTCGCTCCTCACGGCACGGTGGCGGTGCCTCGGGCCCATCGCGGTCGGGTCCGTGACCTTCTGGTTCGCCTTCGAGCTCCTGAACGTCCGGATCCAGAACTGGTACTACGTCGGGGTCTTTCCGGCGTCCACCCCGCTGGGAGTCCTCGGGGCGGGGCTCTTCACCGTGCTCAGCTTCGCCACGGTCTTCACGGGGATCTTCGAGATGCACGAGGCCCTGACCGCGGCCGGCCTGTGGGTCCGGCGGCGCCGGCGGCCGGGCAGGACGCTGCCCGCCCGGGTGAGCTACGCGCTCCAGCTCCTCGGGCTCGCCATGGCGGGGGCGGCCGTCGCGTTCCCTCGCTACCTCGGCCCCTTGATCTGGGGGAGCGTCACCCTCATCGTCGACCCGTGGAACTATCGGCGGGGCTCGCGCTCCGCGCTTCGCGACCTCGAGGCGGGGGACCGGGGAGGCATCGCGAGGCTCCTCCTCGCCGGGCTCCTGTGCGGTCTCGTGTGGGAGGGGCTGAATTTCTTTGCGCCGCAGAAGTGGATCTACACGGTGCGGGGGCTCGAGGGGCTCAAGCTCTTCGAGATGCCGCTCCCGGGCTTCCTGGGCTTCCCGGCGCTCGCCTTCGACTGCATGGCCGCGTACTCGCTCCTCGCGTCGTTCTTCTTCGGGAACGAGACGTGGGAGCACCCGGGCGACCTCGCCTACGTGCCCGCGCCGCGCCTCCGGCCGCCCCGGTGGGCCTTCTGGGCCACGGTGCCCGCGCAGGCGGCCTTCTGGGGTGCCGTGTCCATCCTCATCGAGGCGAACGTCGGCTCGCTGCAAGTGGAGCTCGAGGACCTGAGGCTCTCGCAGCGCGAGCGCGCGGCCCTGCGCGAGCAGGGCATCGGCCGGCCCGGACAGCTCCTGCGGGCCACCCGGGCCCCGGGGAGCCGCGCCGGCGTCCTGGAGCGTCTCGCCTGGGACGAGCGGCGGCTCGCCGAGGCGCTCGACGAAGCCGAGCTCTTCCTCTTCAAGGGCATCGGCGCCGCCCACGGCCGCCTGCTCCAGCGCACCGGCGTACGGACCGTGGACGACCTGGGCGCCTGGAGGCCCCTGGACCTCACGGCCGCGCTCGAGGCCGAGGCCTCGCGCCGCGGGGCGCGGGCGCCCCGGCTCGACATGGTACGTGTCTGGGTGCTCGCGAGCCGGGACAGGGGGATCGTGCTGAGCGCGGAGGGGGACTGACGGTACCGCGTCCGGGTCACTCCATCCCGAGGGCGCAGTCCAGCGGGTCCGCCGTGCCGTCCTCGCCCGCGTCCGGGTGCGGCGCCGGCGGCGCCGCGCCGCCCTGGAAGAGGAACCGCAGGAGAACGATGGCGTCGGTGATGCCCAGGGCACCGTCGTCGTCCGCGTCCGCGGCGTCGAGGCAGGACGGCGGCTCGCCGCCCTGGAAGAGGAAGCGCAGCATGACGACGGCATCCGTGAGCTCGAGGGTGGCGCTCCGGTCCGCGTCGCCGCGGATGAACCGGCGCTTCTCGGCCACGATGCGGACCGCGTAGGGCTCCGAGGAGAGCCCGTTGGAGTTGGCGACGCGCACGTCCAGGTCGCCCGCGGCGAGGCCGGAGGGCGTCACGACCTCGATCCTCCCCGGGTCCGCCGTCGGATCGAAGCGCAGCTCGGCCGCCTCGACGTCGCCGAAGCGGACCTTGAGCCCCGCCTTGAAGCCCGTCCCGGCGATCACGGCCCGCTCCCCGGCGACGAGGCTCCTCGGGGCGATCGCCGTGATGGCCGGCGGCGCCGGCTCGATGCGCGTCACCTGGAAGTGGATCGAGTCGACGAGCTCGCCGGAGGCGTCCAGGCCCACGATGGTGAGGTCGTGAGACCCGAGCGGGAGCGTGCCTGTCGCGGACCAGCCCAGGACGGAGGTTGTCGAGAAGGCGACCTCGAAGGGCGTGGCCGGGGTGGCGCCGCCGGCCAGGACCTCGATGAACCGCACCTCCACCGGCGCGCGGCCCTCGATGAGGACTGCCTCCGTCTCGATCTCCAGGGGCGCCCCGCCGTTCGTGGTCACCGAGAGGGGGATGGTCACCTTGGTCACGCCCTTGACCGCGTTCACGAGCAGGTTGCGGCGCTGGTCGATGTAGCCGTTCGGCTTCCCGACCTGGGTGCTCACGACGCCGATCGAGTCCAGCTTCTGCATGTAGGGGACGAGGAAGCTCGAGCGGAAGTGCCCGTCCACCATCTCCTTCATGACGCCGTAGTAGATCCTCTTCACCTGAGGCCGGTTGAGGAACCGCATGACCTCGGTGAATCCGCTCGAGTAGCTCGGGTTCGATGTGGCCGTCAGGTTGGGCGGCATGAAGGCGCTCACGTTCCCGTACGTGAGCTCCATGTCCCAGGGGAGCAAGTACCAGCGCCCTGCCCTCGGCGCGCGGTAGAGGTAGCAGTTCTTCCCTCGGGTCCCGCTCCACTGGTCCCAGTCGTCGGTGTTGAGGCGCACGGCCCAGACGCGGCAGAAGGCGTCGACGTCGATGCGGTCGAAGACCTGCTTGTCGAACTCGTCGTTGGGCGTCACGGCCGTCGTCAGGAGCCGGGCGAGCTCCACGAGGTCCGAGAAGTCGTCGAGGTCCTCGTTCTGGCGCAGGGAGAAGTAGTAGCGGTACTGCTCCTTGTCCGCGCCCAGGGCCACCGGACCGTAGGGCGGGTAGAGCAGCCTGCCGTCGGTGCTCTCCTGGCGCGAGCCCGCATCGGTGATCGTGTGGCGGTCGTCCATCTCGAAGAAGGCCCCGTCGGAGTCCCCGCGCCACCAACGCTGCAGGAACTCCCCGTTGGGAGTCTGCACGTGCTCCCGCACCTCGTTGACGCGGTCGCCGACCTGGAGCTGGACCAGCCACTGGAGGGAATAGGGCGCGGTGGTCGGCCCCTGGTTGTAGCGGATCAGGTAGTGGGAGATCCGCTCCCTCCCGTCGCGGGCGCCGGCTCCCTGGTGGTCCTCCATGTTGAAGCTCTCGATGGAGCCGTGGAGCGGCCTGTCCTTGGGCATGCGGAGGCGGTAGCTCTCCGACCAGGGCTGGCGCGCGAAGGGGCTCCCCGCGAAGCGGATCCTCGCATTGTAGTACATGTCGCGGCCCTGGAAGACGAAGGAGCCGTCGACCATGTCGTTCGAGAGGAGGGGCCTCGAGCTCATGTACTGCTCGTTGGCCTGGTGCATCCAGAACCTGTAGGAGTGCATCTTGCCCGTGAAGGGCGCATCGTGCCGGTAGATCGCGTAGAGCGGGTCGTTGACGCCCGCCGCCGCAGGGTCCAGGAGGAGCGGGTGCGTGCGGCTCACGTGGTCGAGGGGGAAGCGGCCCTCGCGGCCCTGGGCGTCCGCGGCCACGATGTGGTAGATCACGCGCTTGCGGGCGGCCTGGCCGGGGACCTCGCCCTCGTAGACCCCGTCGCCGTCGGGGTCCGTCATGGGGACGGCCGACAGGGCAGCGTCCCCGATGGGCTTCGGGGTCTCGAGGGACCAGTAGAGGGTCACCGAGGCCACGCCGTCGGGGTCGCGCACGCGTGCGGCGATGCGCACGGGCTCGCTCGCGCCGGGCAGGACGGGCGTCTGGCGCACCCGCGAGATCACGGGGCCCATGCTCCTCGTGCCGGTCCTCTGGACCTGGCGCAGGGTCACCGAGTTCACCGCTCCGGGCGTCCCGAGGTTCTCCGGCACCGCGAGGCGATGGGAGGCCGCGAAGGACGGCGAGGCGGAGCTGGAGTAGGCGCCGTGGGTCAGGAGGGTGGGAGATCCCACGACCCAGCGCGACAGGAACGAGATGCTGTACAGGGTCCGGGTCGCCAGGGCGGCCATGCCCGCGTTGGACGTCTCGATGCGGTTCACCTTGTTGTCCCCGCTCCCCGTCGCGATGACCTTCAAGGACCCGTCGCCCGAGAGGGGCGAACGGGTCGTGCGGCCCGAGCGGTAGTGCGTCCCTTGGATCGTCCAGAGGGTCTTGTACGCGTCGGTGTCGAAGGTGCCGTCCTTGACCACGTTCGGCCCCTCCTGGACGTCGAAGTGGCCGCTCACGAGGCGGGCCTTCCAGCGGAAGTCGTTGGACGTCTTCGTCTGGTTGTGCACCTGGACGGCGAGGACGTTCTTCCCCGAGCGGAGGAGGTCCTTCCTGGCCGTCAAGTCGAGCGTCTCCTTGGCCTTGTCCTTGGGGCTGGGCGTCCCTGCATCGAAGGTGCGCGGGGATCTCATGTTCGAGACGGCGACCTCGGTCCCGTTCAGGTAGGCGGCGTAGCCGTCGTCGAACTCGACATCGAGGACCAGGCTCTCCACCGCCGCCGGATCCGGCAGGTCGAAGGCCTTGCGGAAGAACACGGCTCCGTACTGGCCGTTCATGTCCTCCAGGCGCGTCGCCTCGTCGTTCTCCCCGTAGCCGATGGGCGCCGCGCCTTCGAGCCACGCCGCATCGTCGAAGTCGAGTCCCCGCCACGCTTCGGGCGGGTCCGAGGCCTCGGAAGTCCCCTTGAAGTACCTCCAGACGTCTCCGAAGTCGATGAAGACCGCCGCGGGGACGAGCGTCGAGACGCGGGAGCTCATGACGATGTCATCGACGAGAGCGATGCCCGCCCCCGTGAGCACGAGGTGGAGCTCCGGCTCGCCTGCCGAGAACGTCCCCGTGTACTCGATCCGCTTCACGGGCGCCTTCTCGAAGTCGTCGCTCGAGTCCCAGGCCTGGGCGGCGGCGTTGTCCTGGAAGGGGTCGATGAGCTCCATGCTCGAGCCAGCGTCGGCCCACCGCGGCCACTCGCCGCCGTCGTGGTAGCGGACCGTGTCGGCGATGTTGCCCCGGGCGTCCTCGAGGGTCACGCGCTCGCCCTCGTCGGAGAGGGTCCCGAAGCGCTCGAGGGCGTCCGAGTCCGCCGGGCCGATCACCGTGCCCGCGGGAAGGCCGTAGACGGCCCGGACGCGCTCCGGGTCGCGGGCCACGACGAGGTAGGCGTCGGCGGCGATGGTCGTCCCGGCGGGGAAGTCGAAGCGCACGCCCTCCGCCAGCCTCCAGCCCGTGAGGTCCACGGGCTCCGAGCCCCGGTTGTAGAGCTCGATGAACTCGCGCGACGCGTCGCCATCGATCGGGTGGTACAGGACCTCGTTGATCACGAGGTTGCCCTCCACGGTGACCACGTTGGCCTCGCCCGGCGTGGGGTCCGCCGCGGCCGAGAAGAGGGAGTCCCCGTCGGGGGTCCGGGCCTCGCTGAGGCCTGCCTGCTCGGGCTCGAAGATGTGGGCGTCGAGGACGCGCCCCGCGCCCGGGGTCGAGAGGGCGACGAAGGTCCTGCCCGTCGCGTCGGGCGTCAGGTCCAGGCCCAGCGCCGCCTCGGTCAAGGCCACCCACTTGCCGGCCGGGACGAGGGTGCCCGCCGGGATGGTGCCTTTTTTGAGGTCGAGCCGGTCCGTCGAGACGTGGAAGCCCCCGAGGTCGATGTCCCGCGCGTCGGCGTTGTAGATCTCGATCCAGCGCGTCCCCGGGTCTCCCGCCAGGAGGCCCTCGTTGACGAAAAGGGCGATGGCGCCCTGGGTGGGGTTGTTGGCCTTGCCCGGCGAGCCGCCGATGGCGCCGCTCAAGGCCCAGTTGTCCGGGTCGTCCATCTCGGAGTAGACGTACGCGAGCTCGAGCGAGTGGCCCGTCCCGTCGGCCCCCGAAGGCCACTTGCCCCGGTCGTTGTACCGGACGCGCGCCTCGACGACCCCCGCAGGGTTCGCGAGCTCGACCGCCTCCCCGGAGTTGTCCAGGGACGTCTCGGCGTCCCAGTCGCCCGCGACGTTCTCGATCCCGTACTTCGCCCGGATCGCCTCCTTGCTCGCGCACACGACGATGGTGGCCCCGGGGTCGAGGAAGGTGCGCTCGGTGAAGACGAAGGTGACCCCCGCCGAGAAGTAGTAGCCCGTGATGTCCATGGGGTCCGGCGCCTCGTTGTGGAGCTCGATGTACTCGAGGCTCCTGTCCCCGCCGGCAGGGTGGTACATGATCTCGGTGATGGTGATCACGCCGAGGACCGATCTCGGGGCTACGGTCGCGAGGCTGAGGACGATCGCGGCGGGAGCGACGGTTCGGAGGACGGAGCGCATGGGCGGCGGTTACTCTCGGGTTCTCTCTGGACGTTGCTTGTGGCGCGGGCCCGCCGGCCCGGCGGCCCGGCGGATCTCCCTGTACAGCTCGACGGTGAGACGTTGTCGCCTTCCCCTGCGGCTGGCTTGACGAGACCCTAACCACCACGACGCGAGGGCGGCTGCCAGATTCTATGAACCGCGGCGCCGCGAGTCCATGCTCAAACGTCGCGCCGCGCAGGAAAAGCTGATGAGCCTCGGGGCGCCCGTGATACAATCCCCCGCTGATCCTTGCCGGCCCTTGGTCCCCGGGGGCCGGAGGGGAGGAAGAGCTCATGACCGAGAAGGCCTCCTGCCCTTCCTGTGGCGCGTCCTGGGAGCCCGGTCCCGGCGCGGAGCCCTCCGACGGCTGTCCCGGCTGCGGGGTGGCGCTGGCAGGGGGCCCCGCGGAGGCGGGGTCGCCGGACGCGGCCAGGGGCCTGGACGGCAGGGGGCTCGACGGGAGGAACACGGCCGACAGGGCCGGCGATGGCACCGTGGGGGAGCACCCTACCGCCGGGCCCGGCACGAGCGACACGCCCGCGAACTGGCAGGAGGGCGTGCTCGTGGCGGACCGGTTCCGGATCTTGAAGTTCGTCGGTCAGGGGGGAATGGGCACGGTCTACCTGGCCCTCGACGAGACCCTGGGGCGCCAGATCGCGCTCAAGTGCGTCCCCCAGGAGATCCTCTTCGACGGCGATGCCCGCGACGACCTGAGGCAGGAGGCGAACCGCCTCCTCGACCTCGCGCACGAGAACATCGTGCGGATCCACACCTACTACGACGGCTCGAGCGGGGGAGGCGGGCGGCCTTTGAAGACCGACGGCTGGCCCTTCTTCGCCATGGAGTACCTCCAGGGGCCCACCCTGAAGCAGCTCCTCCACCTGCGGAAGCAGGACGCGCGCGTCTTCTCCGTGGCGGAGGGCCTGCTCGTGGCCAGGCAGGTGGCCCGGGGGCTCTCGTACGCCCACTCGAAGGGCATCATCCACCGGGACTTGAAGCCCGGGAACCTCATGCTCGCCGAGACGCCGGACGGGGACTTGGGCGACGGCGACGTCGTCAAGATCACCGACTTCGGCATCTCGAGGGTCATCGCCGATAGCACGGTCCGCCAGACCGGCCGGCGCAGCGGGACCTTGCCCTACATGAGCCCAGAGCAGTACCGCGGCGAGCCCTGCACGGCGCGCAGCGACACCTACTCGCTCGCCTGCACGATCTACGAGCTCGTGAGCGGGAAGCCCCCGTTCTCATCCGGCGACATCGGGTACCAGATCCTCCACAAGGATCCGAAGCCGATCCCTGGAGTGCCCAGGCCCTTCTCCGATGCCCTGCTGCGCGGCCTCTCGAAGGACCCTCGCGAGCGGTTCGCCTCGGTCGAGGACTTCGTGCGCGGCCTCGAGGGGAAGCCCGTCGCGGCCCGTCCGCGCTCGCCGAGCGCGCTGGTGGCGCTGGCCTCCATGGCGGCCGGGATCGTCCTCGTGGTGGGGCTGGCGGCGCTCCTGGCCCCGCGCCCCGGGAGGGACGAGCCGGCCCAGCGCCAGGGGGCCGAGCCCGCCCCGGCCGCGGTCGTCCGCGCGAAGCCCGCGGCGCCGTCGGCGGCGCAGCAGGCCGAGACGGACGAGTTCACCAAACGCCTCCGCGAGGAGCTCGGGCGCCAGGTGCCGTTCCCCATCGGGAGGGACTTCCCGTACGCCACGGCGGTGACGCCCGACACGATCTCGCTCCGCGTGGCGGTGCCGGAGCCGCGCGCGTCGAGCTTCCAGCGCGGCCTGCTCGAGTCCCTGGTCCTCCTCTACCACGGCGAGAGCGCCCGCGACCGCAAGGAGAAGCTGAAGGGGGCCTGGATCGAGGGCTACAAGGTCTTCGACCTCGACGGTCTCGCCGAGGGGCTCTACTCGCTGAGGGCGTACGTCGAGAGCCCGGGTGCCACCTCCCTCGAGCTCCTCGAGGCGCCCCACAAGTTCCGGGTGGACCTCACGCCCCCGAGCTTCCAGGTCCTGCCGGTGAGCCCCGCGATCTTCATCGATCCCGCGGCGCCCTACCGCTCGACCTTCGACGAGGTCGTGGACCTGAAGCTCGTCTCGACGCACGACCCGGGGGACATCACCGAGGCCTACGCGACGATCGTCTTCGGCGAGGGCACGCGGCCCTGGGCGCGGCTCGAGCGGCTCCCCTTCTGGCGGGTCGAGCTGCCCCCGGGCTCCATGACCACGTACCGGGTCTATGCCAAGGATGCCGCGGGGAACCGGAGCGCCGCGATCGAGGTCAGCCTCCGGCGGCTCCGCCTGGCCGTGGAGAGCTTCGGCCTGGCGGGGCCCGAGGGGGTCCAGGGCAACCTCGCCACGGTGAAGGGGATCCTCCGCGTCGAGGGGGACCAGAGCCCGAGCCTCAAGTACTTCATCAACGACCGGCCCGCCGAGCCGGTCCCCAGGGGCCCGAGGGGCGACGAGGCCTGGGGGGACCCGGCGCACGGGAGCCGCGAGCCCGGCGGCATCCCGTTCAACGCGACGCTCGTCCTCCCCCAGAGCGCGAACAACGCGATCGAGGTCCGCTACGGCTGGCAGGAGAACCCTCCGCAGCCCTTCCCGGTCCCCGCGAAGATCAGCGACGTGAAGGTGCGCGCGCCCCGGGTGACCCTCGAGGAGCTTCCGGGACGGACGGCGCAGGCCCGGTTGAGGCTCGCGGGGAAGGTGGAGCCCTGGTTCGACGGGCTGGGGCTCGGCGTGGAGCAGAAGGGGCAGGCGAGCCGCCAGCTCGCCCTCCAGGCGAGCCGCTCGGGGTCCCAGGCCGCCTTCGGCGAGGACCTGGACCTGGCCGACGGCGAGAACGCCCTCATCCTCAACGCGTACTACCGGGACAGCCCCCTGGGGGGCGTCTCTCCGGTCCTCACGGTCTATCTCGACAAGATCAGTCCGGGGCTCGACGGCCCGGCGGCGGTCGATGCCCTGGGGGACTCGATCCACGTGGTCCTCAGGGCCACCGAGGAGCTGAGGACGCTCCGCGTGCAGCAGGTCTGGGCGAGCGGCGAGGCGAGCGCCTGGCGCGAGGTGGAGCTCGACCGGATGAGCATGGCGTACGTCTTCTCGACGCCGATCCCGGCGAAGCCCTTCACGTTCAAGATCGACATGACGGACCTCGCGGGCAACGTCGGGCACGCCGAGCAGCTCTGCGCGGTCACGAGGGCCGATGTGGCCGGCCTCGCCAGGGCCGCGCTCTCGGACCGGAGCGGGACCGCGCCCGCCGCCATCGGGGCGCTCGAGAAGGGCGAGGCGGGTGATGTCACGGTCGCGGGGCGCGTGCCCGGCCTCACGTTGATCGCCTCGCGGTTCCTCAAGGACCTCGGCATGGACTTCGTCCCCGTGGGGCAGGAGCGGCTCGAGGTGTCCCGGACCGAGGTGCCCGAGCGGGCGTGGTTCCAGTTCCTCAAGGACAAGGGCCACGGCGACCTGGGGTCCGGTCGCCTCGACGCGCCGATGACCCTCGAGGACTTCAGCCCCGAGCTCCTCCGGGATTTCGTCCGGTGGTTCGAGGAGAAGTCGGGCGACGGCTATCGCTACGAGGTCCCGACCCGAGAGCAGTGGCTCCATGCCTTCGCGGGCACGAGCGACGGCGAGCGTGCGAGGCAGGTGGTCTCCGACTGGTTCCGCGGCTCGCTGAAGGGGGAGAGCCGGTTCCACCCGCGCCCCGAGGTCCGCTACGGCCAGGGGAGGACGAGCTCGCTGGGCGCGCGGCCGGAGAACCGGTCGCCGGCGGGCTTGCTCGACATGGAGGCCAACGTGCAGGAGCTGGTGCTGTACGAGGGCGGCTTCAACGTGATCGGCGGGACGGACCGGGACGCCGAGGACGCCCTCCTTGGCCGCTGCCTCGAGGCGCGGCCCTACGACGCCGACACGAGGATCCTGGAAGGGAGGCTCACGGGCTTCCGCCTGGCGAGGAGACCCCTGGGGGCAAAGTGATGCGACGGGGGCGCGCTCAGCGCCGCTGCCGGACGTGGACCTCCACGGCCTCGTCGGCGAAGACCGGCGGGCCCCAGAGCTTGCGCGCCGCCGAGCGCAGCTCGGCGATGGTCCTCGCGGCCGTGCCCCTCTCCGGGTTGAAGAGCCTCGAGAGGGGCGTCCCCCGGTGCTGCGCGGCGAGCCGCTCGAGCCGCTCCCGCTCGCGATCGAGGTGCAGCACGAGGACCTGGACCGGGAGGGCCTCGAGGACCTGCGCGAGCCCGCGCTCCACGTCGACCTGCACGGCCGGCTGGCCTTCGAAGGCCAGCTCGAGGAGGGAGAGATCCTTCACGCGGCGCTCCATCCAGGCCGGCACGCACGAGGCGTAGCCGCCGGCGATGGGGCGCCCGTGGAGCGTCTGGAGGTGCATGTCCTCGGCGCCCCGTGCCCGGTGCCCGCCGGGCAGGTCGAGCACGAGGCCCGGCGGCGCCGGAGCGAGGGCCTCGATCCACGCGGGCCGCGGCACGGGCTGCATCGGGTACGGCACCGGCAGGACGTCGAAGGCGATGAGCGCCGCGGCGCCGGCGAGGGCCAGGGGCCCGCGGCCCCGGAGGAGCCGCGAGGCCCCGTGGGCCGCGAGCATCGAGAGCGCGAGCACCGCGGGCACGACGAAGCGGTTGGGGAGGCGCACCGTCTGGAGGACGGGCATGTGCCGGACGAGGGCGAAGGGCAGAGGCGCCCCCGTGTCCTCGCCGAGGACGACGAGCGTGTCGCCCAGGGCGAGCAGCACGTGGAGGCCGAGGAGGGCGCCCCACAGGACGGGGGAGAAGCGGGGAGCCAGGGGCGCCGTCCCGTCCAACGGCTTCCCCCGCGCGAGGCTCCCCAGGATCCAGAGGGCGAGCGCCCCCACGCCAAGGTAGCACGTGTACCCCGCGGAGGCATAGCCCCGGCACCGCTCGTAGAGGCCCTGGACGAGGGGGCCCCAGAGGGGGTGCATCTCCGACGGCACGAGGAGGAAGGCGAGGTCGATCCCCTTCCTCACGGGGGGCTTCAGGTACGACGTGTCCCCGGCGGCGATCTCGCGCACCAGTGGCCAGAGGAACGGGAGGAGGAGGAGCGCGGCCAGGGCGCCGGCCGCGGCCGCGTCGCGGAGCGCGCGCAGTCTCCCGTCGCGCCGCCGGAGGACCTCGTGGGCGAAGAGGACCGCCGCCGTGGGCAGGACGAGGAGCCCGTTGTGCCAGGCGTAGAGGGCGTTCGCGGCGAACGCGACGGCTGCGAGGAGCACGTTCCTCGCGCCTCCGGACCGGGCCAGCCGCACGAGGAAGAGGAGGAAGAAGGGCATCGCCTGGTAGCTGGCGAGGTTCAAGTGCTCGAGGGACTGCTCCAGGCGGTGGGGCGGGAACGCGAGGACGAGGCCCGCGAGGAACGCGGCGCGCGGGTCGCCCGTGAGCTCGCGGGCGAGGAGGTAGCCGCCCCAGCCGGCGAGGCCGAAGCCCAGGAGGAGCGCCGCGTTGAGGGCGGCGGGCACCCCGAGGGCGAGGGTGACCGGGAGCATCGTGAGAACGTTCGCCTCGGAGTGCGTGTGGAAGGCGAGCGACACGTCGCCGGGCTGGTAGATCAGGTCCGTGCGGTAGGGGCTGCGGCCCTCGCCGAGCGCCTTCCCCCACCACCAGAAGTTCCAGCAGTTCTGCCAGAGGTCGTTCCCGCCGGCGGGGACGTGGTCCGTGAGGCGCACGGCGAGGGGCCAGGTGAAGAGCACGGCGGCGAGGACGTAGAGGCCGAGCGCCGCCCGGGCTCGAGGGAAACCGGCCGCAGCACCCATCGTGCCGTTGGCTCCGTCAGGCCTGCGGCGCCGGCACGAGCCGGTAGGCGTTCGAGCTCAGGATCTTCGCGAGCGCCTCGTCGGGGAGCGCGAGCGAGATGAGGAGGTCGTGGAGCTTAGTGTCCACGTCGTCGCGGCCGAAGAGGCAGCGGTCCTGGTGCTCGACG
Organism: Planctomycetota bacterium; assembly: GCA_016209535.1. Classification (GTDB taxonomy): domain Bacteria; phylum Planctomycetota; class UBA8108; order UBA8108; family SXIK01; genus JACQVW01. The sequence goes on along the minus strand of JACQVW010000723.1, from coordinate 821 downwards.
AGAAACCGGCGCGTGAATTCGAGGTCCCGCGAGAGGGCCGTGTGCCCCGAGCCGGCCGAGAGGTCGCAGTAGAAGTTGGGATGCTTCTCGAGGAGCTTGAGGATCTTCCCGCCGGGCCGGATCGGCTTCCCCTCGGGGTAGGCGAGGGGCTCCACGCCGGCGTCCCCGGAGATCTCGCGCCAGAAGCCCGGCGAGTGGCCGATGAAGACCGTGTCGGGGCAGACCTCGAGGGCGCGCTCGACGCGGTCCAGGTCCCCGCCGTACCACCACTGGCGCGACGTCTGCACGGAGCCCGGCGGCAGGACGACGTCGAGGTGGAAGAGGACCGGGAGCCGCAGGTCGCCGCAGAGGCGGTACATGGCGATGAAGTCCGGGTCGTCGTAGTGGGCGCGCAGCTTGAGCTCGCCGTAGACGCGAACGCCGTGGATCGCTACGGCCGAGCGGAGCTTCTCCCGGGCGTAGGGCCTGCGCGGGTCGATCGCGTAGCCGGCGACGAACTGGTCGGGGAACTGCTCGCAGGACCGCACGACGTCGGAGAAGGGGATCCCGATCCCGAGGGGGTTCAACGTCGCGTAGTAGCCGGGGCTGATCTCGTCCTCGGGCACCTCCCAGCTCAGGAGCCACGTGCGCTCGATCCCGCAGCGGTCCATGTTCTCGACCATCTTCCGCGGGTTGTGGCCGAGCCAGTAGGGGTGGTTGTGGACGTCGACGATGCGGTGCCTGGCCGCGGGGCGCGCGCCGGGGGCTTCCTGGGCCTGGGCGGCCGCGGCTCGAGCCGGGCCGAGGCTCGTCAGGGTCGCGCCCACGGCGGCCTTGAGGAT
>JACQVW010000717.1 GCA_016209535.1 Planctomycetota bacterium | reverse complement strand
TTCCGGCCCTTCCCGCGAGGTCCAAGCCATGGCGAAGCAGCCCCTCCTCCTCTTCCCGCTCGTCGCGTCCCTTCCGATCGCCGCCCTCCTCCTCTCGAGCGGCTCCGCGCCCGGCCCCGATCCCGGGCCCGCCGCTTCGCCGGCAGCGCCGCGCCCCGCACCGCCCGCCGACGACGGCAAGCTCCGCATCATCGCCTTCGGCGCGCACCCCGACGACTGCGAGCTCAAGGCGTCGGGCGTCGCCGCGAAGTGGGCGGCCCTCGGCCACCACGTCAAGTTCGTCTCGACCACGAACGGCGACATCGGCCACCACGAGATCGCGGGCGGTCCCCTCGCCCGGCGCAGGAAGGCGGAGGTCGAGGACTGCGCCCGGATCCTGGGCATCGTCACGGAGGTCCTCGACATCCACGACGGGGAGATCATGCCGACCCTGGAGAACCGGCGGAAGATCGTGAAGCTCATCCGCGAGTGGAAGGCCGACGTGGTGCTCGGCCCGCGCCCCAACGACTACCACCCCGACCACCGCTACACGGGGATCCTGCTCCAGGACGCGGCGTTCATGGTGATCGTGCCCTACTTCTGCCCCGACGTGCCCGCGCTGCGGAAGAACCCCATCTTCCTCTACTACTCCGACGGCTTCAAGAAGCCGAACCCCTTCGAGCCCGACGTGGTCGTGTCGATCGACGACGTGGCGGCAAAGAAGTTCGACTCCATCGCGGCCCTCGAGAGCCAGTTCTGCGAATGGAACCCGTGGCTCTTCGGCTACCTCGACAAGGTCCCGAAGGGGAAGGCCGAGCGCCGGCTCTACCTCGAGAAGCAGTTCACGGACCGCTACGCGCCGCTCACGGAGAAGCTCCGCGCGAAGGTCATGGAGCGCTACGGCCCCGAGAAGGGCGCTCGGGTGAAGCTCATCGAGGCCTTCGAGCTCTGCGAGTACGGCGACCAGCCTCCGGCGGAGCGGCTGCGGGAGCTGTTCCCGTTCTGAAGGCGACGCGTCCTTCGGCGAGGCCCCGACGGGCGTCAGGACGCTTCCCCCTAGGGCGCGGGGCTCGCGGCGGCGACGCCCACCGGCTCGATCCGCAGCGTCTCCCCCGCCTCGCGCCCCACCTCCTCCCGCGACCACGGGATCGGGACGCCGTCGCCGCGCAGCCACAGGGGCAGCATGTCGTCGTAGTGCGGCGAGCACGGGTTCCCGGACTGGCCGCCCGGCAGCACGAAGCGGCTCCGCTCCCAGCGACCCACGTCCATCACCGCCCGGAGCGAAGCGACGAAGAGGGGGTTCGCCTTCGGATCGAAGGGATCGACGGCTGCCTGGGCCACGGTGTCGGCGTCGCCGCCGCCGGGGAAGGGGGCGAGGTTGAAGGCCTGCGCGAGGATCCTCTTCGCGCCCAGCGGATGCACGAACGTGAGCTTCCGGGTCTCGCCCCAGGCCCAGCGGATCGCCCGCGGTCCGCGCTCGGCCTCGAGCCGGCGCACGACCTGACCGAGGGCGTCGGCGATCTCCTCGGGCCAGGTCCGCGCGAGCCAGCCGGCCGGCTGCTCGCGGAGGAGCCTCGCGATGCGGCCCGCGTGGCGCACGGCCCAGACGCCGCGGGGCGTCGTGGGGGCGGGCGTCTTGCCCAGGACCCACGCGGCGCTGCGCGGCGCCTTGGCCTCCACCACGCGGCGTGTCATCTCGACGATGAAGCGCTCGAAGACGCACGCCGCGGCCGAGTCGGCCCCGACTGCGCCGTCCCAGGCGCGCAAGAGATCGAGCGCGTGCCGCGCCGCGGCGTCCTGCGCCGGCGCTGCCAGCACGGCCTCCCGCATCTCGCGCCAGGGCAGCGAGGCCTGGTCGAGCTGGAGCCGCGACGCGCTCTCGACGTCCCAGTCGGAGCGCGAGGCGAGGACCTCGGCGATGCGCGTGGCTCGGTAGCCCTCGGCGAAGTCGGCGCCGAGGAAGGGCGTGCTGGCGCCGGCGAGGGCGGGTGCGTCGTTGGCGGTGGCCACGAAGCCCTCGGCGGGGTCCACGACGCGTGGCATCGCCTCGAAGGGCGCCGGCTCCGCTTCCCAGCCGGAGCCCGGGTCCCAGGCCGGCCTGGGCACGAGCCCCCAGCCCGACTTGCGCCGCGGCGCCGTCCCGGCGAGCTGCCAGGCGATGGAGCCGCCGGCATGGGCGTGGACGAGGTTCGTGGAGAAGGCGGGCCAGCCCGCGAAGCAAGCGCGGAAGTCCTCGAAGCTCCGCGCCCGGCAGGCTCGCAGGAAGCCCACGGGCGGCGCCGCGTCGAGCCACGTGGCGCGGAGCGAGATCGCGCGCCGCCCCTCGCCGAGGACCGGGCTCACGATGGGGCCGTGCGGCGTGAGGAGCACCCTCTCGATCACGGGCTCGCGCCCGCGCACCTCGATCCGCTCCTCGAGGACCTCGCAGGGGACGAACCCGTCCCCGCGCCGCACGGTGCACCCGCCGGGCCCGATCTCCTCGAGGAAGAGGTCCGTGTTGTCGACGAGGCCCGCCGTGATGCCCCACGCCGCGACGTCGTTGTGGCCCACGGAGATCCCCGGCGTGCCGGCGAAGCAGGCGCCGGCGACCTCCCAGCCCGGGGTGCGCAGGTGCGCGAGGTACCACGGGCAGGGCACGGCCGGCGGGAGGTGCGGGTCGTTCGAGACGATGGGCCGGCCCGTCGCCGTGCGGCGCGGCGCGATGGCCCAGTTGTTCGAGGCGCCGCCCGCGCCGAGGAGGGCCTGGAGCGCGGCGATCTCGGCCTCGAGGCGGTCATCCGCCGCATCCGGCGCACCGGCCGCACCGGCCGCATCCACCGCATCCACCGCATCCACCGCATCCACCGCCGTGGCCCTGCCGGGATGCTCCGCCGCCCCGAGCGGGCGCTCGGAGGCCGCCGGATCGATGGCGCGCAGCGCCTCGGGCCCATCCGACTCGAGGACCTTGAGCCGGATCAGCTCCGAGTCCCAGTTGGCGGCCAGGGCGAAGGACAGGAGGGCAATGGCTCCGCCCACGTCCTCGGCCGCATACGGCGTCGGCTCGGTCCGGAGGAGGGCGAGCTCGTGCGCGCGGCGCGGCGAGCCCTGGCGCGCCCCACGCGTCGCCCCCGAGGCGAAGGCATCGACCTGCCGCCGCAGGTCCGGCTCCATGGCCGCGATCTGCCCCCGGGCGGCCCGGCGGAAGCCCACGCGCCGCGCGAGGCGGTCCACGGGCAGCCCCGCCTCGCCCAGGAGGGCCGCGAGCGTGCCGCGGGCGATGCGGAGGAGCACCTCGAGCTGGAAGGCGCGGTCCTGCCCCTGGCAGAATCCGAGGCCGAACCACGCGTCCTCGTCACCCTCGGCCTCGATGTGCGGGATGCCCCAGGCGTCGCGGCGGATGACGATCGGCCGCCGGGGACCCTGGATCCGCAAGGTCCCACCGGTGGCCGGGAGCCGGCGGCCGAGGAGGAGGCCGAGGAGGCGGCGAGCGAGGCGCATCGGCGGCTACGATAGGGCCCTCGCGGGCCAGCCATCAAGCGTGGCGCCCGCCAGGAGATCACGGGGACTCCACGCCTTCGCTGAGGTAAGCCGATCGCCACGCAGCGATCGGCGCCAGCTCTGACACCGCTGTCGACCTCGAGACGACGGAGGCCGGGGCTCAGCGGCTGGAGTATGGCGGGGGTGTCCCGTGCTGGCTACCCGTGAGACACGCCCGCGTGAGACACCCGTGAGACACTCTCGTGAGACACACCCAGTGACACCGTAGACCTCGCCGTGCTATCCTGCAGGGGTTCGTCCGCCGCAGTCCTGAGATGTCACCGCCCCGCAGCCCCCGGGAGGGCTCGTCCATGAAGTCGCGGCCCTCGCGAACCACGCGCTCGCGACGGCCCGCGGCGACCGCGGCAACCTCCCGCCGGCCGTGGTCCTTCCGCACCAGCTCGTCCACCGGACGGGGCGCGTCATTCCTGGCCAGTTCGGGGGTCTCCTCGGCGCGCGCTGGGACCCTTTCCCCATCGAGGCCGCCTCGAAGTGCATGGACGCCTACGGTGCCTGCCCCCTCTGCTTCCACTTCGAGCGCGGCGCCAACGCCCACACGGCCCAGCCCGTCTTCATGGCCCCGAGCCTCGCCTTACCCGAGGGGCTCGACCCCGCGCGGGTCGCGCGCAGGCTCGAGCTCCTGGCGATGGTCGAGCGCCAGCAGCGCGCGATCGAGCGCGATGCCGCCGTCCTGTCTCTCGGTCGCTTCCGCGAGCAGGCGGCCTCGGTCCTCGCCGACCCGCGCACGCGCCGGGCCTTCGACGTGCTCGACTCCGATCCGAGGACCCTCGAGCGTTACGGCCAGAACCAGTTCGGCTGGTCCCTCCTCATGGCCCGCCGCCTCGTCGAGCGCGGCGTGAGCCTCGTCCAGGTCAACGGGGATCCCCGCGACCGCACAGTGGCAGGACGGGACGGGCAGGCCGCACCTGGTGTACGCCGGGGAGCCGATCGCGGCGGCCCTCTGAAGCTGGGGTCGCTCCAGGCCGTCGGGGGCCGACCCATGAGGATCGTCCGCACGGCTCACTCCAGTTGAATTCACGCCGTCCCTCGGTGGGCCGCCGCCGGGGAGGCGTGGGCTCCTACTCGCCAGCGTTCAGATCGCGCAACGCGCTTCCGGCTCGTCCAAGTCCTCGACGGCGAGCTGAGGTTTCTCACCGGCGACTGCGCGGAAGCGGACGCGCATGACCTCGGACGTGACCCAGCCGTCCTTGTCAGGAGCGACGGCGAAGTACTGAGAGCCAGCGAGGCGATAGACCTCCGTCTCCTTGGAGTCACGCTGGATGATGATGGCCTCCCGGACGCCCAACGCTGCGAACCAGGGGAGCTTGGCATAGGACTCGTCTTCAGGTGAGCGTATCTCGATCACGGCATCCGGGGCCCCGTGAATCCCGTTCTCCTCGATCAGCGATTCACGCCCTGACCTCACGAAGGAGTGGTCAGGAATCCGATAGTCGGACTCGACCGAGGAATCGTTGAAGACGTTGACGCCGTTTAGCAATTCCCCTCGTCCTTGCCGGCACAGGAGCGAGCTGAGAAAACTGCCAAGATCGCGTTGAACTCTCTGGTGCGGAACATTGGGCGCTGGCGCCATGTGCAAGACCCCTTCCCACATTTCATCCCAACGATCGAGGCCCAGCTTGCGCCTACGCTCGAGGTCCTCGGGGCTGACTTCAAGAAGGACTGCTCTCATGGCACCTAATGTACCTGGGCTCGCGAATCTGCGCTACGGTCCTCGGCGAGACTCATGGGGAGGCTCGTAGTGGATCTCGATCCGCTGCGACGCCGGGCGGCCTCGTCCCGAGCGGGGCCGTGGCGGCCGTGCGTCAGGGTCATGCGACGCCTGGGGCTCGGGCGAGACACCACTCGATACCCTCGCCCGAGAGGCCACCGGACGGATACTCCCCGTGGCGAACTTCCTCTTCCGAGAGGCCGCGTCGAGGCACGAGGGCTCGGCGGCGGAACCCCGGAAGAGGTGGTCGAGGAGGCGGATCGCGTCGCCCGCCCGCAGGTCGCCGTCCGCGTTGACGTCGCCCCGCACGAAGCGCTCGCAGGCGCGGCCGGCGTCCTCGAGGCCCTGGCCCCGCTCGACGAGGAGCTGGCAGCCGTTCTCGTCGAGGAGGACCGCGAAGTCGAGCGCGACGAGCGGGTCGGAGAGCCACCGGCGCGCCCGCTCCTCGGCGACCTCCGTCGTCGGGAGGTAGACGAGCCGGCCGAGCGCGGCCTCGTTGAAGGTCGCCCCGAGCGACCTCAGGAGGTGCGAGCTCAGCTCCGGCGTGACCTCGAGGGGCTCCGTGAACCGGTCGTTGTGGAGGATGACGGCGCTCAGGGTCGGTCCGGCCGGCCGGCCCGGCCCCGGGACCCGGGCGATGTAGCCTGCGAGCTGCGTCATGTCCCGGCGCATGCGGTTCACGACCTCGCTCGTGAGCCCCTCGACGCAAGGCAGCTCGGTGGCGCGGATGATGTCGATGTGCTGCACGCCCGGGCCGTAGATCACGAGGTCGAGGCAAGGGAGCTCCGAAGAGGCCGGGTCGAGCCCCGGCGCGACGAACTTGATCCCGCCGCTCCCCAGCGCGATGGACTCCCAGGCTTCGAGGCTGTCGACTCGCGGGAGGAAGCCGGGGTAGGCGAGAGCCTGCGCGGCCACCACGGCGAGCGTCGCGATGACCGCGGCAAGCCCGCGCTGCGCCACGCGCCCAACGCTCGTCCAGGGCCCAGCGAGCATGGCCGTCAGCGCACGAGGACCTGGCGGAACTTCTCAGCCAGGCTGGGGAGCGCCTCGCCGTACGTGCGCTCGAGGGGGATGGGAAGGAAGTGGTGCGGCAAGAGGAATAGCGGCATGTCAGGCAGCGCCTCGCCGACTCCGACCTGCCTCACGTAGGCACGAGGGTAACCGCCGTCCCGGACCTGATACGACACGAGCTGCAGGCCTTTATCCCGGGGAAGCTCGGGAGGACGATGTCCCAGTGCCTCGCAGATGAGCCCATGGAACCCCTCGGGGACGGGGCCCGTGGCGGGATGCAGGTCGATGACGAGCAGGTGGATTCCGGCCCCCACGAAGCTGGTGGCCTTGTCCACAAACTCCGCTGCCTTGGTCCGGCTCGCCTTGTTGCCGGGCGAGACCAGCTCGATGACGGCGACCACGCGGTCCCCCTGCCACTCGCTGTGGACGACGATCCGGCGCCGAAGCTTGGTGTGGTCAGGACCGAGATCCTGGACCAGGACGGGCGGTGCGGCGAGAAGAACGGCGCCCGCCGAGTCATCGTCCCGCGAGAGCTGAGGCGAACGATCCGCCTCCTCGAGCCGGTCCTCGCGGGCCTGCAACGTGAGCAGGTCTGGCTCTGCCTGGCCCACGTCGGGCTCGACCATAGCGTAGAACCCTCGCGGCAGGAGTCCGTGCGTCAGGGAGTCGCACAGCCTTGCCACCCAGAAGTAATGGAAATGGTGGAATACGCCCGGGCCGACCCGGGACCAGTCATGGATCGGCATAGCGCACAGTCTACCACGCGAGCGCCACCGCCGAGGACTCATTCCCTCGCGAACGCGGGCTCGCCCAGGCCCAGGGACGGCCTCGCCAGCTCCGATCCACTCGACGCGCTCGCCGGGGCGACCGCCTGAGGCCGAAGCACGCCCCGCGGGGCGGCCTTCCAAGCACTCCCCGCCCCCCCGCCTGCCTGGCATAATGGGCGTCGCATGAACGCGGGCCTCAGGACAGACGCGCTGCCACCGCCGCTGCGCCGCGCGAGCGCCGCCTCGTGGGGGGTCCTCGCGTGCGCGGCGAGCGCGTGCGCCCCGGCCGCCTTCGCCGGCGCTGGGCCCGCGGTGGAGCTCCCGCGGCCCCTCCGCGGCGACCTCGCGATCGAGCTCTTCGCGCGCGAGCCGGACATCGTCACGCCCGTGGCCGTCGACGTGGACCGGCGCGGGCGCGTCTGGGCCATCGAGTCGAACACGCACTTCCCCCTGCCGGACTACAAGAGGCACCCATCGGACCGCATCCTCGTGATCGACGACACGACGGGCGACGGTGCGGCGGACCGGTTCCACGTCTTCGCGGACGGCCTCCACCAGACGATGGCGATCGCGCTCCGCGACGGCGGGAGGCTCTTCGCCGCCACGCGACGCGAGGTCATGGTCTTCGAGGACCCGGACGGGGACGACCGGCCCGACCGCCGCGCGACCCTCGCGCGCCTCGAGACCGCCGAGCAGTACCCGCACAACGGCCTCACGGGCTTCGCCTTCGACGGCCGGGGCCGCACGTTCTTCGCCATCGGCGAGAACATGGGCGTCGAGTACACGCTCACTGCGGCCGACGGATCGCGCGTCGCGGGCGGGCCCGAGGGCGGGAGCATCTTCCGCATGACCGAGGACGGGAAGGAGCTCGAGCGCTGGGCCCTCGGCTTCTGGAACACGTTCCACATGGCGGTGGACCCGACGGGGAGTCTCTTCGCCGTGGACAACGACCCCGACTCGCGGCCGCCGTGCAGGCTCCTCCACATCGTGCGGGGCGGCGACTACGGCTACCGCCGGTGGCTCGGAAGGAAGGGCCTCCACCCCTTCACGGCGTGGAACGGCGAGCTCCCCGGCACGCTGCCCATGGTCTCGGGCACGGGCGAGGGGCCGTCGGGGATCGCCGTCTACAACCCTCGGCGGCTCGGCTTGCCCTCGGACCTGCGCGGCAAGGTGCTCGTCACCTCCTGGGGCGACCACCGGATCGAGGTCCACGCGCTCGAGCCGCGCGGCGCGTCCTACCGTTCGAGCGCTGAGCCGATCGTCCAGGGCGGCGCGAGCTTCCGCCCCGTCGGGATCGCCGCGGCGCCCGACGGCACGGTCTACTTCTCGGACTGGGTCGACGAGAGCTACAACGCGCACGGCAAGGGCCGGATCTGGAGGCTCCGGGCCGTGCCGTCTACCGGCTCGGGCGGGACGGGCGCAAGCGGCGGTACGAGCGCGGAGGGCGGCAATGGCGCGGCGGGCGCGACGGGCTCCACGCCGCCCGGAGGGCTCGACCCCGCGCCCCTCGAGCCGGTCCGGCCGCCCGCCCCGCCGCTCGCCGCGAGGCTCGAGGCGCTCCTCGCCCTCGGCCGCGACGGCGCCGTCGAGCCTGCGAGAGCCGTCGAGGCGGTCCTCGCGGCGCTCGCCGGTGACCGGGACCCCTTCCTCGAGGGCGCCGCGGTCGATGCGCTGGCGCGGGCGGCGGGCGCCGAGGCGCTCCTGGCGGCGCGCGGGGCCCGCGAGGCCGAGGATCCTCGCGTGCGGCTCCTCCTCCTCCTCGCCTTGCGCCGGACGGCCGACCCGAAGGCCCGCGACGCGCTCGAGGGCTTCCTCCGCGATCCGGACCTCGACGTGCGGCGC
>JACQVW010000736.1 GCA_016209535.1 Planctomycetota bacterium | reverse complement strand
GGCGAGGAGGATGCTCGGGCTCTGGATCAAGGCCCGGGCGATCGCCACGCGCTGCGACTGCCCCCCCGAGAGCTGGTTGGGCCGGTGGTGCGCCCGGTCCTGGAGCTGGACGCGCGCGAGCTCCTCGGCGGCGCGGCGCCTGCGCTCCCGGCGCCCGACGCCGCTGTAGATGAGAGGCAGCGCCACGTTGTCCAGGGCCGTCTGGCGCGGGAGGAGGTTGTAGGACTGGAAGACGAACCCGATCTTCCGGTTCCGGGTCCCAGCGAGGGCCGCGTCGGAGAGGGCCGAGACCTCCTCCCCATCGAGGCGGTAGAGGCCCCTCGTGGGCCGGTCGAGGCAGCCCAGGATGTTGAGGAGCGTCGACTTCCCGGAGCCCGAGGCGCCCGTGACCGCGACGTGCTCGCCGCGCTCGATCCGCAGCGTCACGTCCCTCAAGGCCACGACCTCCACCTCGAGCCCGGCCCGCCCCCCCGCGGCGTAGATCTTGGTCACGCCATCGAGCTCGATCACGGGGCGCTCCTACCGGAAGGCCCTTCGAGACTCGTCGATGACGGCCTCGGCGGCCTTCCCGTCCCGGAGCGCGCTCGTGTCGGTGGGCAGCACGACGAGCTGAGCGGGGGCCAGGCCCTCCCGGACCTCCGTCATGTCCCAGTTCCCGATGCCCACGGCGATCGTGCGGCGCGAGAGCCTACCGTCGGCGACGACGAAGACGTACTTCTCGTTCCCGCGCTCGAGGACCGCCGGAGTCGGCACCCGCGTCACCTCCTCGGCGCGGCCCACGAGCACCTCGAGGTCCGCCGACATGCCCACGGCGATGTACGGCGGCTCTCCCCGCTCCTCGTACGGCGCCCGCGGAGCGCGCGACCCGCCGTCCTCGGGCGGGGCGTACGGGCCCAGGAAGAGCTCCACCTTGACCTTGGCCGTGCGGCTCTCGCCCTCCTGGGTCGACACGGCAGGCGAGATCGAGATCAGGCGCCCCTCGACGGAGCGCCGCTCGATCCCGCCGAGGGTGACGCGCGCGGGCTGCCCGGGCCGCAGGCGGAAGACGTCCGACTCGTCGACTTGGGCCTCGACGAAGAGCTTCGAGTCGTCGACGACGTAGACGAAACGGCTCTCGGCCGGGCTCTTCCCGGCCAGGGAGAAGCCGCCCATGGCGCCGAAGGTCATCTCGCCGACCCGGGCGTTCAGCTCGGCGATGACGCCGGGGAAGGTGGCGCGGATGAAGGTCCTCTCGTACTCGACCTTCGCCCGGCGGTGCGCGAACTCGGCGAGCTCGATCCTCGCCTCCGAGGCATCCACGTCCTTCAAGTCCCTGAGGCGCCGCAGATCGCTCGCCGTCTCCTCGACCCGGAGCTTCTCGATGTCGTTCTCGAGCTCGACGATCGCCTCGCCCGCCGCGACCCGGTCCCCCTCGGCCTTGTGGACTCGCACGATCCGGCCCGAGACCGGCGAGGCGAGGCTGGCCTTCCGGAGGGGCTCCACCACGCCCGCCTCGACCGAGGTGACCGTGCTCTCGACGGGCCCCCGGTCGACCCGCACCGCCGTGACCTCGATCCGCTCGCAGCCGAGGACCACGAGGACGACGCAGGAGACTGCACATCGGACGGGCATGGGCCTTATCATGACAGCCCCCGATCCCCGCAGCAACCAGGAGGCTCATGCGCTCCCCGCATCCGATAAGAACCGTCCTCGCCTTCGCCCTCTCGTTCGCGCCGGCGGCTTCCCTGGCGCAGGCCCCGCTCGTCGTGCCCACGGCCGCCCAGGCGGCGTGGCAGGACCTCGAGCTGGGGGTCTTCTTCCACTTCGGGATCAACACCTTCCACGGCGTCGAGTGGAGCGACGGGACGCTGGACCCGAGGACCTTCGACCCCCGAGACCTCGACGCCGAGGAGTGGGTGCGCACGGCCAAGGAGGCCGGCGCGCGGTACCTCCTCCTGACGGCGAAGCACCACGACGGCTTCTGCCTCTGGCCCACGCGGACCACGGACTACTCCGTGCGCTCGAGCCCCTGGAAGGGCGGCGCGGGCGACGTGGTGCGCGAGGTCGCCGCGGCCTGCCGCAAGCACGAGCTCAAGCTCGGCCTCTACCTCTCGCCCTGGGACCGCCACGAGCCCTGCTACGGGGACAGGGAGGCCTACGATCGCTTCTACCGGCGCCAGCTCGAGGAGCTCTTGACCGGCTACGGCCCCCTCGTCGAGGTCTGGTTCGACGGCGCGGGCTCCGAGGGCCGCGAGTACGACTGGCCCGGCATCATCGCCCTCGTCCGGAGGCACCAGCCCGAGGCCATGGTGTTCAACATGGGGGCCCCCACGATCCGCTGGTCGGGGAACGAGAAGGGCTACGCGCCGGAGCCGTGCTGGAACGTGGTGCGCGAGGAGGACGTCCTCCGGTTCGCGTGGGGGAAGGCGCGCTCCGACGGCTCGGGCACCGTGTGGCTCCCGGTGGAGTGCGATGTCTCGATCCGCGGCGGCTGGTTCTGGCATCCCGGCGGCGAGAAGACCTTGAAGAGCCTCGAGGATCTCCTCGTGATCTACTACCGCTCCGTGGGCCGCGGAGCGAACCTGCTCCTGAACGTGCCGCCGGACCGCCGCGGGCGGCTCCCGGAGGCGGACGCGGCGCGGCTCCGCGAGCTCGCCGGGGAGGTGCGCCGGAGGTTCGAGGCGCCGCTCGCCGCCGCCGCGGGGGAGGGAGAGGAGGTCGTCCTCGACCTCGGCGAGCCGCGGAACGTCGACCACCTGGTCAGCATGGAGGACATCCGCCACGGCGAGCGCGTCAAGGGCTACGCGATCGAGCTCCGAGTCCCGAACGCGTGGCTCCCGGTCGCGCGAGGCACGGCCATCGGCCACAAGAGGATCGACGTCTTCGCCCCGATCATCGCCGACGCGGTGCGGCTCCGCGTGACGAGCTCGGCGGCGAGGCCCGTCTTCCGCTCCGTCGCCGCCTTCGGCGTCGGCGACCGTAGCCGGATCGTCTTCGGGAGGACGCCCGCCGGGCTCCTCGCCGAGGCGGAGTCCGCCGCGGCCGAGGGCGACCTCCAGGGCGCCCTCGGGCACCTCGAGCACGCGCTCACGAACGTCCCCGCCTACGCGCCCGCCCACGCGGCTCGCGGCGAGCTCCTCGCCCGCATGGGCCGGAGCGAGCCGGCCGCGCGCGACCTGGACCTCGCCGCGAGTCTGATGTGGCTCGGCGGCCCGCGCCAGCACCTGCGCGCGGTCGAGCTCTTCAAGCTGGGCCGCTTCCGGGAGTCCGCCGCGGCCTTCGACGAGGCCGTGGCCGCCGGCGGGCGCACGCACTCCTCCGACGAGTGCTGGGAGCGGGGCCTGGCCCGCTACTACGCGGGCGACCTCGCGGGCGGCCGGTCGCAGTTCGAGGGCTACCACCGGGTCGGACCCCTCGACATCGAGAACGGGCTATGGATCTTCCTCTGCGCCGCGCCGGAGCTCGGGGTCGAGAAGGCGCGCGCCCTCATCCCCGAGTACCGCGACCGCCGCCGGCCGCCCTTCCCGGCGCTCCTCGACCTCTACCTCGGGAAGGGCTCCGTCGATGCGGTCCTGGCCCAGGCCCGGGAGGCCTCCGAGGGGCCCGAGCGCGAGGAGCGCCTCTTCTACGCGCACCTCTACGCCGCGAAGCACCTCCAGGCCGCGGGCGAGCCCGAGCGAGCCCGCGCCCACGTCGCCGAGGCCCTGGCGCGCCCCGTGGACCACTTCATGCTGTGGTGCGCTCGAGCGGAGGCGGCGCGGGCACGCCTCTGAGCATCTGCGCCGCGAGGCGGGCGAGGCTCGCCAGGCTCGCGGGCCGCTTGCCGACCTGACCGGGCCTTCCCGCTCACGCAGGGACCCCCGGCTGCACCAGCGGTGGACAGAGCGACGGCTTGCGGACGGTATCGCCTCGCCCCTGAGCTGCTCGTGGCGTCGCTCCGCTCCTCGCAAGCCGTAACGGGTGGCGCAATTCCGCGGTGGCCCAGGGCTGACACCTCACCGGCACAGGGCTTGCCGCCTCCGTCGAGGGACGGGACCCCGGAGGATTGTCACCGTTCCACGCGAGCAAGGTAAGCCATGAGCTTGAATGGGAAATTCGAGGAGTTCGAACTGTCCGAAGTGCTGCAGCTCCTGAGTCGGGGGCGGCACACCGGCGTCCTCAACCTCGCCACGGAGTGCCCTTCCGACTACGGCCCCGCGGTCCCGGCGGCAGCCAGGATCGCTTTCCATGCGGGCAAGATCGTTCACGCGAGCGGTGGCTCCCGAATGCGCCTGGGCAACCAGCTCACGGAAAAGGGCGTCCTTTCCCGGGAAGCCATCCGTTGTCTCCTCAACAAGCAACGACACGGTGACGGCCGCAAGCCGTTTGGGGCGCTGCTCCTCGAGGAGCGCATCCTCTGTCCGGACGGGCTGAAGGACGAGCTCCGCGCCCAGATCCTCCAGGTCGTCGAGCTCGTCCTCGGCTGGCGCCACGGCCTGTTTTGCTTCGACAACACGTGCGCCGTGAGCCCCGAGACGATGCCCGGCGCCGACGAGGGCTTCTCCATGGAGCTCGTCCTGCTCGAGGTCCACCGCCAGCGGGACGAGGCGGTCCTCGCCACGGCAGAGGGGCGAAGGTAGTTAGTTCCTGAGGGAGGTCAGTATGCTCCAGCCCGTCGGCGTGCCGCTCGCCCGCCCTCACACCCGCTCGTAGCGCTGCCACCGGGTGAAGTACGGGCCCGCCTCCTTCACCTTCGTACCGGTCATGGCCTCCCAACTGGCCCCCGTGGACCACTTCATGCTGTGGTGCGCTCGAGCGGAGGCGGCGCGGGCACGTCTCTGAGCATCTGCGCCGCGAGGCGGGCGAGGCTCGCGAGGCTCGCGGGCCGCTTGCCGACGAGGGTGGCCATGCGGCTCTTCAGGCGGGCCTTCTCCTCGGGGAGGAGGTCCTTCGCCGTGACGACGAGGACGGGCAGGTTCGCGAAGCGCCCGTCCTCCCGCAGCGTCCGGAGGACCTCGAAGCCGTCCGGGCCGGGCATGACGAGGTCCAGGACCAGGAGGTCCGGCGTGCGGCGGAAGGCCTCCTCCAGGGCCTCGGTGCCGCTCGTCGCCTCCACGACCTCGAGCCCCTCCTCCTCGCCGAGCCAGCAGGCCGCCTGGCGCAGGAAGACGGGGTCGTCGTCCGCGACGAGGACGCGCCCGCCGCCGTGCGGCGGGAGCTGCCGCCGCACGGCCTGGCAGAGGGCCTCGCGCGAGCAGGGCTTCAGGAGGCAGTCGGCGCCCGCGAGGGCGAGCCCCCGGGCGTTTGCGTCGTGGCTCGAGGAGATGAGGAACACGGGCACGGGCTCCAGGGCGGGGTCGGACTTCAGGGCCGCGAGGAGGTCCCAGCCGTCCAGGGCCCCCGCCAGGTGGACGTCCAGGAGGACGAGGCGGGGCGGCGTGCAGCGGGCGGCATCCAGGCCCTCCTCCCCGCTCGCCACGGCCTTCACGCGGAGCCCCTCGACCTCGAAGTGCTCCCGGAGGAGCCTCGAGATGGCCCTGTCGTTCTCGACCACGAGGACGTCCAGGGCTCCCGGCGGCGCCTCCCCGGGCGCCCGGGGCAGGGGCGTGGGCTCCAGCGGGGCCTGCAGGCTGAAGGAGAACGTGCTCCCGCGCCCGGGCTCGCTCTCGACCCCGATGCGCCCGTGGTGCGCCTCGACGATCTCCTTCGCGATCGCGAGCCCGAGCCCCGTCCCCCCCACGCCGCGCGTCGCCTCGTCCTCGACGCGGTAGAACTTCGTGAAGAGCCTCGGCAGGGCATCGCGGGGGATGCCGACTCCCTGGTCGGCAACCCAGACGACCACCGTGTCCCCCTCCTTGCGGGCGCCGATCGTCACCTCGCCGCCCCCGGGCGAGAACTTGATCGCGTTCGAGACGAGGTTCGTCACCACCTGGCGCAGGCGGTCGGGATCGGCCCAGACCCTCGGGAGGCCGCCGGGCAGCTCGGTGCGGAGGGACCGCTCCTTCGCGCCCTGCCGCAGCGGGGCGAGGGCCTCCTCCACGAGCGCCGGAAGCTCCACCATCTTGAAGTCGTAGGTCTGGCGGCCCGACTCGATCCTCTGGAGGTCCAGGAAGTCGTTGACCAGGTGGCTCAGGCGGACGGCCTCGCCGTGGATGATCGTGAGGAACTCCCTCTGCCGCTCGGGCGGCAGGCTGCGCTGGAGCAGGATCTCGGCGAAGCCCTGGAGGCTCGTGAGGGGCGTGCGCAGCTCGTGGCTCACGGTGGAGACGAGCTCGTCCTTGAGGCGGTCCACCTCCGTCCTGCGCGTGATGTCCGTCGCCGTCGCGACCATGCCGGCGGGCTTCCCTCGGGCATCGAGGAGCGGCGCTGCGTTGATGGAGAGGACGACGCGGGTCCCGTCGGCCCGCTCGACCCCGTGCTCGATGCCGCGGACGGGCTGCCCGGTCCGCAGGACCCGGGCGAAGGGGAGGTCCTCATCGGGGACGAGCTCCCCTGCCGGGGTCGTGATCCTCCAGCGGGGGTCGTTGTACGCCCGCTCGGTGATCTGGCTCCGCTCGAGGCCCAGGACCTCCTCGGCCGCGGCGTTGGCGAAGACGATCCTCCCCGAGCCGTCGCAGATGAAGAGGGCGTCCGCCAGGGTCTCGATGACGCGGCTCAGGTGCTCGCGGCTCTCGCGGAGAGCCTCCTCGGTCTCGCGCCGCTGGGCGAACTCGCGCTCGAGGCCGCGCGCGGCGGCCCTCGCGCTCAGGGCCAGGTGGACGGCTAGTGCGAGCGCCGCGGCGAGGAGCAGCCCGGCCGCGAGGACCACGATCGGGACGAGGGAGCGCGTCTCCCGGACGATCCGCGGCAGGGGGCTCATCTCCACCCGCCAGGTCGCCCCGGGCAGGGGGACCTCGCTCCACCGGGCGAGCTCGCTCCTCGGGGCGGCCCCCCCGCGGCTCGATGCGTAGACGGCTGTATCCCCCTCGAGGACTCGGACGGCGTAGTCCTGGAGGGTGTCGTTCTCGGCGATGATCCCATCGAGGAGGGCGCGGGCGGGGAAACCCGCAGCGACCCAGCCGTGGAACCCCTCCTCGACGAGGATCGGGACGCAGGCGATCAGGCCCGGCTCGCCCGTGAGGAGGTCCAGGAAGGGGGTCAAGCGCGGCTCCCCGAGGGCCCGGGATTCCTCGAGGGCCCTCCGCCGGCGATCCTCGGCGGTCAGCTCCCTCCCCACGAGGCCCTCGTGGCCCGCAAGCGGCACGATCCACTGGAGCCGGCCCTGCGGGTCGACCCAGCCGATGCCGCGGTAGGTCGGGTCGTGCGCCACATACGTGGCCGCGTCCGCATCCCAGCGGGTCCTGGCCTCAGGGTCCTCGCCTCGCCACCGTCCCGCGAGGCGCGCGAGGGACTTGAGGCGCGCACCGATGTAGGAGAGGATCTCGCGGCGCAGGTGGGCCGCGCCGCGCTCGGTGATCGCCCCGATGTGGGCGCTCTCCTCGGCGACGAGCGCCTGCCACTGGCCCACGGTGATCGTGGCCACGGCCACCCCCGCGAGGACGGGGAACCACCGGGGAAGGCCCCCGCCCGCCGGCGCTGCCTCGCGCCAGGCGAGGGCGACGAGCCCGGCCCCGAGGAGGCAGAAGCCGGCCGCCGTGTGGACCGCCATGGGCACCAGGGGCCCCCAGGCGTAGGCGATCTTGAGGCCCGTGAAGTACCCCGAGAACGCGTTGAGGCCCATGGAGGCGACGAGGGAGCCCAGGAGCGCCGTGGCGAGGAGCCGCGAGCGGGCGCGCGCAGCGAGGCCCGTGACGGCCAGGGCCGCCCCGGCGAGGACGAAGCAAAGCGCCGTGTTGGGCGCCATGCGGCCGGCATGGGGCGTCGCGTCGGCGATGGAGTGCGCGATCAGGAGGTTATCGATCCCCAGGTCGAGCCCGGTCGTGTGCTGGTAGAGGTTGAGGGCCCCGCCGGCGGCCGCGGCGAGGCCCAGGGCCGCGGGCAGGCGCCGCTTCCCTGCGCGAGCCGCAAGGAGCGCCGCCCCGCAGAGGATGAAGCCCAGGGCCGTGTTGTAGACCATCGCCGTCCAGCCCGGGCGCACCTGCACGAGGAAGGGGACGCGCAGGTGCCAGCCGGCGATGACGAGGAGGCCGAGGGCCGCCGAGGACGCGCCGGCAACCGCCGCGAGCCCGTCCTGCCACCGGCGCTCCCTCATGGCGTCTCGGCCGTCCTCTCGTCGTCGGCCGCCGGCAGCTCCACCGTGAAGGTCGCCCCCTGGCGGACGCCGGCGCTCTCGCCGCGGATCCTGCCGCCGTAGGCCTCCACGATCACCTTGGCCAGGGCCAGGCTGAGCCCGCTCCCCGAGCCGTGGTGCGTCACCCTCGCGATGGTGAAGGGCCGGAAGATCTCCCGCGCGAGCTCCGGGGGGAAGCCCACGCCCCGGTCCTGGACCCTGAGGATCCCCATCCCCAACTCGGAGCGCACCTCCAGGCGGATCCTCGCCTCCTCGGGCGAGAACTTGAGGGCGTTGTCGAGGAGGACCCGCGCGACCTCGGCAAGGGCCGCCTCCTCGCCCCGGACCCGGCAGGGGCCCTCGGGCAGGGGGACCTCGAGGCGGACCCTGGCGTCCGAGAGGCCGGGCAACGCGTCGGCGGCGGCGCGAACCGCACTGGCCAGGTCGGCCGACCCGACCGCCTCGGGCTTGCCGGCCGCGAGCCAGTCGAAGTACTCGAGCCCGCGGGTGATGAACCGGGCGAGGCGCTCGTAGCCAGTCTTGACCATCCGGATGACCTCCTCCTGGTCCCTCCGGTCCCCTCCCACCGGGAAGAGTTCGATGGCCGAGAGCGCGCTGAGCGGCGTCCGCAGCTCGTGCGAGATGAAGTCGAGGAAGTCCCTCTTGAGGCGGTCGAGGATCTCGAGCCTCGCCTTGGCCTCGGCCAGCTCCTTCGACTTCCTGCGCTCCGCGTCGACGGCCCGCTTCAGGTCCCGGGCGTAGAGGACGAGCTGCTGGTCGCGGAGGTCCGTGTCCACGGCGCGCCCCCTACTCGAGCACCCTCCGGACCGTCTCGAGGAGCTCGAGGGGGCTGAAGGGCTTGGCGAGGAACGCCGACACCCCCGCCCTCAGGGCCTGGGCCCGGTCGGAGGACTGGCCCCGGGCCGTCAGCATGATGACGGGGGTCCCCGCCGTGGCGGGGTCCGCCCGCAGCCTCTTCGTCACCTCGAGGCCGTTCATGCCCGGCATCATCCAATCGACGAGGACGAGGTCCGGCGCCTTCTCCCTGGCGAGCTCCAGC
This sequence comes from Planctomycetota bacterium, assembly GCA_016209535.1. GTDB lineage: Bacteria > Planctomycetota > UBA8108 > UBA8108 > SXIK01 > JACQVW01. The sequence continues at coordinate 2,402 of JACQVW010000736.1, read as the reverse complement.
GCCTGCGAGCCGTCGGCCGCCTCCAGGATCGTGTGCTCGGGGTCCTCGAGGGTCGTGCGGACCAGCGTCCGCAGGTTCGCCTCGTCGTCCGCGATCAACAGGGTCCTCGCCACAACGATCCTCCTGACTCACCCCTCCTTGCCGAGCTCGTCGCACGTCCGGGTCATGGAACCATGCCGGATTTCGGCTCCCGTCAAGGCGCCCCTGAAGCCCCGGACCCGGAGGACCGGTAACGGCGCGTGGTTACCTCGCAAGCTCGCGCACCTGGATCCCGCGGTAGCGGACCTTGGCGCCCGCAGGCCAGCCCTTCCCGCCGTGGACCTGGAGGCCCAGGCGCCCCTTCTCGGGGATCCTCTTCTCCCTGTCCTCGAAGCGCGTCAGGTAGGCGCCGTCGAGCCACACCTCGATCACGGGCGGGTCCGAGCGGACCCTGGCGCAGACCTCGTTGTACCCATCGTGCTTCCACCGCTTGCCCCACTCCGAGGGGTCGAAGGGGCATGGAAGCACGTCGCTCCGCAGGGCGGCGGGCGCGATCCCCTTCTCGGCGGTGAAGCTGTAGCTCCGGTGGTTGAAGCCGCCCGTCCCCTCGCCGTAGATCCCGCCCACGTTGCCGCCCTGGTAGTAGTCCACCAGGACCTGGTAGCACCGGCCTTCGGAGGTCGAGCGCAGGAAGACCCCCGAGTCGCAGCCCCAGTCGGGCTTCGCCTCGAGGACGAGCTCGAAGTCGCCGTAGAGGGCCTCCGTGGCGTTCACGCCGCCGTTCCCGCTCCCCGGCGGGTCCTGCTCCCCCACCCAGGCGCCGTCCTCGAGGACCCAGCGGCCGCCCGTCCCGTGGCCCGTGCGGATCGTGCGCCAGCCCTTCGAGTCCCTCGAGAGGGGCGTGAAGCCCTGGATCGTGCCGTCGGGCCCCAGGCGCTGGATGCGGACGTTCCGGTACTCGATGGTGCTCCCGGGGCCGGCGTGCGAGTCCTGGAGGCCCACGTGCCCCTCGAGGGGCCGCTTCTGCATCTCCGCGTTCTTCTCGGAGTCCGCGTCCACGCACTGGACGCCGTCCACGGACACGGTGATCCGCTTCCCGAGGCAGCGGATCTCGTAGCGGTGCCAGACCCCGGGGGACTCGTCGGGCCGAGGGCTCACGGCCTCGACGCCGTAGAGGGAGCCCGTGCAGTGGGCGAGGTCGCGGGGAGGCTGCTCGTTCGAGATCTGCGCCTCGAAGCCCGTGACCCAGGGCGCTCCGTCCTCCGGCGACGGGACGCGGATGAAGACCCCGCTGTTCCCGCCGGGCGAGACGCGCCACTCCAGGCGCAGGACGAAGTCGCCGTAGCGCTCCTTCGACGCGATGCGGTCGCCGCCCGGCGTGGAGAGGATCACGCCGCCCGAGACCTTCCAGCTCGCGGGGTCGCCCTTGACGGTGAAGTGCCTCGCGATGTCCTTTCCGTCGAAGAGGAGCTCGAAGCCAGGCTCGACGGGGGGCTGCTCGTAGGCCGCGGCGCGGGCGGAGAGAGCGAGGAAAGCGAGGACGGCGGCGACGGGGACGATCGGGACGATGGCGAGGTGCCCGGGGAAGGGGCGGCGCATGCTGGTTCCTCCTTGGAGTGGAGACTCTTGATTCGCGGGGCCCGCGATCGTAACACGGACGCGCCATGAAAACCTCCGCCGGCTGCCTCGTCCGCCAGGCCTTCCCCGATGGCCCGCGGTTCCTCCTCGTGCACCCCTCGGGGAACTACAACCGGCGCGCCCCCTGGTCGATCCCCAAGGGCGAGCTCGATCCCGGTGAAGATGCCGAGGCGTGCGCCTTGAGGGAGACCCTGGAGGAGACGGGGATCGCCTGCCGGATCCTGCGCCCCCTCGGCGAGGTGGTGTACAGGAAGTCGCGGAAACGGGTCCTCGCCTTCCTCGCCGAGCCCACGGCGCCGCTCGAGGGCGCGGTCTTGACGCCCGCTTCCTGGGAGGTCGACCGCGTCGAGCTCCTGCCCCTCGAGGAGGCGCGGCAGGTCATCCACCCGGACCAGGCCGCGTTCCTCGACAGGGCCGCCGGCGGGGAGACCGCGGGAGGGGAGGCTCCCCCGGCTCCCTGAAGGGCCCTACTGCCGGTTCGACGACCAGTCGTAGGGCAGGTACTCGATCCGCACCTTGACCTTCTCGAGGTGCTCCCGGTCGCTCGGCGAGGCGTGTTTCTTGAGGAACGCGAGGACCCCCTCCTCGCCCTCGCCGAAGTCCTCGGAGTACCAGTCGAAGATCCTCGAGACGCGGAAGACGTTCGCCGCCCTGTCGAGGTGGTTCTTCCGCCGGCCGTCCTTCGTCGTCTCCACCTGGATCCAGCTCCGGCACTCCTCGTCGAGCTGCTCGCCCAGGCGCCTCCCGTCGTAGGCCTCGGGCCTCAGGCGCGGGCAGCTCCGGGC
>JACQVW010000737.1 GCA_016209535.1 Planctomycetota bacterium | reverse complement strand
GGGTGTACGACGGCACCGACGGCACCGACGGCAGGACGGCAGGACGGCAGGACGGCAGGGGGCCTCCTTCTGCTTTCCTTGATCGGGCAGCCCGGCTTATACTTCTCGTATGCAAAAGACCTTTGAGGGCTTTGACCGTATAACCTCGGACCCCGCGATCTTGGGAGGGAAGCCTTGCATCCGCGGCATGCGGCTGAGCGTCCAGCGGGTGCTGGAGATCCTTGCGGAGGACCCCAGTCGGGATGATCTTCGCGAGGACTACCCTGATCTGGAGGATGAAGACATCCGGCAAGCTCTCGCCTTTGCCGCGGCAGCGTTGGACGACCGCGTGATCCCGGTTGACGCTCCTGCAGCGTGACCCGGTTCCTCCTCGACATGATGCGACAGGGCACGAGCTGTCACGCCCCCTGCTTACGTTCGCGCCGCGCGTCAGCGATCGCCTTCGCAAAGAAGGGGTCCAGCTCAGCGTCTGTCATGCCCGAATCGCTCCAGCGAGGGTTCGACCGCGACGACGTGCTCCAGCCGATCGGTCCGTTGATCGGAGATTCGCCCGCGCACGGGTCGAGGCCGCCCACTGGGCGCCTCACGCACCCGCCCGCCTCACCACCCCCAGCCCCGGGCCCGCCGGCAGCTTCAGCTCGCCCCCGCGGTACTCCACGCCCCGGTAGGGGTCGTTCGTGATGAGGAGCGGGCCGTCGATGTCGAGGTAGTCGACGAGGGGGCCGATCTGCGCCGCGGCCGTGCAGGCGACGGAGCTCTCGATCATGCAGCCGATCATGACCTTGAGCCCGAAGGTGCGCGCGAGGTGGATCATGCGGAGCGCGGGGAGGATCCCGCCGCACTTGACGAGCTTGATGTTGATCCCGTGGAAGCGGCCGCGGAGCCCCGGAACATCCTCGGGGACGACGGAGCTCTCGTCGGCCACGACGGGAAGCTCCGCTTTCGCGTGCACCTCCTCCATCGCCTCGAGTTCAGCCGGCGGCAGCGGCTGCTCGATGAACTCGACCCCGAGGGCCTTGAGCTCCCGCGACTTCTCGATCGTCTCCCGGGCAGTCCAGGCGCAGTTCGCGTCGACGCGGAAGACGGCGGAGGTCTCGCGGCGGAGGGCGCGGACGACCTCCAGGTCCCGCGGCGTGCCGAGCTTGATCTTGATGATCGGGTACCCGCGGGCCTCGCGGAGCTTCGAGACCATGACGTCGAGGGCGTCGATGCCGATCGTGAAGCTCGTCCCGGGCACGCGGGCCGGGTCGAGGCCGAGCATCCGGTGGAGGGGAAGGCCCAGGAGTCTCCCCGCGAGGTCGTGGAGCGCGAGGTCGAGGGCGCAGAGGGCCCCGCGGGCCTTCCCGAGGCGGGCGGCGGCCTCCTCGAGCACGTGGTGGAAGCACCGCGGGTCCGCGCCGGCGAGCCAGGGCTCGAGCGCCTCGAGGGCGGCCCGCACGCTCGCGGCGTCCTCGCCGTAGAAGCTCGAGGGGCTCGCCTCGCCGGTGCCCACGATACCCCCGTCCCGCCCGTCCGACTCGACTTCCGCGATGACGACGGGCACCAGGTCCTGCGAGCCCCGGGAAATCGTGAACGTGTGGCGGAGGCGCAGCTCCTCGACGCGCGTGCGGAGCCTCATGACGCCTTCACCCTGCGCGCCGGGGCGCGCCTGGAGGCCGGGACCGGTGCCGCCCGGCGCCTCCGCTCGAGCCCGAGCTCCCGGTGCCGCTCGAGGATCGCGGCGACGATCCGGGCGCAGCCATGCCGGATCAGGTCCGCCGTGACGATCCCGAGCTCGTCCTCGGTCCGCTTCACGGCGCGGTCCGCTTCGCCCGCCGAGAGGGCGTACGTGTTGGCAGCGACGGCGACGACCTTCGAGGGCGTGATGATCGATGCCATGTCCTCGTAGATGCGGATCACCTCCTTGAGGGGGGGCATGGGGTGGTCCGTGTGCTTGATCTTCCTCCGCGTCGGGTCGAAGACCATGACCATGCTCTGCGGCGCGCAGCCGTGGAGGAGGCCGAGGGTCACGCCCGAGTAGAGCGGGTGGAAGAGGCTGCCTTGACCCTCGATGAGCTGGAAGTCCTGGTCCCGGTGCTCGACGACGAGCTCCTCGATCGCCCCGGCGACGAAGTCGCTGATCACGCGGTCGATGGGCACCCCCCAGCCCCAGACCATGATCCCCGTCTGCCCCGTGGCGATGAGCTCGGCACGGCGACCGGCCTTCCGGAGGGCCTGCGTGAGCTCGATCGCGGCGACCATCTTCCCCACGCTGCAGTCGTGGCCCACCGTGTGGACGCGGTGGCACCGGAGCGTCTTCGCGACGTTCCTCGAGACCGTGAGGTCCGGCCGCGGCCGCCGCACGTCGTGGAGCTTGACCTTGTGCTTCGCGGCGAGGGCGCGGAACTCCTCGTCCTCCGAGAGGAAGTAGTGGAGGCCGCTCACGACGTCCATCCCGCGCCGGATCGCCTCCCGGATCACCTTGCGCCAGGCCTCGGGCAGCCTGCCGCCGGCCGGGGCGATCCCGATCAAGAGCGTGTCGCCCTGGACCTCATCGAGCCTGGCGACGATCGGGATGTCCCCGCCCGTGCCGAGGACCTCGCCAGCCGTCTTGCCCGCTCGGGTCGAGTCGAGGACGGCCGCCACGTCCTGCGGGCGGTAGCGCAGGAGCCCGGTGGCCGTCTTGGCGTCGCCGGGCGTGGACTTGCCTTCGGTGAGGATGACGATGCGGGACATGAGGTGGGCTCGGCGTGGGGGGGGGGTGCGTGCTCGCGGACTGGAGTCGCCGGCCGATTGTGCCTCCTCCGGCGAGGGGTTTCAATCCCTGCGACTTAGAGCCTATCCCAAAACCCCATCCTGGCTTCGGCCGGCTGCACGGCCGCGATGCTGCGTCG
>JACQVW010000804.1 GCA_016209535.1 Planctomycetota bacterium | reverse complement strand
GCTCCGGGCGGTCACGACGATCGCCGCCGCCGATCTGGCCGGCGCCGGCGGCGCGCTCGCCGGACGGGTCCTCCGGATCGGCGAGAAGTGGGGCGTCATCCGGCACGCGGGCGGAACGAAGATCGTCGCGTGGGGCGATCTGCGCTCCAAGCTGGCGCAGGCGACCGAGCTCACGATCGCGCCGACGTATCGGCTTCGCAGCGCGCTGGCGGGTGACGTGGGAATCCAGGCCAAACCGTGAAACTGGAGACATTCACCGATGATCCATCGCGGCGGGATGTTGCACCTTCTGCTGGCAGGAATGAGTTTCGCCGGTTGCGCGGCGCCGGGAGGCACCGCGCCGGGGGACGATGACGCGGCGCTCACCTGGACCCAGGCGGGCTTTGCCGACTTCTCCCGGGGTCGGTTCGGCGACGGCGGGAGCAACACGTACGTCTCCGCGAGCGGGAAAGTACAGCTCGTCAACCGGTTCGACCTCAACGACGACGGCTTCATCGACCTCGTCTTCGCCAACAGCCATCCGCAGGCGGAGAGACTCGACGCGGCGATCTACTGGGGCAACGGCAAGGACTTCGACGCCTCGCGGATGACGCTCGTGCCCAACGAAGGCGCGCAATGGACGGTCGCGGCCGACCTGAACGGCGACGGCAAGACGGATGCGATCGTCCCCAGCTACGCCAACGGGACCTGGAGCAAGATGCCCTCGGCCATCTACTACGGCGACCCGCAGGAAGTGAAGCGGCGCGACCCGAGCTCGACGCAATGGGGCAACTACCCCTTTGCGAGGAAAGTCTCACTGCCCACGGAAGCAGCGCAGCAGGCCGCCGCCGGAGATCTCAACGTGGACGGGCATCCCGACATCGTCTTCGCGCTCTCCGCCGGCTTCTGGGAGTACCGCGGCGGCAGCGCGCTGGCCTCCCCGTCGCGGATCTTCTGGGGGAGCAAGGACGGCTACAGCTTGGACCGGTTCACCGACATCGAGGCCGCGGGCGCCTCGGACGTGGCGATCGCCGACCTGAACCAGGATGCCTGGCCGGACCTGGTCCTTGCCAACCGCGAGAAGGAAGGCAGGGGCGACACCGATTCGCTCGTCTACTTCGGCGGAAGCGACGGCTTCACCCCCAAGCGGCGGGCGAGCCTCCCGACCCGGCAGGTCAACGCGGTGGCCCTCGCGGACGTGAATGGAGACCGGTGGACCGACGTCCTCTTCGCCAACGGCCAAGGCCCTGCCTCGTACATCTACCTGAATCAAGGCGGCAGCTTCGACGCGGCCCGGCGGGTCGAGCTGCCCACCAGCGACTCCCGCGATGTGGCCGCCGCCGATCTCGACGGCGACGGGAGCATCGACGTCTTCTTCTCGAACCACCAGACCGCCGGGAACCGACTCACGAGGTCGTACCTGTACTTCAACGACGGCAAGGGCGCGTTCTCTCCTGAAAGGCGGCAGGAATTCGAGACGATCGGCGCCTGGGGCGTCTCCATCGGCGACCTGAACGACGACGGCCGCAACGAGATCGTTGTCTCCAATTTCCAGGAGCATGAGTCGTTCGAGGTGCCGAGCTACATCTTCTGGAGCTCCAAGGGCGGCTTCGACTCGACGCGGCGGACGTCTCTCTTCACGCAAGGCGCCGTCGGGAACACCATCGCCGACTTCGACGACGACGGCCACCTCGACGTCTGCTTCAACAACACGAGCAACCGCTGGCGCGGCGGCGTCGCCCCGGCGTTCGTCTACTGGGGCAGTGCGGACGGGAAGTACTCGACCGATCGTATGCTCAAGCTCCCGGCCGTCGAGCCCTACGACTGGGCGGCCGGAGACCTCAACGACGACGGCTGGCCGGACCTGATCATCGCCAACATGGCCGAGGTCGGCCGGCGGGTCACGGAGAACTTCATCTACTGGGGCGGCCCCGAAGGCTTCTCGCCCGAGCGCCGCAGCGCCCTGATGGGCAAGGGGACGCGCGGCGTCAGCGTGGCGGACCTGGACAAGAACGGCTGGCTCGACGTCGTCTGCCTCAACACGAACGCCGGCCCCGATGACAAGAACCTCTCCGTCTTCATCTACTGGGGCGAGCCGCACGGGTTCGTCACGGACCAGCGCAACGAGATCCCCGGCGGCGGGAACGGCCTGCCCCTCGCCGCGGATCTGAATTCCGACGGCAACCTCGACCTCATCATCACCGGCGGCGAGAAAGCCTCCTGGATCTACTGGGGCGACGGCACGCGCAACTACACCGCCGGTCGCCGCACCGAGGTCCCCGGCAGCGAGGGCTCGAGCAGCTCCGAGGTCGCCGACATGAACCGTGACGGCCGGCTCGACCTGCTCCTGATGCGCCGCGGCACCGGGGTCGTGTCGTACGTGTACTTCGGCAACGAACGCGGCGAATTCGCCGCCGATCGCCGCCAGGAATTCAAGCCCAACGAGACGCAGGGCGTCACCGTCGCGGACACGAACGGCGACGGCTGGCTCGACGTCATCGCGCCGCGCTACAAGGACGGCGGCAGCCGCGCCACCCTGTCCCGCATCTACTTCGGATCCTCCAGCGGACTCAGGGAAGCCAACACGCTCGAGCTCCCCACCAACGCCGGCACCGGCAGCCAGGTCAGCGACTACAACCGCGACGGCTACGCCGATCTGCTCCTCTACTGCCACCGGTCCGAAGGCGATCCCGACAAGCCGGGCCGCTACGGCGATCACGCCACCGACAGCTTCCTCTACTGGGGCGGCCCGGAAGGCTTCGACTCGAACCGCAAGCTCCTGATACCCGGCGAGGGCGTGCACTACGACGGCGGGATCGACCTGGGCAACATCAAGGACCGCGGCTTCCAGTTCGATTACATCTCCCCCCCGCACCACCACGGCAGCCGGACCGCCCGGCGCATCGAGTGGAAGGCGCAGACGCCCCACGGCAGCCGCGTCGCCATGCAGGTCCGGACCGCGCCCGATGAGCCATCGCTCGAGCGGGCAACGTGGGTCGGCCCCCGAGGGCCAGGATCGGTGTACGAGTCCAGCGGCTCCCGGCTCGCCACTCCCGCCGGCCACGGATGGATCCAGTACCGCGCCATCCTCGTCTCGCCCAACGGGGCCGTGTCGCCGGCGCTGGAGGAGGTCAGGATCCGCTTCGACTGAAGGGCCCTCAGCGCCCCCCCAGCCTCCGTTTCGCCTCCCGGAACGAGATCCCGAGCCGGTTCGCCCGGCGGTAGAGCTGGCGCGGGCTGAGGCCGAGGAACCGGCAGAGCGCGCCCGAGTCCCCGAGGAGCCGGGAGTAGTGGTGGAGGATGTAATCGCGCTCGAGGCGCTCCTTGAGCGCCTCGAGGCCGTCGGCCTGGAGGATGTGGCGCGGGAAGAAGGCTCCGGGCTCGGGTCCCGAGAGGACCTGCGCCACCGCCTTCCTCGTGATCCTCTCCGGGTCGTCGACGCGCAGGCGCGACAGGACGTTCTCGAGCTCGCGGACGTTCCCCGGCCAGGGGTGGCGCCGCAGGAGCTCGAGCGCGCCGGCCTCCACCCGCGGCGGCTCGGCCCCTCGGGCGGCGGCGAGGAGCGGGACGAGCTCCTCCAGGTCCTCGCTCCGCTCCCGGAGCGGGGGCACCCGCAGGGTCACGACGCGGATGCGGTGAAGGAGGTCGTTCCGGAACCGGCCCTCGCGCACCTCCGCCTCGAGGTCGCGCGCCGTCGCGAAGAGGAACCGGACGTCGAGAGGCTCCTCCGCGCTCGACCCGAGGGGCCGGTAGGCCCTCGCCGAGAGCGTCCGGAGGAGCTTCCCCTGGGCCTCCGGCGGCGCCGCCCCGATTCCGTCGAAGAGGATGGTCCCGCCTCCCGCGAGGGCGAGGAGGCCGGGCCGGTCCTCCCTGAGGTCCGTGAAGGCCCCGGCCCGCGCGCCGAAGAGCTCCGACTCCAGGAGCCCCTCGGGGATCGAGCTCAAGTCGATCGTGCGGAAGGGCCCCGAGCCGCGGCGGCTCTCCTCGTGGATGGCCCGCGCCACGAGCTCCTTCCCTGTCCCGGTCTCTCCGGCGATGAGGACCGGCAGGTCCGATCCCCGCAGCCGATCGAGGTCCGCGGCGAGCCGGCGCATGGGCGCGGAGTGCGCGATGAGCCGCGACCGCGCGCCCGGCGCGGGCGTGCGCCCCATGAAGACGGTCTTGGTGGTCGCGGCCCGCCCGGCCGTGGGCTCGATGCCCGCTGCGCGCTCCGCGCCGCACGCTTCGAGGCCGGCGGTCCACGCGCGCCAGTGCTCGCTCGCGAGGTAGCGGCGCCGCGAGGGCTCGGGGACCTCCTTCGCGATCTCCTGGCGCGCCGCGCGCACCGTCGCCGCGCCGCGCTCCCCGTCGGCGCCGAGGATCGCCCGGAGGGCCGCGAGCCGGCACTCCCACTCGGGCAGTCGGTTCCCGACGAGGGCCCGCCCCGCCTCCGCCAGGAGATCGGCGCAGCGCTTCCGCCGCTCGGGGGTCGCGGCTCCGGAGAGGAGGAGCCGGGCCGAGAGGAGCGGCCAGAGGACCTCGAGGAGGTCGCTCCCGGGGCCGGGGCTCGATGAGCTCGAGAGGAGATCCCTCGCCCCCTCGCGGTCGCCGCGCAGGAACCGCCCTTCCGCCTGGACCCAGAGCGCGAGGGAGAGCCCGGGCTTGAGACCGCGCTCGCGGAAGAAGGCCTCCGCCTCTCGGAGGAGGGGCGCGGCGCGCGCGGCGGCGCCGCTTGCGGAGTAGGCCCACCCGAGGAAGAGGCTGTCCCAGGCGTCCAGATAGGGCACCGGCGCCTCGGCCGGGATCGCATCGCGCCGCTCGACCGCCTCCTCCACCTTCCGGGGACGCGCCGTGAGCCCATGGAGGAGGGCGAGGCGTGCGAGCGCCAGCTTCCGGACCCGCGGCGGCGAGTCCGATCCCGAGAGCCGCTCGAGGTCGCGCTCCGCCTCGGCGTAGCGGCCCTGGACGAGGAGAGCCTCCCCGAGGTTGGCGGCCTCGAAGGCGGCCACGTGGCGGTCGCCGTTCGCCACGGCGAGGGCCATCGAGGCGCGGAGCGGCGGCTCGGCCTCGGCGTAGCGCCCTCGAAGGATGCGGACCAGGCCGCGCGCGTGGGTCAAGAGGAGATCCTGCCGGCGCCCCGAGCCCGCGGCGCCGATGGCCTCGCTCTCGTCCAGCGTGCGCTCCGCGCCGGCGAAGTCCCCCAGCTTCGCGTGCACGATGGCGAGGTTGCCGTGGATGGAGGCGAGGGACGGGCCCTCCTCCAGCCTGCGGCAGGCCCTCTCGGCGGCGCGGAGAGCGCTCAGCGCCTCGTCGTAGCGGTCGCACTGGCCGTACGCGAGGCCCAGGTTGTTGAGCACGATGAGGGGGTGCTCGATTCCCGCCAGGAGGGCGAACTCGCGCCGGATCGCCTCGGCCTCCTCGGAGGGCACGGGGCTCCGGAGGAGCTTCAGGGCGAGCTCCTTCTTCAGGTGGGAGTCCTCGACCCGGTAGACAGTGCCCGAGCCGCCCCTTCCGAGCTCACGGATGAGACGGTATCGGGGTCCGAGCTCGGGCACGGGCTGCGACTTCAGCGGGTGAGGCAAGTCATCCCGTCCGGCGTCGGATCCCCTCCCGGCGCGGGGAAGGGCGGCGCCGGCGGCTTGCCGCTCAGGAAGAGGAAGTTGAGGGCCCCGATGGGATCGGCCATCGCGAGCGTCCCGTCGTCGTCGTAGTCGGCCGCATCGAAGCAGCTCGGGGGGCCCTTCCCGAGGAAGAGGAACCCGAGCGTCGTGACGGCGTCGCTCACGTCCAGGGCCCGGTCTCCGTTCGAGTCGCCACGGATGAAGGTGGCGATGTCGTCGATCACGGCGATGAACCCGTTCACCATGAGGAAGGAGCTCGTGGGGTCGAGCCCGATGGTCCGCGAGCCGGCCGACACTGCGTTGTTGGTGGGCTGGCGCTCCCGCGCGCGGCCTCCATCGAGGAAGATGACCTCGGTGCCCCGCGCCGTGGTCTCGGACCGGACCCGGAAGTGAAACCGGAGCGCCACGTTGTCCGTGTCGGCCGGCATCTCGGCGAGCGCCCCAAGCTGGAAGTCGAAGACCGAGACGCCGACGATGAACCCCTCGTCCACGCCGTGGCTGCCGGGAGTGCCGGAGTCGTCGTTGATCTCGTACCACTGGAAGTCGTAGGGCTCGCCGTCGGGCCTCCGCCACACGACCTCGACCTCCTCTCCCCGGAGCACCTCCTCATCGAAGTCCACCGAGAAGCTGTAGCCCTCGACGGGCTCGACGCATCGGATGACGAAGGGCACCACGACGCTCCCCCCCGGGGGCGCCCGCCCGCCGCCGAGCGTGACCACGGCATTCGGCTCATCGCAGCCGCCGGTGACGTAGGCATCGACCGTCAAGAGGCCGTTCCCGAGCGCGGGCCGGATCGCCCACCCCGACTCGGCGTCGATGATCTCCGCGGCCTCGATGAGGATCGGGTACTCGCCCGCGGGGGTGCGGGGGAGGAGGCATCCATCGATCTCGAGGACCACCACGCCGTTTCCCGGCGGGATCCACGGCGTGTCCTCCAGGGAGGGCACGCGCGCACGGAGGAGGAGGACATCGAGCGAGCCGAGCGCCCCGCTCTGCAGGTTTGCATGCACGCTCTTCCACTCGTTGCCGTAGTCGTCGCCCGAGGTCGCGCTCCCCAGGTCCCTGCTACCCAGGATCGTCCGGATCTCCGTGCCGCCGAACCGCAGCTTCAGGGAGAAGCCGGCCGCGGGACGCGAGCTCGAGATCGCGATCCGCAGCGTGACCTTCGCCTCGGGGCCGCCCCGGGAGGCAACGTCCAGGACCTGGATCTTCGCGGCCGGGTCCTCGAGGGGCGCGCCGCCGCCGTAGGACTCGCAGCCCAGGTCGCCCGCGGGCGTGACGTCGGGCCCGATCTCCGGGAACGGCGTGCGAGGAGGGGGCTGACCGATCCCGCGGAGGTAGTTCCAGAGATCGTGAGCGTCCAGGTAGTCCACGACGCCGCTGTCGTCCACGTCCGCCGACCCCATGCAGTCCGGCGGCGGGAAGCCCTGGAACAGGAACCCGAGGATCCGGTGCACATCGGCGGCCGACACGACGCCGTCGCCGTTCGAGTCCCCCCGCAGGAAGTCCGCCCCGGGGCTCGTGGCCCTCGAGAGCCCTCCGCCGGACCCGAGCAGGAGGCCGAGGAGGAACATGAGGTGGATTCCGGATCGAAGGCGAAGGCTGCGCATGAGGACCTCCCTGGTGGAGCGGTTTGCGTCGGCGGGGCGGAGCCTCGCCGGCGCGCTCGCGCCGGGGGCTCCCTCGGATCGCGCCCGCCCTCTCGCCATGGCAATCGGCGGGCCGCGGCGAGCGAGAGCGGGCGCGGCCATCGTAACCTCCGGCGGCCCGCGGCATTACTCCGGCGCGTCGGGCGCGACGGTCTTGGCGCCGTTCGCTTCCTTGTAAAGCGCCCTTGGCACCCGCGCTCATCCGATTACCGCTCGGACGGCAGGTTGGGCTCCCTCGAGGCCGGCCCGCAAGACGGGCCGCTCCTCGAACGGCACCATCATGCCCCGGCGCTCGAAGAGCCTCGCTTGCTGCTCGAGGGACATCAGGGGGGCTCAACGTTCCTCTCGGCCGCTGGCGATGACCTCCTTTCGATCGGAGTCTCGATCGGCCTCTCGTTCCCCTGCGTCCAGGCCCTCGCCGACTGCGAGCAGCGGCTCCGGCGGGGCGACGCGAACTCCGACGGCAAGCTCGACCTG
>JACQVW010000711.1 GCA_016209535.1 Planctomycetota bacterium | reverse complement strand
GCCGTAGGCCGCGCCATCGGCGATGGCCTCGCGCAGGACGGCCTCGGCGAAGATCGGCCGCTTGACCGCGAAGTTGACGTAGGGGCCCGCGGCCGCGACGCGCTCGAAGAGCCCGAGGCCCGGCGGGAGCTTGGCCGCGAGCTCCTGGGCGATGGCCGGCGGGGCCTTCCTGAGGCGCTTCGCGAGCTGGAAGCAGGGGAAGGCGAAGTCCCCGAGCTCGGGCCGGGGCGGCGTCACGAGCAGCGACGCCGCCTCGGTGGCCTCGATCCCGCACTCCCGGGCGATGGCGCCCGCGATCTCCTCGGGGAACGCCTCCTTCTTGACGGGGGCTTCCTTCACGGCGACTCCGAGCTCACGGTGACTCCCTCCTCACAGCGACTCCGCGACCATGGTGCCGACCTCGGTCGTGGAGTAGCCCATCTTCCCCGCCGAGAGGCTCTTGAGCCGCTTGACGACCTTCATGACGGCGGCGTCGACGTCGTCGGCGGCTTGAGCGAGCTTCCCCGAGTGGCGGAGCAGCATGGCCAGGGCGCCGATCGCCGCCAGCGGGTTGATGACGTTCTTCCCGGTGTACTTGGGCGCCGAGCCGCCGATGGGTTCGTACATGCTCACGCCGCCGGGGTTGATGTTCCCGCCCGAGGCTATCCCCATGCCGCCCTGGATCATGGCGCCGAGGTCCGTGATGATGTCGCCGAACATGTTGGGGGTCACGATCACGTCGTAGAGCTCGGGGCTCTTCACCATCCACATGCAGCACGCGTCGACGTGGTTGTAGTCCGTCTTGACGTCCGGGTACTCCTTCGCGACCTGGTTGAAGACGCGCCACCAGAGGTCGTGGGCGAAGGTGAGGACGTTCGTCTTCGCGACGAGGGTGAGGAGCTTCCGCCTGTTCCGCTTGCGCGTCAGCTCGAACGCGTAGCGCACGCAGCGCTCGACGCCCACGTAGGTCGCGAGCATGATCTGGGTCGCCACCTCCATGTCCGTCCCCTTGTGGGCGAAGCCCCCCGAGCCCACGTAGAGGTCCTCGGTGTTCTCGCGGACCACGACGAAGTCGATGTCCGCGGGGCCCTTGTCCTTGAGGGGGCAGTCGACCCCCTCGTAGAGCTTCACGGGCCGGAGGTTGATGTACTGGTCGAGGCGGAAGCGCAGCTCGAGGAGGATGCCCTTCTCGAGGACCCCCGGCGGGACGTCGGGGTGGCCGATGGCCCCGAGGTAGATCGCGTCGAAGGCCCTGAGCTCCTCGACGGCGCCCTCGGGGAGCACATCGCCGGTCCGCAGGTAGCGCGCGCCGCCGAAGTCGAAGCGCGTGAGCGTGTACTGGAACCGGTGCTTCTTCGCGACCGCATCGAGGACCTTGAGGCCCTCGGCGACGACCTCGGGCCCTGTGCCGTCCCCGCCGATCACCGCAATCTTGAGCACGGGAGCTCCTTTCTGAGTCATGGAGGTGGTATTCGCGGATGCTGGAGTCGTTTGGAAGCCCCACAGGATAGCACGGAATCGGTGGGGGGAAAGGCGAAGTGGGGGGGCGAGCGGCTCGGCTCTGCGTCCCCCCCCGCGTGCTATACTGTCGCCATGTCGAACGAGTCTTTCGGCCTGCTCGAGCTCGGGAGCAACTCGCTCAAGTTCTACCTCGTCGAGCCCAAGGAGGGCGGCGGGCACGCGATCAAGGCCCACAAGGTCCCGTGGCGCGTCGCGCACGAGCTCTTCTGCCGGGGGAGCCTCGGGGAGCAGGGCCTCGAGGAGATGGTCGCGGCCATCCGCTCCGTCGAGAGGGTCTCCGAGGGGGTCAAGCTCTCGTCGATGATCGCCGTCGCGACCGGCGTCTTCCGCGAGCTCGCCAACATCTCCGAGGTCGCGGTGAAGGTGAAGGCCGACACGGGGATTCGCGTGCGCGTCATCGACGGCCAGGACGAGGCGCGGCTCATGGCGCGCTCGCTCCGGATGGAGAAGCGGGAGGGCTCGGTCCTGGTCTGCGACCTCGGCGGCGCCACGACGGAGTGGGTGCGGCTCCAGGACGGGAGCCTCAAGGGGCTGGGGAGCCTCCCCCTGGGGGCCATACGGAACGAGTACCGCTTTCGGACCCTCAAGGGGGACCCGCAGGGCTACCTCGAGGCGAGCGCCCGGGGGTGCGACGAGGCCCTGCGCGGCCTCGAGGCCCCGGCGGGGACCGCCGTCCTCGCCACGGGGGGGACGGCGCGGGCGGCGGCGGCGTGCGCCGGCAAGGACCGCATCCCCGCCGGCGAGCTGCGCGAGATGATCCGCCGCGTGCTGCGCGACGGCCCGCCCGCGAGCCTCAAGCCCGAGCGCCAGGCGGTGCTTGTGCCGGGGCTCATCATCCTCGATCGCATCGTGGAGCGCTGCCGCTCGGCCCACCTCGAGCACACGGAGCACTGCGTCCGCGACGGCATGGCGTTCCGCCTCGTCCAGCTCCTCGGCGTCTACCGCCGCGATGACCTCCACGCGACGCTGCTCCTCAACACGCGCCCGGCGTGAGCCGCGGGGGTGGCGGCGTGAAGCGCGGGGGTGGCGGCGTGAAGCGCGCGGGAAGGCAGCGTGAGCCGCGGGGCGGGCTGAGGTCCCGGCCGCGCAGGCGGCTTCGCCGGAATCAGCACGCAGGCGCGAGGATCACACCCCCCACACGGCGGCCCGGAGCTCGCCGAAGGGCGGCGGCAGGGGGACTCCCTCGCGCCGGAAGACCTTCTCTTCCCAGGAGCGATCGGGGCGCCGGTCGAAGATCAGCAGGTGGCCGGCCGCGAGCCCGAGCCTCGTGAGGTACTGCCCGAGCTGCTCGAGCCCTTTCCTCTCCGGGCTCTCGCCCGAGCGGACCTTCACCTCGAGCGCTTCCCTCTGCACGGCCACGCCGGCCGGGATCGGCCAGCGCCGGAGCCGGGCGTCGGCCGACGCGGGCCACTCGATGAGGAGGTCCGCGCGGCCGGTGCCGATGGCGCTCTCGCGGGTCAAGTGCCCGCCGCCGTTCACGACGCGCTGGAGCCACGCGTACAGGACGAGGTGGGGTCCGGCCTCCTTGTAGTCGTACCGCTCGAGGCACATCTCGCCGTGCTGGCGGTAGAAGTCTTGAAACTCGGAGAGGAGCTTCAGCATGTCCAGCCGCCCGTCGGGCAGCACGTACCACTGGGTCTCGATGGCCAGGTTGCTCTGGAGGACGAAGGTGAGCGTGCGCGGGATGACCTCGGCGTAGATCGGGTTGGCGATCTTGATCGTGGCCGGCGGGCGGGTGACCAAGCCCAGATCGGAGACGTAGAGGAGGTCATCGTTGTAGACATCGGCGCCGGTGAAGCCGCCGACCAGGATCGGCTCGACGATGCGGCGCACGCGCTCTTCGTGGAGGCGTTCCGCAAGGGAGTCCAGGTGCGTGTCCCGGCGCAGGATGAGGATCTCCTTGGCCTCCTGGATGTCCGAGGGTGCGATGGCTCGGGATCGATCGGTCGATACTCGCTCGACCACCTGGCGGGCCAGGGCGTTGACCAGCCAGGGCTGGCCGCCGGTCTGCTCGAAGGCGAGGGCGACCGCCTCCTCGCGCCACTCCTGGCCCGTCTCGGCGGTGTGCTGGCGGTAGAGCGCGGCCACATCGTGCGCCGTGAAGCTCTCGAGCGTCAGGGACTCGGCCTTGATGTTGAACGGGGAGGAGCTGCCCAGGGACTCCCGCTCCGGCCGCACGCGCGCCTTGTACTCGCGGACGTCGCGCAGCCCGATCAGGGCGATGCTCTGGGGGAAGTCCCGTGACCTGAGCTTGTAGCCGTTCCGGAGCTGGTGCAGCACGGAGATCAAGGCATCCTCCTCGATGGCGTCGATCTCATCGATGAAGAGGACCAGAGGGCGGGGAGAGCGCTTGGCCCACTCCTCGAGGACGTAAAACAGCGCGTGCGCCGGTTCCGCGATGCTCGCGAAGACCTCGGGCGGAGGTCGGAGACCCTCGGGCAGCAAGGCCTCCGCCGTCCCTCGCAGGGAATCGAGCGCGGTCGAGAGCGCCACCGGGACGTTCCGGCTGAAGGGGCGGCTGGCCTCGATGCTGAAGTGGAGCGCCGTGTACTTGCCCTCCTCCGTCAGCTTGCGCGCCATGAGGTCCATGAGCGTGGTCTTGCCGGTCTGGCGGGGAGCGTGGAGGACCAGGTAGCTCTGCTGGTCGATCAGTCCGCGCAAGCCGGGGAGCCGGGGCTCGGGATCGAGGGTGTAATGGATCTCGGGCTTGTTGGGCCCGGCGACGTTGAAGGCTCGCGCCATGAAGGAACTGTATCGGCCCGGCGCTCGAGGCACAAGCGGGCCGAGCGGCGGAGGAGGCGGCGGCGGCGGCGGCGGAAGAGGCGGAGGGACGAGCGGCGCGAGCGGCGGACGAGATCAGGGCTCGGAGCGGACCCTACCTCCCCGCCCCGCAGCACCGCTTGTGCTTCTTGCCGCTGCCGCAGGGGCACGGGTCGTTGCGGCCGATGCCTGGAGGCGGCTCGAGGGCGCGCGGCGCCGCGCCGGGCGCGAGCACGAAGGGCGCCCAGAGCGCGAAGGGGAGGACCGGGCTCACGACCGTGTCTAGGACCAGGATGGAGGCCCCGACCGCGACCTGCGTCCCCTCGCCGAGGAACGCGACGCCCCTCTCGGCGAAGGTCTTCCCCAGGGCGACGAGGGTGTCGAGGACGAGGTGCAGGACGTGGGACGCGAAGAGCGCCGCCGCCGCGGAGGCGAGCCAGAACGGACGGCGCCGCAGGAGGCGGGCCCTCGTCGCGAGGAGGAGGGTCGCGAGGAGGACCAGGTTCCAGTGCACCGCGTGGGCGCGGATCTCGACGAGCCTCGGCTGCTCGGGCGCGTCGGGCAGCCCCTCGACCCGCAGGAAGAACCTCGAGTCCTTCTCGACGAAGACCCTCTCCGCGGGCGGGCCGCCCATCGCCTCGAGGACCGGCGCGCCGGCGGCGAGGAGCCCTCGCGTGTAGGCGGCGCGGAGGAGGAACCAGACCGCCAGGGTCGCGGCGAAGGCGACCAGGACCCTAGCGAGGACCGCAGGGCTGAGCCGCGGGAGGCTCCACCCCGGAGCTGGAGATGCTGCGTCGCGCCCAGGCATACCAGTAGAGACCCGTGACGAGGATGAAGGCCGGCTGCCACACGAAGAGGTGCACCTCGTGGAAGACCTCGGGCCGGGCTCGGAGGCCGAGCACGAACAGGCTCACGAGACGGACCTCGTTCAAGGCGAAGAGGAGGACCGCCCCGAGGAGGATCCCCGCGCCGCGGGCCCTCCAGCTCGCCGGGTAGGCCAGCGTCAGGGCGAGGAGGATCAGGAAGACGAAGACGCCGGTGCACTCGGGGATCACCTCGATGGAGAACCCGCTCGAGGACACGACCTTCCCCTCGAGGCGCGTCGCGATCCCAAGGACTCGCAGGAGCACGTGCGTGAGCCAAGCGTCGAGGGCCATGACGGGCTCCTCGACGGCCCGCTGGAAGGGCGGGCTGATCCCAAGGAGCCCGAAGGCGAGGAGGAGAGCCGCGGCGCGGAGCACGAACCCCAGGGGCCGGGCGCTGGTCAGGAGCAGGAGCGCGGCCCGAGCCATCGCCATCGCCTGTCAGGGACACGCCGAGCGGACATCGCGATCGACCTCGCCGTCCCTCGTACCCCGCCGGCGAGGCCCTTTCAATGGAAAACCTTGCCGAGCCTCGGCAGTCTGTGGTTGACTGGACGGCCAGTCAGGGAGCCGGTAGAGCTGGTACGACCCATGGCGCACGGAGCACGAGGCACTCGAGGCGATCGAGGCACGGCACGGCGGATCGAGGCGATGATCGCCGGACGGAAGCCGGGCTGCTCGCTGCCCCGCGACTTCTTCGTCGACGACGAGATCTACCGCCTGGACCTGGACAGGATCTGGCGCCGCTCCTGGCTCTTCGTGGGCCACACCTGTCAGGTGCCGGAGGCCGGGGACTACTTCACCCTCGAGGTGGACTCGGACCCGATCCTGGTGATCCGCGGCGAGGACGGTGCCGTCAGGGCGTTCCACAACGTCTGCCGGCACCGCGGCACGCTTCTCTGCGCGTCGGACTCGGGCCGCGCCGGGCGCATCGTCTGCCCGTACCACCAGTGGGTCTACGCTCCCGACGGCCGGCTCCTCGGCTGCCGGGGGATGCAGGAGAGCCTGGACCGCTCGGAGCTGGGCCTCCTGCCCGTCCGCACCGAGGTCGTGGAGGGGCTGATCTTCATCTGCCTGGGCCGCGACCCGCCCGGCTTCGAGGAGGCGCGCGCCGAGCTCGCGCCCATGCTGCGGCCCCAGGGCTTCGAGCGGGCGCGGGTGGCGAAGGTCATCGACTACCTCGTCCAGGCCAACTGGAAGATCGTGTGGGAGAACAACCGCGAGTGCTACCACTGCAACGTCAACCACCCCCAGTACATCAAGGCCAACTTCGACCACTACAACGCCGATGACACGAGCCCGCGCATCGCCGAGGTCCTGGCGTCGGCTGCGCGCTCGAGCGAGGAGAAGTGGGCCGCGCGGGGTCTCGCCGTCACCCACCGGGAGACGGGGATGACCGTGTTCCCCGAGAGGCACTGGTTCTCCGTGAACCGGACGCCGCTCGCCGAGGGCTACGTCTCGGAGACCATGGACGGCCGCCGGGCGGCGCCGCTCATGGGAGAGTACGCCGAGCCCGACGTGGGGACGCTGCGCGTCCGCGCCGTCCCCAGCTTCTGGAACCACTCGAGCTGCGACCACGGGGTGTCGACGCGGGTCCTCCCCGCCGGGCCTCGCGCGACGCGGGTGCGCGTGATATGGGTCGTGGACCGCTCGGCGGTGGAGGGCAAGGACTACCGTCTCGAGGAACTGCTCCCCTTCTGGCAGCTTACGAGCGAGCAGGATTGGAGCCTCTGCGAGCTGGCGCAGCGCGGCGTGAGCTCGAGCGCGTACGTCCCCGGGCCCTTCTCGACCTACAAGGAGTACAACGTGGAGGGCTTCGTGCGCTGGTACTTGCGGCAGGTCTCGGGAGAGTGACGGAGCGCGGGAGAGCACAGAGCATGACGACGGACCTGCCGGGAGCGGAGATCGTGATCGTCGGGGGAGGGGCCGTGGGCTGCGGCGCGGCTTACGCCCTCGCGCGGGCTGGGAAGCGCGACATCGTCCTCGTCGAGCGGGAGGACGACCTGGCCCGCATCACGACCTCCCAGGGCGCGGGGCTCGCCGGCCAGGTGCGCTCGTCGGTGGAGCGCGTGCGGCTCGCGATGCGCTCCGTCGAGACCTTCCGCGAGCTCGAGCGGGACCCCGTCGCGCGCCCCGGCTGGAGGCCGGTGGGGAGCCTGCGCATCGCCGAGACACCCGAGCGCGTCGAGGATCTCGACCGCCTCCAGGGGGTCTGCGCGGAGGCGGGCCTCGAGGTCGAGCGCATCGGGCTGGGCGAGGCGGCGCGGCTCTGGCCCGGCCTCGAGCTCTCGAGCGCGAAGGCGGTCCTCTTGTGCCCGACCGACGGCTGCATGGACCCGCCCAGCGTCGCGAGGGCCTACGCTCACCAGTGCCGCCAGATGGGGGTGCGCTTCGTGACGTCTGCGGCGCTCGAAGAGATCGCCGTCAAGGGGTCCCGCGTCGAGGCTGCCCTCACGAGCCGGGGCCGGATCGAGTGCCGCTACCTGGTCGACGCCGCGGGGGCCCACGCCTACCACGTGGCGAGGCTCGCCGGCCTCGAGCTCCCCATCGTGCCCGTGCGGCACGAGTACTTCGTGAGCGTCGCGATCCCGGGCATCCGGCCCGACAGCCCGTGCCTGCGACTCCCCGACGCGGCCCTCTACGCCCGGCCCGCCGACGGCGGGCTCCTCCTCGGCGGCTGGGAGGGGCGGAGCGTGCGGGCCGATCCGCGCTCCTACGGGCTCGGCGAGGCGCCGCCGCCCCTCGAGCCCGACCGGGAGGTCCTCGGCAGCTTCGCCGAGCGCTTCGCCCCGTTCGTCCCCGCCGCCCGCGGCGCCGCGATGCGCCGCGTCGGCAAGGGCTGGCCCACGTTCACCCCCGACGGGCGCTTCATCATCGGCGAGAGCTCCCGCGTGAAGGGCTTCGTCATGGCCGGCGGGTGCAACGCCCACGGGATCTCGGGCTCCGGCGGGATCGGCGCACTCCTCGTCGAGAGCCTGCTCGAGGAGAGGCCTTCCGAGTACGCCCGCAGCTTGAGCCCCGACCGCTTCACCGAGCGGAGCTGGGACTGGGAGGCGGCCGCGCGGGAGGCGCAGCGCGTGTACGAGCGGTACTACGCCATCGAGTCGTGCTGAGAGCCCTCCGAAGGCTCCTGTCTCCGCGTCGACACCCGATGGAAGTAGAGGCAGCTCCCGAGGAGACAAGCCAGGCCCAGGGCGGACATGAAGTACGTGAAGCCCCGGAGGAACTCGAGGCGCGAGATGTCCTTCCAGCCGAAGTCCTTGCCGAGCTGGACGAGGACCGAGCCGCAGTACCCGATTGCGTCGGCCACGTAGATCGCGAAGACCGCCGTGCCGACGAAGCGTGTCGAGGCCATGAGTCGATCGAAGAGGACCGAGCCGTAGGGCACGTAGGCGAGGTACGCCCCGAGGCCCACCAGGGTCAGCCACCAGAAGCCGCTCACGTGTCCCGCGTCGAAGGCCAGGGTGACGGCTCCCAGGAGCGCGACGCCCAGGGTCATGATCCCGTAGGCGCCCAGGAGGCCGGCGCGGTTGTCGCGGACGAGGACGAGGAGCGCGAGGGGGACGATGACGGCGAAGGCGACGATGAGCTCCATGCGCGTGAGCACCGTGGAGTCGCTCCCGAGGCCCAGGTCCCCGGCGATCTCGACGGCGTAGTTGTCGCGGAAGTCGCGGTAGGCAGTGAGGAAGAAGTACGCGACGACGAGGAGGACGATGCCCGGGAGGAACGCCCGGAGGAACGAGCGCCGGCTCCCGGCGTCCATGGGCTCCCGCAGGACGCGCGCCGCGGCGTCGGCGGCGCTCGGCGGCGGGACCTGGTTCAAGAGCCAGACGGAGACGAGGAAGACGGGCAGGAAGAGGAGGCCCGTGAGGGCCGGCATCCAGACCTCGGGGACGGCGAGGCGCGAGATCAGGAGTCGCCCGACGTCCTTCACGGCGCCGCTCGCGACGATGAAGGAGCAGCTCAGGCCCGCGAGGAGCAGCTCCGAGGTCCTCCGGCCCTCGAGGTACCAGACGACGAGCCCCCAGACCATGCCGAGGGGCAGGCCGTTGAGAAAGATGGCGACGACCTTGAGGGGCGGCGGGACGACCGCGAAGAGGACGAGCGCCGCCTCGGCCCACAGGACCAGGAGCACCATCGTCCGGGCCCTGCGGTTCCGGGTCGCCTCGGAGCAGACCTTGATGCCGAGGAACTTCGAGACCGCGTAGCCGAAGATCTGGCTGATCACGAGGGCCGTCTTGAGCTCGACCTCGCCGAGGCGCTCGCCCGAGTACTGGGCCGCCGTGAAGGGCTTGCGGAACGCGTACATGCAGAAGTACGCGCTGAAGGAGGCGGCGACGGCGTAGAGTACGAACGCGGGCGCGGGCGCGGCCGCGAGCCAGCGGGCGATCTTGCCTGAGGGCTTCTCGTGGGACATGGGGCGGCGCGGTCCTTATACCACCTCGCGGCGGTCGTTGTCACTTCGGGGCGTCACTCCGGGGCCGCGAGGGCCGCAAGGCAGAGCCTCCACGCGAGCCCCGCCGCCGCGCTCCCGAGGACGACGGGGATGACGCCCCACCGCTTTCGCCAGATCCCCAGGAACCCGGCGCTCGCGACGGCGAGCGAGAACAGGTCCGCCGAGCGCCCCCACGCGAGAGGGACCGTGAGGGCTTCTCTGGCGGCCTCGCTCGCCGGCGGGAAGAGCGTGTGGGCTCCGAGGACGACCGCGAGGCTCAAGATGACGCCCACGACGGAGGCGGTGATCGTCGAGAGGGCGGCCGCCAGGTGGCGGTTGCCCCTCAGGCGCTCGATGAAGGGCGCTCCGAGGAAGATCCAGAGGAAGCAGGGGGCGAAGGTGGCCCAGGTCGTCACGGCGGACCCGAGGACGCCGGCGAGGACCGGGTCGAGGCCCGTCGCGTGCCGGTGCGCGCCGAGGAACCCCACGAACTGAGTGACGAGGATGAGCGGACCTGGAGTCGACTCGGCCAGGCCGAGCCCCGCGATCATCTGCCCCGGCTCGAGCCAGCCGTAGGTCTCGACGGCGGCCTGGTTGATGTAGGCGAGGACCGCATAGGCTCCCCCGAAGGTGACCATGGCCGCCTTGCTGAAGAAGACCGCCTCCCGGCTCAGCACGTCCTCCGGTCCCCGCCAGGCCACGAGGGCGCCCAGCGGCCCCCACCACGCGATGAGGCCCCCGAGCAGCACGCCGAGCGCTCGCCGCAGGCTCGGGCGCGCGTGTGCCGGGGCTGGCTCGTCGTCGCGGACGACGGCGTCGCCGCCGGGCCCGTGCCCCGTCGCGGCCGCGAAGGCCTCGGGCCAGCGGAGCCCTCCGGCGAGACCCAGGAGCCCCGCTCCGATGACGATCCAGGGGAACGGGATCCCGAGGAAGGAGATCCCGGCGAAGGCGGCCGCGGCGACGAGGGTCAAGGCGCGGCTCCCGAGGGCTCTGGAGCCGATGCGGATCGCGGCGGCGGCGACGATGGCCGTGACCGCGGCCCTGAGCCCGTAGAAGATGGCGGCGATGGAAGGCACGTCGCCGTGGACCGCGTAGAGCCAGGAGAGGGCCAGCATGAGGAGGCTGCCGGGCAAGACGAACAGGATCCCCGCCACGAGCCCGCCCATCGCGCGGTGGAGGAGCCAGCCGACGTACACGGCGAGCTGCTGGGCCTCGGGCCCCGGGAGGAGCATGCAGTAGTTGAGGGCGTGGAGGAAGCGGGCGTCGGAGACCCACCGGCGCCTCTCCACGATCTCCTGGTGCATGACGGCGATCTGCCCCGTCGGGCCACCGAAGTTGATGAAGCCCAGCTTGAGCCAGAAGAGGAAGGCGTCCCGGAACCGCACGCGCCTGCCTGTGCCGGGATTGGGCTCGTGGGGTCCTTCTGCTTCCATCCATGTCTTCCGAATGGAATGCACCTTTACTTGCGGCGGGCGGGCTGGTCAACTGACAAAGCCTTCAAGTCCATCCGGAGCGCAGGCGTGTCGCAGGAGACTCTCTTGCCCGTTCCGTTCACCAAACCAGCTCGTCGTGCGGGGGCCCTGTGCTGCGTCGCAGGGGCCATCGCCCTGGCCGGATGCGGGCCCGCGGGGGACGCGCCGGCGGGACCCCCCGCGATCCGTACGGCGCCGCCGGCAGTGCCCGACGTGCCGGCCGTGCCGCCGCCGGCTCCCTCGCAGGAGCCCTCGGGGAACATCGAAGGCGTCGTGCTCCTTCAGGGCTCCGCCGTGCCGGCGGCCACCCTGGTGCCCGTCGGCACCGACCCGCAGCACTGCGGCAAGGAGCGCTCGCTCGAGGACTACGTCGTGGACGCGGCGAGCCGGGGCATCCGCCACGTGATCGTCCACCTCGAGGGCGCCGGCCTCGAGCGCCTGCCGCCGGCGCCCCCGGAGCGGCTCGTCCTCGACAACAAGGACTGCCGCTTCGAGCCGCACGCGGCGGTCCTCACCGCCGGGAGCACCCTCGCGATGGCGAACGGCGACCCGATCCTCCACACGGTGCACGCCTACTTCGCCGCGAGCTTCAACGTCGCGCTGGCCCCGGGCGAGCCTCCGGAGGAGCGGCGTTTGACCCGGCCGGGCCTCGTCCAGCTCCGCTGCGACTCGCACGGGTGGATGAACGCCTTCATCCGTGTGGACCGCCACCCGTTCCATGCCGTCACGGACGCGCAGGGCCGCTTCGCTATGACGGGGATCCCACCGGGGCGCTACACGCTCAAGGGCTGGCACGAGCGGCTGGGGGAGCGGGAGATTCCCGTCGAGGTGAAGCCCGGCGATCGGCTCAGGGTAGACGTCAAGTACGATGGCTGACCAGGAAAGGAGACGCAACATGCCTCGCAGGAGTCTTCAAGCGTTCGCTCTCGGGGTCGCCGCGACCCTCGTCGCCTTCGCCGCCTCGGAGCTCCGGCCCGCGCGCCGCGTCGTCCTGGGCCTCGAGGACGAGGTCCTCCAGGGCCGCAGGCAGCAGCCGGGCACGGACATGACGATCTACAGCCCCGCCCTCCACCCGCTCTACGACGGCGAGTTCCACCTCACGGCCGGGAAGACCTACCTGGTCGGCGGGCTCAACGACAAGCCCGGGTGGGACCACATCGACAACGAGGCGAAGGGCGCCCACGCCGTCGAGGGCACGGCGACCATCGATGTCAACGAGCTCAAGAACACGGGGAGGTTCGTCGCGAAGCTGAAGCTGCCCGAGGGCGACTTCGAGATGGTCATGGACCGCTTCCACCAGTTCCAGCCCTGCCACGACGGCGGTATAGCCTCGTGGATCTTCGAGCACGGGGACTCGGGCTGCGGCGACGCGAACTGGCCCAAGACCATCATCTTCATCGCGGGCTGGGGCTACGCGAACGCCACCTTGAACGCGTTGCCTCTCTACACGGACTACGAGGCCCACTTCATGGTGACCCAGGGCATCCGCGACCGGAAGACCTTGAAGGCGACCTACCCCATGCTCCAGAAGAAGACGCTGGCCGGCGAGGTGAACCCCGCGGCGATCCAGCTCGACTTCTACATCCGGAGCCCAGAGAAGGACCCCACGAACACGAACAACCCGCCGCGGAAGGACTTCGCGCACTTCTTCTCCATGGAGGTGACCTGGAGGTGAGGCGCCGTCGCTCCAGGAGGGCCCTCGAGCCCTGAGCGCCGCCCATGGGGAGCCAGCGCGTGGTCTTCGCCACGGCGTTCCTGCGAGCGCTCGCGACCGGCGGGACGGGCGTGCTCCTGGGGTTCTACCTCTCGGCGCTCAGGCTCTCGCCGGCGGAAGTCGGCCTCGTCGTCGGCGCGGGCCTCGCCGGCGCCGCGGCCGCCCTCCTCGCCGTCACTCTCGCGGGCGAGCGCCTCGGCCGCCGGCGGACGCTGATCCTCCTCGCGGCCATCTCGGGGGCCGGAGGGCTCGCTGCAGCGGTGGGGTCAAGCCCCGCCGTGCTCGCGGCGTGCGCCTTCGCGGGCATGTTGAACGGCATGGGCCGCGACCGAGGCGGGGCCCTCGCCCTCGAGCAGGCGATCCTGGCCTCATCCGCCCGGGCCGAGGAGCGCACCCGGGCCCTGGCCTGGTACAACGTCATCCAGGACGCGGGCCACGCGCTCGGGAGCATCCTCGCGGCCGCGCCAACGCTCCTCCGGCAGGCGGCAGGGCTCGAAGAGGTCGCATCCCTCCGCGCCGCCATGGCGGGGCTCGCCGTCCTGAGCGCCGCCCCCCTGCCGCTCTACCTGCTCCTGCCCGCGAGCGTCGAGGCGACGCGAGGCGCGGCGGCCGCCCGCGTCTCCCCCGAGAGCCGCCGCATGCTCTCGCGGATCTGCGCGCTCTTCGGCCTCGACAGCCTCGCGGGCGGATTCCTCACCACGGCCATGCTCTCCCTCTACTTCCACGAGCGCTTCGGTGCGGACGAGGGGACCGTGGGCCTCCTCTTCCTGGGGGCACGCGGCCTCAACGCCGCCTCGCACCTCGCCGCGGCGTGGCTCGCGCGGCGGATCGGGCTCGTGAACACCATGGTCTTCACCCACATCCCGTCGAGCCTGCTCCTCGTGACGGTGGTGTTCGCCCCCAGCTTCCCCGTCGCGGCGGTCCTCTTCCTCCTCCGCGAGGGGCTCGTCGAGATGGACGTCCCGACGCGGCAGTCCTACGTCCTTGCGGTCGTGCGGCCCGAGGAGCGCGTCGCGGCCTCGGGCGCGACCAACCTGGTGCGCCTCGGGGCCTGGGCCGCGGCCCCGGCGCTCGCGGGCGCCGTCCTGGGCGGAGCCTCCGGAGCGGTGCCCTTCCTGCTCGGCGCGGGCATGAAGATCGCCTACGATCTCCTGCTCTGGAAGTCCTTCCGGCGGACCAAACCGCCGGAGGAGGGGTGACGATCCCACGGGCGCTCCGCGGAGCTTCGCTAGGACCGGCTCCAGAGGAACGCCCGCCGGTAGAGGCCGCCTCGCTCGCTGCCCGGCGGAGTGCTCACCATCAGGGCGACGTCGTTCACCTTTCCAGCGACGATGCGGCCCGTCACGTCCACGTCGAGGGGCCGCCGGGAGTCGTGGCGGTCGCGATAGTCCGTCAGGAGGCCGTTGACCCAGACCCAGACGCCGCGGTTGTGGATCCCTCCGAAGGTGAGGGTCAGGGACTTCCCCTCGGCGTCCGCCGGGACCTGGAAGCTCGTGCGGTACCAGGCCTTCCCGGCGTATCCCACGCCCCGCTCGTCCTGATATCCCTGGAGCTGCCAGTAAAGGGTGGCGTCGATGTCCTTCCAGCGGCCGCCCGCGCCCGGGAGGTACCACCGGTAGATCTGCCCGTCCTCGCCGGGGTCGGTCCGAAACTCCCACTCCTTCGGCACGAACGCCACGAGCTTCCCCTTCGCTCCCCCGGCCCGGTCCTCGAGCTCCTGGTAGACGCTCCGGTAGTGCTCCAGGCTGAAGACCTGCCCCCGGCACCACTCCGGCGTCGCGGGGATGAGCGCCGGGTCCACCTTCGCCGCCTCGTCCCGGACGCGATGCATCGCGTCCACCCAACGCACGGCGTCCTTGTAGTCGCCCCGGCCGGCTGCGGCGTCCGCTTCCAGGAACGCCGTCATGTGCGCGTGCACCAGGCGCAGCACCTCCACGTGAGACGCGTGCTCCGGCGCTTCCGACGCCTGCGCCGCCGCCTGGGCCGCTTCCAGATAGCCGCCGAGCTCTCGCAGCACATCCGGGGACAGGATCACCCTCCAGGGCACCTCCTCGCCCCAGCTCAAGTGCACCGGGCTGTCATCGACGGCCCGCTCGAGCGTCCAGATGTAGCCCTCGACGGCATCGGCCGCCTGCCCGTAGAGCTTCTCGCAGTAGTCCCGGACGAGGGCGCGGACGTCCTCCTCGGCATCCCACATAAGCTTGGCCCGGACGTAGTAGTTCAGGTGGCCGACCATCCAGCTGTTGTGCCCCTCGGTCCAGAAGCCCCACACCCCCCTTTGCTT
>JACQVW010000088.1 GCA_016209535.1 Planctomycetota bacterium | reverse complement strand
TTTGCCCAAACTCCCCACAGTGCCGCGACTTGCGTCCGTCGCCTCGTGTGGCAGAAGGAACATTCAAGGAACCTCGAGTTCCTGCCGATAAACCTTCTACGGCGTTCCCTGCCGGCGCGTCCCTTCATTCACGGGCATTGAGCCTAAGGGGGGCGCGGGAGGGGCCAGGGTCGCGACCGGCCTCCCGGCCGGCGGTCAGAGCCATCCAATTCGTGGACGACTACGCGAGTCTCGTGGAGAAGGCGTGACGGGAGCCCTGACCGCCTCAACCCCGAGTGCCGCCCCGCTCGTCCCAGTGCAGCCGAGGGCCGTCGCAGAGGATGGCGACCGAGTTCAGCACGTTACGCCCGAGGACGCCCCATTCCCGTTCGGAGATCAAGAACTGACCTCTGAAGATCTTGCCGAGAAACGCGATCTCTGCTTGAACCACGGGCGCATAGGTCCTCGCGCCATCGAAAGACTCCAGCTCGTACTGCTTTCCCGGGACGGATTCCAGACTGGTAGCGTGGGTCGCCTCACGAGGCAAGAGGGTGACATCGGCTCCCCAGTCGAGCAGCATGGGCACGTCGCGCTTGACTTGCCCCGTTGCACCGTTGCGCAGGGTCACGCGAGCTACGGGCGCGGGTGGATCGAACCAGTTCGCGTCATAGGCCGGCATCGGCGGGGGCCTCGGAGACCTCGAGCTTGAAA
Source organism: Planctomycetota bacterium (assembly GCA_016209535.1). Taxonomy (GTDB): domain Bacteria; phylum Planctomycetota; class UBA8108; order UBA8108; family SXIK01; genus JACQVW01. The sequence continues at coordinate 4,858 of JACQVW010000088.1, read as the reverse complement.
TCAGAGGCCTGGCGCTTGTCCGCGAGCCGGGGGGTAGCCACCTGCGCCACGCGCTCGACGCCAAGGTCAGGAACAACGACGAAGACCCTGGTGTTCTCGGGAAGGCGAACGTTGTCGCGAAGGCGAATCCGACCTTGCTCCACGGTACCCTCGAACGCCGCCACGCTACGGTCCTGCTTCTTGTTCATGGCTTCACCGCTACGCCGCCGCTCCTGCGACAAGGGTAGGCTGAAAGTAAAGTCTCGCTCGGCCAGGGCACCGTGTCAATGGGAGGGAGAGGGAGAGACGCTATGTCCGCTCCGCTCTTGACCGTGGCGTCCTCCATGACTTTGCTCGCGAGGAGCCGAAGCACGTACTCCGAGAGACTCAGGCCGGTTCGTGAGGCCTCGACCACCAGTGTTTTCTCGAGGCTCTCAGGAAGCTCGATGGAATCGGCACCGCTTCGAGACGATACCCCAGGGCAAGAAGGGCCCTGGTTTCGGCCGTTGCTGTTGACTCGCGTCGGCAAGCAGCGGTTTCACTCGCGCGTTCCTCCCTGCTATCGTATAGGGATAGGAGAGAGCCCCCCATGGACACCCTTCAAATCAACGTCAAAGGCTGGCCCGAGCAGTACGTCCAGCTCGTAAGGAAGTACGCGGAACAGGTGGGCTCTGCAGTCGTGAGCGAGAACGGCATCCCAAGCGTTCCCGAGGAGGAGCTTCGCCGTCTTGCCGACGAGGGCGTCATTTGCCGCGCCAAACAGAGGCTGGCGGATTACCTCAAACTCCCTCCCTCGGGCCCATCGCCTTCTGGTGTTCTTGAAGAGCTTCTTCGCGAACGCGAACACGGGCGCTGATGTTTTGGGACTCCTCTGCGCTTGTCCCTTGCCTTGTGCCCGAGGCGAGCTCGGCCGCCATGGCGGCGCTCCTCGCGAACGAGAAGGCCCTCATTCTCTGGTGGAGCACCCCTGTAGAGTGCGCTTCAGCGCTTGAAGGGAAGCGCAGAGCGCCGCAACGGACCCTCACGGATCAGCTTTACCAGGAAGGCTACAGGCGGCTTGCTGACATCCTTCTTGGGGCAAACATCGCTCAGCCTACCGAGGCGGTCCGGACGAAGGCGTTTGGGTACCTCAAACGCCACTCGCTTCGCTCGGCGGACGCGCTTCAGCTCGCCGCCGCCTTTGTTGCGCGTCAACCGACCTTTGTCTGCCTTGACGAAAGGCTTCGTTTAGCAGCAAAAACTGAAGGGTTCATCGTTGTCCCATAGAAAGATGCGGTGCGGGAGCGCCCTGGGGCCCTGCGGAGGAAGGCTCCGAGACGGCGGGAGGGCACTGGGCGCCAGGGCGGTCCTCGAGGGCGAGGAACTCCAGGCGCTCACGAGCAGGCCGGGGCGCGCCCGCAGCCGAGCTGGTCACCGGTGGGATCGGCCCCGCAAGCCTCCAGGCCCGGCGCGGGCGGGGCCGCGCCGCCCAGGAAGAGGAAGGAGAGGAGGCGGACGGCGTCGGTGATGTCGATCTTCCCCGTGGCGCCCGCGGCGGCGGCGGCGAGGCACGGAGGCTCGCTCGAACCGAGGGAGAGGAACCCGAGGACGGCCACGGCATCGGAGAGGTCCACCCCCGCGTCGCCGTTCACCTCGCCGCGGCGGAAGCGGAACCCGGGCAGCTCGTCCGGCTCGCAACGCTCGTAGGCGCCCAGGTCCACGCCCTCGCCGCAGGAGCGCGGGTTTCCGTCGAGGTCGCTCGAGGGCGCGCCATCCAGGGTCCCGCGGTCCGGGGCGGGCGAGCCGGCACGCAGCCGATAGTCGCCGCGGAACGGGTCGGCGAAAAGGGGGTCGGCGTTGAGGTTGCCCTCGCCGGGCCTGGGCTCGGGGCCCTCGATGAGGCTGTGGGTCGCCTGGAGGCTGAAGCAGCTCGGCTCCTCGTTGCCCCAAAAGATGGAGCTCGCGACCGTGAGCCGCGGGGAGCCCGAGCAGGAGAGCCCGATGGAGTTCCCGGCCACCGTGCAGTTGACGAGCTCGAGCGATGCCCCCTCGGCGCGGAGGCCCACGTCGTTGCCCGCGATCAAGGCGCCTGGGAGGAGGCCGCCGCCCTGGACCCGCGCGACGCCGGCGCCCGGGTGGCGCTCGCCTACATCCACAAGTCGCGGGGTGACCTGGACGCGGCCCGGCGGCGCCTCGAGGAAGCCCAGGAGCTCGACCCGGGGAGCGCGGCCGTGGTGAACGGCCTCGGGTTGCTCCGCTCCCAGCTCGGCGAGAGGGAGGATGCGGTGCGCTCCTTCGAGCGGGCCATCGCGCTCGCTCCCGACAACCCGGCCCCGTGGCTCAACCTCGGGCACGAATACCGGCTCCTGGGCCGCTACGACGAGGGGATCCGGGCCTCGCAGGAGGCGGCCCGCATCGATCCCAGGGAGCCCAACGCCTGGAAGAACCTCGGCAACAACTACTACTTCAAGGGCAGGCTCCTCGAGGCCCGCGACACCTTCGCGAAGCTCGTGGACCTGAAGCCCAACCACGCCATGGGCCACTTCAACCTGGCCGCGACCCTCGAGGCGCTCGGGGAGCTCGGGGAGCTCGACGACGCGGCGCGGCACTACGAGCAAGCCATCGCCCTCGATCCCGGCGACGTCCGCTGGCCGTACAACCTCGGCAACCTCTACGTGAGGCTCCGGCGGCTCGACGACGCCGTGGCGGCCTACGGGAAGGCCCTGGCGACCGCCCCCGACCACGCGTGGACGCACTACAACCTGGCCGACGCGCTGCGCGAGCTGGGCAGGCTCGACGAGGCGGCGAAGCACTTCGCGGAGGCCCTGCGGCTCGATCCCGGCGACCACGAGGCCCCGTTGAGCCTGGCCGCGGTCCTGGTCCTGAAGGGCGAGGCCGAGAAGGCGCGCGCGCACGCCGCGAGGGACCTCGGGATGCTCCGGGAGAAGGCGGCGGCGCCCGGCGCCGGCGCCGCCGACCTCGCGGCCTGCGCCCGGGCGCTCATCACCTGCGAGCCCGAGGACCTCCGGGACGCGGGCGCGGCGCTCGCGCTCGCCGAGAAGGCGGCGCAGGCGAGCCGGCAGAAGGACCCGGCGGTCCTCGAGACGCTCGCCATGGCCCTCCACGAGACGGGCGACGCGCCGAGGGCCGTCGCGGTCCTCGAGCAGGCCCTCGCCCTCCTGCCGCCGCCCGAGCCCGGGAAGCCCGCCCCGGAGCCGCGCCCGAGCCTCGAGGCGCGCCTGGCCGAGTACCGCGCGGCGCCGGGGGCGGGGGAGAGACGCTGAGAGGGCGCGCAGCGCTGCGGCGCTGGAGGGGCTTGCGCAATCAGATTCAATCCCTGGCCTGAGGCTGGCGGTGATCAAGCTCTCGTGACCCTCCGGCGTCACGCCGCAGCGCTGCATTGACGCCCCGCGTCAGCCTCGCGGCGCGCGGCCGCACGAGGCCCTTACACCCATCCCAGCCCTTCGCCGCGCCCCGAGCCCTCGCGTCTCTCCGCAAGTCCGCTCGACGGGGCCCCTTGCGCGGCGCCGCGCGGCCCGAGGCCCACGGTTTGCTCCTCCGAGGGCCGCAGGGCCAACCAAGAAAGGACACGTCCATGATGACGCCCACGACGCGGGAGACCGCGCTCCGGCTCCAGACCCTCCCCTCCCTCGCCCTCGCGCTGGCCTTCTCGCTCGCCTTCGCCGCGCTCCCCCTGGAGGCCGGCCAGGCCTTCCGTCGAGGCGACTCCAACACCGATGGCAAGGTGGACATCTCCGACGCCGTCAGGATCCTGAGCTTCCTCTTCCTGAGCCTGCCCAAGGAGGCCTGCGACGACGCGATGGACTCGAACGACGACGGCGCGGTCGACATCTCGGACAGCATCTCCCTCCTCGCCTTCCTCTTCACGGGAGGCCGAGAGGTGCCGCCCCCCTACCGCGAGTGCGGAGAGGACCCCACCGACGACGGCCTGACCTGCTACGCCTACCCGCCGTGCCGGCTCGCCTTCTCCGAGGCCGACCTCGACGCGTTCCTGGCCCCGAGGCTCTCGGCCGCCTACTGCCTCCCCGCCGGGACGGCTCAGCTCGAGGCGGGGGACGTGCGGCTCGCCCTCTGTCCGGCCGGCGCGGCGGGGCGCTGCGGCCTCGCGGGGAAGCCCGGCTGCCCCATGAGGCTCGAGAGCATGGACGGCCGGATCGAGCTGGACGGAGCGGAGCAGAGGATCCGGATCCGGATCCATGGCGCGATGGACGGGGTGCCGGTGGAGATCCTTGACCTCGCCCTCGACTCGAGGACGTGCACCGCCGACATCCGGTTCAGCTTCGACTCCGTGGCGACCCTCGAGGCCGAGGAGAGCCCGGACGGCGCCCTGGACCTGGTCGGCCTCGGCGATCCCGTCATCGAGAACGTCGACTTGAGCTTGATCGCCGAAGGCGGTGGTCCTTGCCTCGAGCTCCAGGGGCTGCGAGAGAGCCTGGCCTCGGATCTCGCGAGCCGCCTCGGGGCGGCCATGGCGCATCTGGTCGGGGACCTCCGGGCGGAGCTCGCGGGCAAGCTGCTCGAGGGCGTCCCCATCGAGCAGAGCTTCGCGTTCGGGGGGCTTGCGTACATCGGCGAGATCGACAGCCTGGCGATCGTGCATGCAGCGCATCCGACGGAGCCCCTGGCCCAGTACGAGACGGGCACGATCCCGGCGGACCGAGGCAGCATGGTGTACCGCCTGGCGAAGAAGGGACCGATCCTCTTCGTCGCCCACGGCGTCGAGGGGGTCCAGATCCTCGATGTCTCCGACCCCTTCAACCCCCGGAAGGTCAACGAGATCCCGCCGACCACCGACTACTCGGCCCGGTTCGTGCTCGCCGAGGGCGACCGGCTCTACGTCACCGAGGAGAAGACGGTGCTCTTCAACGCCGTGCTGCTC
>JACQVW010000731.1 GCA_016209535.1 Planctomycetota bacterium | reverse complement strand
TGGTACATGGCCTGGGCCGGAGTCAGCTTGCTCACGGGCGGGAGGACGCCGAAGGCATCGCAGGCCAGGAAGAATATGTTCCTGGGGTGAGGCCCCAGGCCCGGGACCTTCGCGTTCGGGATGAGCTCGATGGGGTAGCTCGCCCGGGTGTTCTCCGTGACCGACCCGTCGTCGAAATCGACGGAGCGGTCCCGCTCCTCGAGGACGACGTTCTCGAGCACGCAGCCGAAGCGGATGGCGTCGTGGATCAGCGGCTCCCGCTCGGGCGAGAGGTTGAGGCACTTCGCGTAGCATCCGCCCTCGACGTTGAAGATCCCGGAATCGGTCCAGCAGTGCTCGTCGTCACCGATGAGCTTCCGGTTGGGGTCGGCCGAGAGGGTGGTCTTGCCAGTGCCCGAGAGGCCGAAGAAGAGCGACACGTCGCCGCCCTCGCCCTCGTTCGCCGCGCAGTGCATGGAGAGCACGCCGCGCTTCGGCAGGAGGTAGTTCACCATGGTGAAGACGCCCTTCTTCATCTCGCCCGCGTATTCGGTGCCGAGGATGATGAGCTCCGCCGTCTTCAAGTTGAGGGCGACGCTCGTCGAGGAGGTCAAGCCGTCCGTCTGGCGGTCCGCCGGGAACTGCCCCGCGTTGACGATGAGGCAGTCCGGGGTCCCGAAGTCCTCGAGCTCGGCCTGGCTCGGCCGGATGAGCATGTTGTGCATGAACAGTGCGTGGTAGGCGCGGGCGCAGACCACGCGGACCTTGAGACGGAAGCGGGGGTCCCAACCGGCGAATCCGTCGATCACGTAGATGCGGTCGCGGGTGTTCAAGTAGTCGATGGCGCGCTGGCGGTTCGAGAGGAAGGCCCGGTGCTCGAGCTTGAGGTTCACGTCGCCCCACCAGACGTCCCTCGAGGTCTCGGGGTCGTCGACGATCCTCTTGTCCTTGGGGCTCCGGCCCGTCTTGAGCCCCGAGCTCGCCGCGAGGGCCCCCGTGGACGTGATGGACGCGCCTTCGTAGCGGACCGCCTCCTCGTAGAAGCGCGCCGGGGCCAGGTTCCTCAGTACGTTGCGCGCGTGGATTCCGTGGTGCTTGAGGTCCATCTCGCAGGTCATCGTCTCTCCTGACTCGAGCCACCCTCCGAGGCAAGATTATCATCGCCGGGCGGAGCGGACACCAGGGGGGACCCGCCGGTTTTCCGGACCGCGGGCCCTCTCCAGGCGGCGGTCACCGGATGGCACCCCCCCAAGCGTCCACGGGCTCGAGCCCCGGCAGTCCGGCGGGCTCGGCGCAGGGGGTCAAGAGGACCGCGATGCGCGCCCTGGCGACGGCGCGGATGCGGACCGCGAGCTTCCCCACGCCCTCCGGCCGCCCCTCGGGGGGCGGGCGCTCGCCGGGAAGGAGCTCGAAGCGGGCTCCATCCGGCGAGAGGACCCGCGCCGCGAGCCGCGCCTCCTTCCCGTGGAGGACCGCCGCCGCCCCATCGACCTCCACCCGCGCCCGCGTGTGCATCCCCCAGATGACCTCGGCGGGCTCCCGCAGCTCCACCTCGTCCTGGACGAGGAGGACGCGCTTCCGCTCCAGGAGCGCGACGCCGCGCAGGACGCGCAGCGCCCGCGGCGCGTAGGCGCGGGTGAGGTCCGCGACGGCGAAGGCGCGCTCCGGGCTCGAGGAGAAGGCGACGATGGGGGCCCGCGCGTCCAGGGCCTGGTTCTCGCCGGCGATGGTGAGCGTGTTCTGCCCCTCGGTGCGCAGCTTGTAGTACGTCCAGCGGCGGTCGCCGAAGTAGCCCGGCAGGTTGTAGTCGTCCGGCCCCAGATCCGCGGCCCAGCGCTCGCCCAGCGCGTCGAGGACGAAGGTCCCCACGTCCAGGTGGGCGTGGCTCGCCCGGTTGTCGCCGCCCTTGAAGCCCACGAAGGGGGCCTTCGGGTCGTCCCAGGCGCCCCGCAGGAACGCGACGTCCACGCCGCGGAAGACGGCGTCCAGGGGAAGCTCCCGGGGCGCGCCCCCCGCAGCCTCGGGATCCCGCCACAAGAGGTGGAAGATCTCCGGTCGATCCTTCGCCACCGCCTCCTCGTGCCTCGCGTACTCGGGCCGTCCGAAAGCCCGCGCGAGCCAGAGCATCTGGGCTGCGCTCCCGGCGCCCTCGGACGCATCGGCGAAGTTGAACGTACGCCCGAGGGGCCCGATCGAGTGGATGCGGAAGAGGCCCGTCGCCGCGAAGCCCTCCAGCGCCTTGAGGCCGAGGTCCGTGCCGATCGCCGTCTCCAGGGCCGAGAGGTAGAAGACGTTGTAGCGCGTGGCGTAGCTCCAGTACCCGGGCCCCTCCTCGCAGCCCCCGTCCGGGGCGAAGCGCCCCATCGGGACCGCGATGGACTCCCGGGCCCGCTCGAGGACCTGCCGCGAGAGCTCGGGCTCCTCGTCGGCTAAGGCGAGGGCTCCCGCCGCGAGGCCGCCGTTACAGACCTGGCTCCAGTTGTTGTGGGTGCGCGTCCACCAGACGCGGGCCTCGTAGCCGCGGACCCCCTCGCGCAGGCCCTTCTCGACGATCGCGGCGCGCACCGTGCCTCTGTCCTCGGGCCCGAGGAGCTCGTGGAGCCAGTCGTAGCCGATCGCGAGGGCGTTCGTCATCTCGGCCACGTCGAGGAAGTGCGACGGGTTCCAGTCGGAGAACGCCGCCGCGGCGAGCATTTCGGCGCGGGCGCGCTCGGCCTTCGCGCGGTCGCCGTCGAGGAGGTAAAGCCCCGCCAGGGTGCTGATCCTCCGGAGGGCCGCGCGGCTCTGGTGCAGGAGGCGCGGGCCGACGAGCTTCCGCTCCACGAGCGCCTCCGAGAGCATCCGGCGCGCGTCCTCCTCGAGGCGTTCCCGCCAGCGGCGGGCGACGGGGTCGCGCTCCAGGAGCCTCTTGAGCTGCTCGATGCCCTCGCGGGTCGCGTACAGGCGGGGGCGGTCGCGGCGGAGCCCGGCGAGGATGCCGGCGCCTCGCGGCGCCCCGCCCGCCGGCTGCCCCACCGGCCGTCCCTCGGGCGATGCGACCTTCAGGGCGCCCTCGATGGCCTCGGCGACCGCGACGCGCCGCGCCTCGATGGGCGCCGGGTCCGCGGTGAAGCTCACCATGTCCCTCGTGATCTCTGGGGGCACCTCGAGGAGCTTCTCGAACCCTGCCCGCTCGGCCGCGGGCAGGGCCGCGCCGCGCTCCGCCACGAGCCGCTTGAGGATCGACAGGTACTCGTAGTCCTCGATCCCGTCACGGAGCATCTCCCAGCGGATCGAGTCCACGGGCCCGTCGAGCACCGCCTCGGCCTGGCGGCCCGTCGCCGCCGCCTCGGGCGGGTAGATGAACCTCCCATCGCCGTTCCCCCAAGGAGACTTCTTGCCCTTCGGCGTGTCGTAGCCCGAGACCCAGCCCATGGGGTCCTCGTAGGGGTCCTGGGGCCGCTCGGCGTCGGGGTAGGCGCACTCGCTCGTCCAGTAGCTCGACTGCCAGACGAGGATCCCGTCGATCTTCCTCTGCCAGGTCTGCCAGAGCCAGACCCGCAGCTCCGTGGCGGGGTGATCGATGAAGAGGGTGCAGTACGGCGCCTTGGGCCCCGTGCACACGTACCACCAGAAGCGTTCGCCGTGCCTCCGGCGCGCCTCGGCCGCCTCGTGGCCGTAGGCGTTGGAGATGGGGCACCAGATGTCGGGCCCGCCCACAAGCGCCGGCTCGACCTGCTCCGTGAGCATGCGGTGGATCCCCGGCGCCGCCTCCTTGAGCTTCCGGAAGCCGTTCGCGACGAACTTGTAGTCCTTCGGGTCGGGCTCGTCGAACCAGTAGACGTAGGCGAGGTCGAGCCACCCCTTCTCGCGCACGTGGCTCTCGACGGCCCGCCAGTAGCCCGTGAAGAGCGCCTCGTACTCCGGCGTGCCCTCGACGAAGCCGAGGAGGCTCGGCTCCACGCGCGAGTGAAAGGTGCCGCCGCCGAGGCCGTGGGTCGGGAGCGCGAAGGAGCTCAAGCCCCGGCTCACGGCGCGCTCCATGGCGACGTCCCAGGCCTTCCAGTCGATCGAGGGCGCGAGCGCCGCCGGCTCGCGCGGCGCCCCGGCCTTGACGTCGGGCCACCGGACCTGGAAGGGGTCGAGGGGCGCGGGGTCGTAGGGCGAGATGTGGTGCGCGGCGAAGTCGTCCCAGTACTTCTCCAGGACCTCGCGGCGCCGGGCCGGGTCCGGGAGCTTGTGGTAGCGCCAGACGTTCCCCGGCGAGAAGCCGAAGGCGGTCGTGCAGCTCATGCGGGGGGGAAGCTCGAAGCCGAAGACGCGGACGCGGAGCGGCACCTCGGCCCGCCAGCCTTCGGCCTCGAGGCGCACCGTGCCCGCGTACTCGCCGGCCCGGGCGTCGCGCGGGACCGTGACGCGCACCCAGAGCGGCTGGTTCCGCCCCGCGGCGACGTCGATGGGGCCCGCGAAGGGCGGCAGCGGGTCGGGCCACGGCCCCTCGGCGCCCGTGGGATCCGTGCGGCGCGCCACGGGCACGTAGCGCACGCGGAGGACCTCGACCGCCCCCGCCGGGATCGCCGCCCCGCCGGGCCCGGCGAGCGCCGTGGCCGCCGCCCGGAGCCCGCGGAGATCCTTCGCGGGCCGCACGATGAGCTGCGCCGCCTCGGCCTCGCCTCGGGCCGCGCGGATCGCGACCGCCTCGCCCCGCGCCGGCGGCGCCGGCTGCTCGAGGTTCACCTTCCAGCCCGAGAGGGCCCACCAGAGCGCGACGGCGTCGGTCGACTGCGGCAGGAGCTCGCCGCGCGCCTCGGGCGGGCCGGCGCCGAGGGTCGGGGCGAGGACGAGGGTCAGGGTGAGGTCGAAGAGCATGTGCGCCTCCTTTCGGGACGAAGGCTATGCTACTCGCCCTCGCGCCGGCCGTGCATCTTGTCACGACCTGGAGAGGCCTGGGCGGAGCTCAGCTCGCCACCCCCGGCAGCTCGTACCCCTTCCTGCGCGGGCGGGAGCGCAGGCGGTTCGCCTCCTCGTCGCCCTGGAACTCCTCCTTGACCGGGTCCCAGCGCAGCTTGCGCCCGAGCTCGCGGCAGATGTTGATCAGGTGGCAGATCACCGTCGAGTGGTGGCCGACCAGGGCGCTCGCCCGCGGGAGCTTCCGCGTCCGCATGCACTCGAGCCAGTCCTCGATGTGGCGCCGCGTGACGCTCGCGGTCGTGGAGGGATCATCGGGCTCCGGTGAGCCCTTCGCGATCTCGGGCGGGTCGCTCACGACGCGGTTCCGGTTGATCTCGATCCTCCCCTTCTCGCCGATGAAGATTCCGCCGAGCCCCGGCGCCTTGTCGTTGTCGCGCGGGAGGTTGCCCTTGAGCACGGTGCCGTTCGCGTAGCGCATCGACACCTCGCACTCCAGCCCCCGCCCTTCGGGCCAGACCTCGACGGGGGTCGTGTCGTCGGTGCCGAGCGCCCGCTGCACCTGGTCGAACGCGTGGGTGCCCCACCCGGTGACGCCGTAGCCGAGCCCTCCGCCGTCGTAGTCCCGCCAGCGCCCCCACTTGTCGAGGCCCGGGTGGAGGTCGGGCGCGTACGGCACGAGCTCGCCCTGGTGGCACCACTGGTCCCAGTCAAGGCCCTCGGGGGCGGGCTGGCCGGCGCCCGGCGCACGCCGCTCGGGGCCCAGGAAGTTCATGCAGAGGACAGTGTGGACGCGACCGATGGCACCGCCCTTGACGAGGTCGCTCGCGAAGTTATTGATCGGGATCGAGCGCTGCTGCGTCCCCACCTGGAAGACGCGTTGGTACCGCCTCTCGGCTCGCACGAGGTGCTGCCCCTCCTCGATCGTCAAGGTGAGCGGCTTCTCGGCGTAGACGTCGAGCCCGGCCTGCATGGCGTGGATGCAGATGAGCGTCCGGGAGTGGGTCGTCGTCTCCACGAAGACCCCGTCGAGCTTCTCCGCCTCGAGCATGCGGCGGTAGTCCTGGTGCGCCGTAGGCTTTCCCTGAGCGACGTCGGGCCGCTCCTTCAGGACCCACTCCGAGAAGCTCGCGATCTGCCGCAGGTCGCAGTCGCCGATCGAGACGAGCTTGAGAGCCGCCGGCGTGTCCTTGAAGACGCCGCGGGCCCTGTGGCCCGCGCCGATGAGCCCGACGAGGACGCGGTCGTTGGGCCCGGGCCTCCCCGGCGCGGCGAGGACGCCCGAGGGGAGGACGGCAGGGGCCGCGATGGCCGCGGCTAGGGACCGGCGGAGGAAATCGCGTCGTCTCATGGAGGTGCTCCTTGCGCTGGGACCGGCGGGCACTGCGGATAGGCGCACGCGGTGCAGCCGATGGATCGTGAGGTGCTGTCCAAACGTACCGCGGGCGCTCGGCGGGGCATGTGATCCGCGTCACGGGGCCAACTCGCCGCTGCGCATAACCTGAGCGGCCATGATCCCCCGCTCCACGCCCGCGGCGATCGAGCCCGAGGCCCGGCTCGACATGGCCTACGTTTGGGCCGTCTCCCTCGCCGGCGCCATGGGCGGGCTCCTCTTCGGCTACGACTGGGTCGTGATCGGCGGGGCAAAGCCGTTCTTCGAGCGGTACTTCCACCTCACGGACCCGCGCCACGTGGGCTGGGCCAACAGCTGCGCGCTCGTCGGGTGCCTCGCCGGAGCGCTCGCGGCGGGCGCGCTGAGCGACGCCTTCGGACGCAAGCGCCTCCTCGTCGCCTCGGCCCTCCTCTTCGCCGTGACGTCCGTGGGGAACGGGCTCGCGGACAGCTTCGCGGCCTTCGTCGCCTGGCGCATGCTCGGCGGGGTCGCGATCGGCCTCGCCTCCAGCCTGTCGCCCATGTACATCGCCGAGGTGGCGCCGGCCGCGGCCCGCGGCCGCCTCGTGGCGGTGAACCAGCTCACCATCGTCCTCGGCATCCTCCTCGCGCAGACGGTCAACTGGATCCTGGCACGCGGTCTGCCGCCGGGCTCCTCGGACGACTTCATCCGCGGTTCGTGGTACGGGCAGACCGGGTGGCGCTGGATGTTCGCGCTCACGGCGGTGCCGTCCCTCGCCTTCCTCGCCAGCATGCTCTTCGCGCCCGAGAGCCCCCGCTGGCTCGCGAAGAACGGCAGCGGCGAGCGCGCCCGCCGCGTGCTCGCGAGGGTCGGCGGCGACGAGTACGCCGCGCTGGCCCTCGCCGAGATCGAGGCCACGCTCTCCGGCGAGGCCGGGAAGGTCGCCTTCCGCGACCTCCTCGACCCCAGGATGGGCCGAGTCCTCCTCCTCGGCGTGACCCTCGCCGTCTTCCAGCAGTGGTGCGGCGTCAACGTGATCTTCAACTACGCCGAGGAGGTCTTCCGCGCCGCGGGCTACGACATCTCCGACGTGCTCGCGAACATCGCCTGGACCGGGTCCGTGAACCTCGCCTTCACCTTCGTGGCGCTGGGGTTCGTGGACCGGGCCGGCCGACGGCCGCTCATGCTCCTCGGGGCCGCGGGGCTCGCCGCGATCTACGTGGCGATGGGCCTATGCTTCCACGCCGGCGTGCAGGGCCCGCCGATCGTGGGCCTCGTGCTCGCGGCGATCGGCTGCTACGCCATGTCCCTCGCGCCGGTGACGTGGGTCGTGATCTCCGAGATCTTCCCGAACCGGATCCGCGGCGCCGCCACGGCCCTGGCCGTCGCCTCGCTCTGGATCGCGTGCTTCGTCCTCACCTACACCTTCCCCCTCCTCAACGCGAGCCTCGGGCCAGCGGGCACCTTCTGGCTGTACGCGGCGATCTGCGCCGCGGGCTGCGTCTTCATCGCGGCCGAGCTGCCCGAGACCCGAGGCAAGACGCTGGAGCAGATCGAAAGGGAGCTCGTCCGATGACCCGAAACCGCACGCTCCTCCTGGCGGCCCTCGCCGCCGCAGGCTGCTCGTTCGCCCCCCGGGCCCGCGCCGCCGACGCGGTGTGGCTCTCCGACCTGGACTTGACGCCGGTGCGCCAGGGCTGGGGCAGACCCCAGGTGAACCGCTCGATCCGCGAGAGGCCGCTCGCGATCGCGGGCCAGGGCTTCGAGCGCGGCGTGGGCACCCACGCGAGGAGCGTGCTCTGGATCGACCTCGCCGGGGGTGCCGAGAGGCTCCTCGCATCGGTCGGCGTGGACGACGCGGCGGGGGGGCCCGGCTCCGTCGCCTTCCGCGTCTTCGGCGACGGCAAGGCGCTGTGGGAGTCCGGGACGATGACGCCCGGCCAGCCCGCCCGGCGCGTGGACGTCGACCTGCGCGGCGTGAGGACGCTCCTCCTCCTCGTGGGCGACGCGGGCGACGGCATCGACTTCGACCACGCGGACTGGGCCGACGCGCGGCTCATCGTGAGCGGCGCCAGGCCGCGGGCGATCGCCGCCCCTCGCGAGGAGGCGGTGCTCCTCACGCCGAAGCCGGGTCCGGCCCCGCGCATCAACGGCCCCGCCGTCTACGGCTGCCGGCCCGCGAGGCCGTTCCTCTACCGCGTGCCGGCCCAGGGCGAGCGGCCCATGGCCTTCGCGGCCGATGGGCTGCCCGCGACGCTCCGGATCGACGCGAGGACGGGCATCATCGCCGGCACGGCCCCCGGGCGCGGCGAGCACCGGGTCACGCTCCGAGCGAAGAACGCCCACGGCGAGGTCTCCCGTGCGTTCAAGATCGTGAGCGGCGACGCGCTCGCCCTCACGCCGCCCATGGGCTGGAACCACTGGTACGCCCACTACAACCGCGTCACCGACGCCATGATGCGCGAGGCCGCCGACGTCATGGTCTCGAGCGGCATGGCCGACGTCGGATACTCCTACGTGAGCATCGACGACTGCTGGATGAACGCGCCGAAGCACGCCGACCCGCTGCGCGTCGGCCCGCTGCGCGACGAGCGGGGCGACATCGTCCCCAACAAGCACTTCCCCGACATGGTGGCCCTCACGGACCACATCCACTCCCTCGGCCTCAAGGCCGGCATCTACACATCGCCCGGCCCGCTCACGTGCGCCGGCTTCGCCGGGAGCCACGACCACGAGGCCCAGGACGCGGCCAGGTTCGCCGCGTGGGGCTTCGACTTCCTCAAGTACGACTGGTGCTCCTACGGCGAGATCGCGAAAGGCGATGGGAGCCGAGCGGCCCTCGTGAAGCCTTACGCCCTCATGGGCGAGATTCTGAAGCGGCAAGAGCGCGACATCGTCCTCAACCTGTGCCAGTACGGCATGGGAAACGTCTGGGAGTGGGGCGCCGAGGTGGGCGGTCACTCGTGGCGGACGGCGGGCGATCTCGGCTTCGAGCTCGACCGCGTGTTCGAGGTCGCCCTCGTGAACGCGGAGCACCGCGCCTGGTCGAAGCCCGGCGCCTGGAACGACCCGGACTACCTCCAGATCGGCCACGTCGGAGACGCCCGCGAGGGAGGCCTACCAAGGCCCTGCCCGCTCTCCCCGAGCGAGCAGTACGCGTTCCTGTCGCTCTGGTGCCTCATGGCGGCGCCCCTCTTCTACAGCGGCGACATGAGCCGGCTCGACGAGCTCACGCTCAACGTCCTCTGCAACCCCGAGGTCATCGAGGTGGACCAGGACCCGCTCGGCCGGTGCGCCGCCGTCAAGCACCTCACCGAGGACACCTTCGTCATGGTCAAGGACATGGAGGACGGCAGCAAGGCGGTGGGCCTCTTCAACGAGGGCGAGGTCGAGGCGGCGGTGGCGGCCCGCTGGCCGGACCTGGGCTTGAGCGGCAAGCAGCGCGTTCGCGACCTGTGGAGGCAGCGCGACTTGGGCGAGCTCGAAGGGGAATTCAAGGCGAGCTTGCCGCGCCGCGGGGGCGCCCTCGTGAGGGTGTGGCCGGTGAAGCCGTGAGACCCGTGGAGCGCAGCCTCGGGACGCTCTCCGCCCTCGCCGTCGCGGCGGCCGCGAGCGCCTCGTGGCTCCTCGCGCCTGACGCGGCCGCGGGCGAGGGCTCAATCTCCCTCGACGGCCGCTGGCGCTTCCAGCTCGACCGGGACGGTGCCGGCCTGCGCGAGCGCTGGTTCGAGCGCGCCCTCGAGGGGGAGGTGACCCTGCCCGGAGCGCTGCCCGCGCAGGGGATCGGCGACGAGGTCACAGCCGAGACGAGGTGGACCGGCACCATCGTGGACCGCTCGTGGTTCACGGCGCCCGAATACGAGGCCTACCGCCGGCCCGGAAACGTGAAGGTGCCCTTTTGGCTCCAGCCGGAGAGGCACTACGTCGGGGCGGCCTGGTACCAGCGCGAGGTGGAGATCCCCGAGGGCTGGAGGGACCTCCGCGTCGTCCTCTCGCTCGAGCGCCCGCACTGGGAGACGCGAGCGTGGCTCGAGGGGCGCTTCGCGGGCTCCTGCGACAGCCTCTCGACGCCCCACGAGCACGAGCTGGGCTCGGGCCTCGCGCCCGGCAGGCACACCCTCACGGTGCGCGTCGACAACCGCCTCGTCGTGGACGTGGGCGAGAACTCCCACTCGGTCAGCGACCACACGCAGGGCAACTGGAACGGCATCGTGGGCCGGATCGAGCTGCGGGCCACGGCGCGCCCGTGGATCGACGACCTCCAGACCTATCCGCGAGCGGCGGCGAGGGCCGTCGTGGTCAAGGGCCGCATCGGGAACGCGGGCGGGCGGCCCGGCGCGGGCAAGGTGGCGCTCCGCGTCGAGGAGTGGGCGCCCGGAGCAGGCGAGGCTCCCGCGGCGGTCGCGACGAGCACCTTGCGGGCGGTCTGGGACGCCGCGGGCGGCGCCTTCGACGCGGAGCTGGCGCTCGGCGCGGAGGCGCGGCTCTGGGACGAGCACCGCCCTGCGCTCTATCGCCTCACGGCCCTCCTGGAGCCGGACTCGACCCCGGGCGGCGCGGGCCTGCCGGTGGCGAGGTCGGCCGTCTTCGGGCTCCGCGAGCTGTCCACCGCGGGGACGAGGCTCCTCATCAACGGCCGGCGGCTCTTCGTCCGAGGCACGCTCGAGTGCGCCGTCTTCCCCAGGACGGGACACCCGCCGGCGGACGACGCCTCGTGGAAGAAGGTCATCGGCGCCGCGAAGGACCACGGCCTGAACGTCATCCGCTTCCACTCCTGGTGCCCGCCCGAGGCGGCCTTCGCCGCGGCGGATGAGCTCGGGCTCTACCTCCACGTCGAGTGCGCCTCGTGGGCGAACCAGTCGACCACCCTCGGCGACGGGAAGCCGGTGGACGCCTGGGTCCACCGCGAGGCCGACCGCATCCTGCGCGCCTATGGCAGCCACCCGTCCTTCGCGTTCCTCCTCTACGGGAACGAGCCGGGAGGGCCGCGCCACGCCGCGTACCTCGCCGAGTGGGTCCGGCGCATGGCGGCGAAGGACCCGCGCCGCCTCTACAGCGGTGGCGCCGGTTGGCCGCAGATCCCCGAGAACCAGTTCCACGTGACGCCCGACCCTCGCATCCAGGGCTGGGGCGCCGGGCTCGGGAGCCGGATCAACGCGCGCCCCCCCGAGACGGTCACGGACTACCGCGAGAACGTCCAGGCGCACCGCGTGCCCGTCGTCAGCCACGAGATCGGCCAGTGGTGCGTCTACCCGAGCTTCGACGAGATCCCCAAGTACACGGGCTACCTGAAGCCCAGGAACTTCGAGATCTTCCGCGACTCGCTCCGCGCGCACGGCATCCTCGACCAGGCGCGCGACTTCGTGCGCGCCTCGGGGAAGCTCCAGACCCTCTGCTACAAGGAGGACATCGAGTCCGCGCTGCGCACGCCGGGCATGGGCGGGTTCCAGCTCCTCGGCCTCAACGACTTCCCCGGCCAGGGCACGGCCCTCGTCGGCGTGCTGGACCCGTTCTGGGAGCCGAAGGGCTACGTGACGGCCGAGGAGTTCCGCCGGTTCGCGGGCCCGACGGTGCCGCTCGCCCTCCTTCCGAAGCGCGTCTTCACGGCGGATGAGACGCTCGAGGCCGTGGTGAAGGTCGCGCACTTCGGTCCGGCGCCGCTCGAGAGGGTCGAGGTGCGCTGGCGGCTCGCCGGCGCGGGCGCGGGCGACGTTCGGCCCGTCGCGTCGGGCTCCTTCGGGGAGCGGGCGATCCCCCTCGGGAACGAGGAGCCGCTCGGCCGGCTCGAGGTCCCGCTCGCGAGCGCCGGGCCGCCGCGGAAGCTCACGCTCGAGGTGTGGCTCGAGGGCACGCCGTTCAGGAACGACTGGGACGTCTGGGTGTACCCCGCGGAGGTGGACGCGTCCGTCCCGGCGGGGATCGTCGTCGCTTGCGACCTCGACGATGAGGCCGCGGCGGCCCTCGAGGCCGGGGGCAGGGTCCTCCTCCTGGCCCCGCCGGCCCGCGTCGGGCGCGACCCCAAGCTCGGCAGGGTCGAGCTGGGCTTCTCGAGCATCTTCTGGAACACCGCCTGGACGGGCCGCCAGGCGCCGCAGACGCTCGGGATCCTCTGCGACCCGAGTCACCCGCTGTTCGCCGAGTTCCCCACGGACCCGCACACGAGCTGGCAGTGGTGGTACCTGGTGACGCGCGCCGGAGCCATGATCCTCGACGGCCTCCCGCAGGGGCTGCGCCCCATCGTGCAGGTCATCGACGACTGGTTCACGAACCGCAAGCTCGGCCTCGTCTTCGAGGCGCGGGTCGGCCGCGGCCGCCTCCTCGTCTCGAGCATCGACCTCGAGGGCGGCCTCGAGGGGAACCCCGTCGCGCGCCAGCTCCGCCGCAGCCTGTTCCGCTACATGGCGAGCGAGGCGTTCCAGCCGAAGGTCGAGGTCACCGCCGCCCAGGTGCGCGCGCTCCTCGCGCCGCCGCCCGCCATGCAGAGGGCGGGTCTGCGGAGCGTCCGGGCGGACAGCTTCCAGCCCGGCCACGAGCCCGAGAACGCCGTCGACGGCGACCCGCGGACCCTGTGGCACACGGCGTGGGGCGCCGCGACGCCGGGCTTCCCGCACGAGCTCCGGATCGAGCTCGAGCGGCCCCTGGTGGTCCGCGGCCTCCGCCTGCTCCCGCGCCAGGACGGCAACCGGAACGGGTGGATCCAGGGCTACGCCGTCCACCTGAGCGCCGACGGTGAGTCCTGGGGCGAGCCCGCCGCCGAGGGGACGCTCCCCAACGACGCGGAGCCCAAGACCGTGACGCTGGCCAAGCCGGCCCCGGCCCGCTCCATCCGCCTGGTCGCCCTCTCCGGCCACGCCCCGGGTCCGTGGGCATCGCTCGCGGAGCTGGAGGTGGTGGAGTAGCGAGCAGGGGGGTCGAAGCCTGGGTTGGGGTGCCTCATGCTGCCTGAAGACAATGTAGATCAGAGAGTTGCATACGCACCAATTATGCGATATCGTATAGGTGCTATGCCCCAATTGACGATCTATCTCGACGAGCGGACGTTGAAGGATGTCCAGAGGGCCGCGCGGCGGGCACGGGTTTCCGTCTCGAGCTGGGTCAAGGACAGGTTAGTCGGTGGGCTCGAGAAGGAGTGGCCGCCCAATTACTTCGCCGTGTTCGGCCGCCTGGCTGAGAGGGATCTCGAGCGCCCTGATCAGGGACGCCTGGAGGACGACTCACCCCGCGAGCCTCTGTGACGTACTTCCTCGACACCAACACCTGCATCTTCGCTCTCAAGGGAAACCGCCCGGCGCTCGAGCACCGGTTCCGAAGCGTCTCGCCTGCCGACATCAAGGTCCCTGTGATCGTGGAGGCCGAGCTGCGCTTCGGGGCCGAGAAGAGCCGGCGCAAGAGGGAGACGCTGAGCGCGATCGAAGTTCTTCTATCGGCCTTCGAGGTGGTCCCTTTCACTTGCCAGGCGACCCGTCACTACGCGCAGATCCGGGCCGACCTGGAACGAAAGGGCACTCCGATCGGGCCGAACGATCTGATCGTTGCCGCGACCGTCCTCTGCGCTGGCGGCATCCTCGTCACGAACAATGTCGCCGAGTTCGAGCGCGTGAGCGGCCTTCCCATCGAGGACTGGACGCGCTGAGTCCTCACACACCCCTCCAGTGACGCCGGTCACGAGGAAGCGGCCGCCGCCGAGGTAGGTTTGCGCCCGGAGGTGATCCATGAGACCCACCTGCATGCCCAGCGTTCTTGTCCTGGCCGCGTTCTCCTCGCCGGCGGCCCCCGCCGGCGAGGAGGCGAAGCCCGTTTTGAAGAAGCTCATCGAGTTCGGCTGGGACGAGCCCGACCCGGCGTTCCTGCGCCAGCACCTCGCCGAGGTGGAAGCATCGCCCTTCGACGGGTGCGTCTATCACGTGAGCTACGTGCGGGCCGACGGCTCCACGGGAAACTTCACCTGGGAGTGCTGGGGGAAGAAGGCCTTCGCCGATGCGGACCTCCAGCCCGCCCTCGATGACCTCAAGGCGACGCCCTTCCGCCGCTTCACGCACAACTTCCTGCGGTTCAACACCACCCCCGCCGACATCGACTGGTTCGACGACTTCGCGGCGGTTCTCGGGAACGCGCGCCTCGCCGCCCGCGTCGCCCGCGAAGGGAAGTCGGCGGGCATCCTCTTCGACATCGAGCAGTACAACGCGCCCCTCTTCGACTACCGCAAGCAGCGCGACGCGAAGTCGAAGCCCTGGGCCGAGTACGCGGCGCAGGCGCGCCGCCGCGGCCGCGAGGCCATGGAGGCCTTCCAGGCGGGCTTCCCGGACCTCACGGTCTTCCTCACCTTCGGGTACAGCCTGCCCTGGTCGCAATTGGGGGGCGGGGCGCGGCCCCTCGCCGAGGCGAGCTACGGCCTCCTCGCGCCGTTCCTCGACGGCATGGTGGATGCCGCGAAGGGCAAGGCGAGGCTCGTCGACGGCCACGAGCTGTCCTACGGCTACACCGAGGCGAAGGCTTTCCGTGACGCCTACCGCCGCATGAAGGAGGGGCTCCTCCCCGTGGTGGCGAGCCCGAGGGACTACGCGCGCGTGGCCTCCCTCTCCTTCGGGATCTGGCTCGACCACGACTGGCGCGGCCGCGGGTGGCACACCGAGGACTTCGCGAAGAACCTCCGCACGCCCAAGGCGACGGCGGCCGTCCTCCGTGCCGCCCTCGAGACGGCGGATGAGTACGTGTGGCTCTACAGCGAGACCCCGCGCTGGTGGTCGCCCGAGGGGAAGCCGCAGAAGCTCCCTCCGGCCTACGCCGAGGCGGTGCGCGCGGCGCGCAAGGGCCTGGCGCCCGACTGAAGGGCCGGGTTCCCGGCTCGCGCGGGCAGGCCGGCGCAGGGAGGGGAGCTCACCGTGGGTAGCAAGGGCGCTTCTTGACGGGCGGCCTCACCGACGCAGGGAGGGCGGACCGGGGGGATCCAAGACAGCGGCCTTTGCGTGGCCCGACTCAACGATTGCCGAGAGGGTGGCCCGACAGGCGCCTAAGACCCTATTTCGGTAGGCCCTCCTGGCTTCGGCCGGCTGCACGACCGCGATGCTGCGTCG
>JACQVW010000730.1 GCA_016209535.1 Planctomycetota bacterium | reverse complement strand
GAGAGCCATGGTGCGGCGGAACGAGAGGGAGGGGGGGACCGGGCAGGAGCCCGTGAACCTGGAGGAGGAGCTGTCCGGGAAGAAGCTGCCCCACAGCCTCGAAGCCGAGACGAGTGCGCTCGGGGCGCTCCTCGTCGACTCGAAGAGCGCGGCGGGGGTCTTCCAGATCCTCACGGCCGAGGACTTCTACAGCCCCAGGCACTCGAAGATCTTCGCCGTCTTCCAGTCCCTGTACGACCGCTACTCGACCTTCGATGAGGTCCTCGCTCTCGACGAGCTCGAGAAGCAGGGGATCGCCGAGGCCGTCGGGGGCATGGGGGCCCTGGCCGAGCTCATCGAGCGCGTCCCCACGGCGGCCAACGCGGAGTACTACGCGCGCATCGTGCGGGAGAAGGCCATCCTCCGGTCCCTCGTGGCGAGCTGCACCGAGGTCATCCAGGGCGTCTACGAGTCGGACCAGCCGGCGCAGGCCCAGCTCGATGCGGCCGAGCAGAGGGTCTTCGAGATCGGGACCCGCAGCATGGGGCGGGACTTCGTCAAGATCGGAGACGTCCTCGACGAGAACTTCGAGCGGCTCGCGAAGAGCGCCTCCGAGGCCGAGCGGGGGACGGTGCGCTCGGGTTTCCACGACCTGGACGAGATGACCGCCGGGTTCCACCCGGCCGAGTTCGTCATCGTCGCCGGCCGGCCCAGCATGGGGAAGACGAGCTTCTGCATGAACTGTGTGGAGCACGCCGCGCTCGCGGGCAAGCGCGTGGCCATCTTCAGCCTCGAGGTGTCGAAGGACCAGCTCGTCCAGAACCTCCTCTGCTCCTTCTCGCGGGTGGAGTCGCACCGCGTGCGGCACCGCTCGCTCTCCCGGGAGATCTGGCAGAAGCTGCTCGACGGGGCCTCCCGCCTCAGCCAGACCCAGCTCTTGATCGATGACACCCCGGGCCTCACGCCCCTGGCCCTCAAGGCGAAGGCGCGCCGGCTCCACTCGCGCGCCCCGCTGGACATGATCGTCATCGATTACCTGCAGCTCATGGAGGTCGGGGGGGCCGAGAGCCGGCAGATGGAGATCTCCGCGGTCTCGAGGAGCCTCAAGGCGCTGGCCCGGGAGCTCTCGGTTCCCGTGATCACCGTCTCCCAGCTCAGCCGCGGGGTCGAGAACCGGGAGTCCCACAAGCCCCGGCTCTCGGACCTGCGCGAGTCCGGGGCGATCGAGCAGGACGCCGACGTGGTCATCCTCCTTTACCGGGAGGAGTACTACAAGCCGGACAAGGAGGAGGCGCGGGGGAAGGCGGAGATCATCGTGGCCAAGCAGAGGAACGGGCCCACGGGGTCTCTCTATCTCCAGTTCGAGAGCAAGTACATGCGGTTCCAGAACTTGGAGACGCGCTACGAGGAGGGCGGAGCCCCGCCGGGCGAGGGCGTGCCGCCCGTGGACGAGCCGTTCTGAGGGCCGGCCTCGGGTCCGGAGGGGGCCGGTAGCCCTGGGCCCGCCAGGACCACCTTCCTTCTTTCCCCTGTCTCCGGGCCCAAGTACAATGCCCCCTTACCCGGGACGGGGGCCGGACCGTCGAGGGCCCAGCCCGGGGCAAGAGAGCCCGGGCGGGAGAACAGGGGCAGGAAGACAGGAAGAGAAGACAGGAAGAGAAGTCGAAGGGTGCCTTTGGAGTCACACCCGGAATGAAGAACCTGCGTCCTCTGTGTGCCGTCAGCCTGGCCGGCCTCCTCCTCGTCGGGGCCGGGCAGGGTGCCCTGAAGGCCTTCAAACCCCCGAGGACCGCCGTGGTGGACATCTCCGAGGTCTTCGAGGGCTACCACAAGAAGAGGGACCGGCAGGACCAGTTCCAGGCCGCGATCAAGGGCGTGGAGGACAAGCTCAAGGACCTCGAGAAGAGGTACAAGGACCTGGTCGCGGAGCTGCCCAACATCGAGCCGGGCGAGAAGGCGGACGAGAAGGAAGACGAGAAGACTCTCCTCGAGATGCAGGTGAAGCGCCTCAAGAACCGGGAGATGAGGCGGCTCCGGGACACCATGGTCCGCTACCTGCAGGAGATCCGGGACGAGATCACCCGGGAGATCCAGGCCTACGCCGAGGCGGAGGACCTGGACCTGGTCGTGGAGAAGCGGGTCATGGCCGAGGCGGGGGAGACGGCCGGGTTCCAGTGGCCCATCGTGCACTTCGCGAAGCCCGAGCTCGAAATAACCAAGGAGATCGCGGGGCGCCTCAACGCGAGGTACGCCAAGAAGTAGCGCCGGCACGCCGGGGCGGATCCGCCCCGGGGCTGCGCGCCCAGCCCATGCTCGAGCAAAGGACCTTAGCCTCCAAGGCCAGCTTGACCGGCGTCGGCCTCCACACGGGGGAGCCCGTCCGCCTCGTCCTCGTCCCCGCCGCGCCGGGCACGGGCGTCGTGTTCGTGAGGACCGACCTCCCCGGCAGGCCGCGGATCGAGGCCCGCCTCGAGAGCCTGGGGACCCGCCCGCGGAGGACCGCCCTGGTCGGCCAGGGCATCGAGGTCCACACGACGGAGCACCTGCTCGCGGCCCTCTACGGGGCCGGAGTCCAGGACGTGGAGGTCCGCATGGACGGGCCGGAGGTGCCGGGCCTGGACGGGAGCGCGCTGCCCTTCTACGAGGCGATCCGGGCGGCCGGGGTCGTGGGGCAGGGGAGCCCGGCCCGCGAGCTCCGGGTGGCGCGGGCCGCCCGCGTCGAGGACCGCGGCGCGTCCGTCGAGGCTTTCCCGCGGCGCGACGGCCTGCGCCTGAGGTACGTCCTCGACTACGGCCAGCTCCGGCCGGACGGCGATCCCTCGCTGGTCCGGCAGAGCTTCGAGCTCGAGGTCACCGAGGAGACGTTCGCCCGGGAGATTGCGCCCGCGCGGACCTTCGTCCTCGAGGAGGAGGTCCGGGCCCTCCAGGCCGAGGGCCTGGGGAAGGGGGCGAGTACCCGGAACACCCTCGTCGTCGGGTGCTCGGGGGTCATCGACAACACGCTCCGATTCCCCGACGAGCTCGCCCGGCACAAGGTCCTGGACCTGCTCGGGGACCTGTGCCTCCTCGGGGCCAGGATCCACGGGCGAATCCTGGCCGTGCGGTCGGGCCACGCGCTCAACGTGCGCCTGGCCAGGGAGCTGGCCGGAGAGCTCGTCCAGGCTGGCCGCGAGGCCGTCGGGGCGGGGCGGACGCCGCGAGGGGAGACGTCGGAGGCATAAGCGCAAGGATGTTCTGGTCTTCGAGGAAAACCACCGAGCTCGAGTTCCGCTACGAGAACGTCTACGTCCATCCGACGGCGGAGCTGGGCGTCGACGTGGAGCTCGGACCGTTCACGTACGTTGGGCCGAGCTGCCGGGTTGGGGATGGGACCCGTCTCCACAACAACGTGACCCTGGTGGCCAACACGATCCTCGGCGAGGGGAACGAGGTGTTCCCGGGCGCCGTCCTGGGGGCGATCCCGCAGGACAAGAAGTACCAGGGCGAGGAGAGCTGGGTGATCATCGGTGACCGCAACGTCATCCGGGAGTGCGTGACCGTGAACAGCGGCACACTGCTGGGCGGCGGCGTGACCCGCATGGGCCACCGCAACTTGATCATGGCGAGCTGCCACATAGCCCACGACTGCATCCTGGAAGACGACATCACCATGGCCAACAACGTGCTCCTCGGCGGGCACGTCCGGGTCGAGCGCCATGCCGCCTTCGGAGGCCTGGCGGCCGTCCACCACTTCGTGACGGTGGGGCAGCACGCCTTCGTCGGCGGCCTCGCCCGGGTGACCCAGGACGTTCCCCCGTTCATGCTCGTCGAGGGGAACCCCGTGCGGGTCTGGTCCATCAACAAGGTAGGCCTGAAGCGGAACGGCGTCGCGGTCGGGACGGTGGCTGCCTTGAAAGAGGCGCATCGGCTGCTCTTCCGCTCCCGGGTCCCGCGGCGCGATGCCGTCGACCGGCTCCTCGCGGAGCAGGGGAGCGTGCCGGAGGTCGCGGCCCTCGTGGAGTTCCTGCTCGCCACCGAGCGCGGGAACCAGGGTCGCGCCCGCCAGCCTTGAGGTCCGAGAGCAGGGAGGAGAGGGAATCCCATGCAGCGCGCCCGGCGGCCGGCCCCCAGCGAGCCGGTGAAAGTCCTCGTCGTCGGGGTAGGGCACCTGGGGAAGCAGCACGCCCGCGTCTATCGCGAGCTCGACGGCGCCCGGCTCGTGGCCGTCGTGGACACCGATCTCGAGAAATCGAAGGCCGTGGCGACGAACCTGGACGTCCCGTTCTCCCACGAGCTGACGCCGGCTCTGCTCGAGGGCGTACACGCGGCGAGCGTCGTGACCCCGACGCCGACCCACCTGCAGGTGGCGTCGACCCTCGTGGAGGCGGGAGTCTCGGTCCTGGTCGAGAAGCCCATGACGTCCACGCTCGCCGAGGCGCGCGAGCTCCTCGACGTCGCCCGGGAGCACGGCGTCACGCTGCAGGTGGGGCACATCGAGCGCTTCAACCCCGTCGTGCTGGCCGCGCTGCCGTACATCCAGGATCCGGTCTTCATCGAGTGCGACCGGATCCACCCGTTCAGCTTCCGGTCGGTGGAGACGAGCGTCGTCCTGGACCTCATGATCCACGACATCGACATCGTGCTCAACCTCGTGAGCTCCCCCGTGGCGAACCTGGACGCCGTGGGCACCCGAGTCCTCTCGGGCACGGAGGACCTGGCCAACGCGCGCATCACCTTCGAGAACGGCTGCACGGCGGTGTTCAAATCCAGCCGCGTCGCCATCCAGAAGAGCCGGAAGATGCGGATCTTCTGCCCGAGCTCCTACACCTCGCTGGACTACGTGGCGAAGACGGGCATGAGGATCAGCCTCAAGGAGGGCTACGACCGGGAGAAGATAGACTTCAAGCGCATGGCGACCCTGGAGGAGAGCCAGGGCGCCTACCCGCTCTTCACCCAGTACTTCAACATCGAGCAGCTCCCCATCTCCTCCGAGGAGCCTCTCCGGGGCGAGCTCCAGGCCTTCCTGCTCGCGGTCCGCACGGCCCAGGAGCCCGTGGTGACGGGCGAGCACGGGGTGCAGGCGATCGACATCGCCACAAGGATCCTGGACCAGATCCAGCAGAGCCAGGAGGCCTTCCTCCGGAGGCGCCACGAGAGGCGGTGACCCGTGGCCTCGCGCTCTTGGACCTTGAATCGCCGGGGGGTGCGTGGTACCGTACCGCGCTTCCGTGTCGATCACGGGAGCTGCCCTTGCCGGATGGGATCGGCCCGTCCGGGGGAAAGCTCCTGCCGACGCTCACACAACATCCGTGGCCCCGCCCTCGCCTTGGGGGCGGCGGGCCGAAGCCCTAGGAGCGCGATCCTAGGAGCCTCGCCGGGCGCCGGCCGCGGCGCGCGGCGAGGCTCCCCGGGCGAAAGGAGATCTCGTTGTCACTCGTCCAGGTCGAGAGCCTCATCGAGGCCGGCGTCCACTTCGGTCACCGGGTCAGCCGCTGGCACCCGCAGATGAAGCCGTTCATCTTCGGGAAGCGGAACATGATCCACATCATCGACATCCGCGAGACCATCAAGGGCCTCGTCCGCGCCTGCAACTTCCTCACGCAGATGGCGGCCGCCGGCAAGGACGTGGTGCTCGTGGGGACGAAGCGGCAGGCGAAGAGCCTCATCCAGCGCGAAGCGCAGCGGTGCGGGATGCACTACG
This sequence comes from Planctomycetota bacterium, assembly GCA_016209535.1. Classification (GTDB taxonomy): domain Bacteria; phylum Planctomycetota; class UBA8108; order UBA8108; family SXIK01; genus JACQVW01. The sequence continues at coordinate 6,601 of JACQVW010000730.1, read as the reverse complement.
TGTCGGAGCGCTGGCTCGGAGGCACCCTGACCAACTACCACACGATCCGATCGCGCCTGAAGAGGCTCGACGAGCTCGAGGACCTCGAGAAATCGGGGGCCATCGAGCGGTACTCGAAGAAACGGATCTCCTCGCTCCGGCGCGAGAGGCGGAAGATCCTGCGGAACCTGGAGGGCATCCGGGCCATGAAGCAGCTCCCCGGCTGCCTGGTCGTCGTCGACATCCGCCGCGAGTACATCGCCGTCCGGGAGGCGCGGAAGATGGGGATCCCCGTCGTCGGCCTCGTGGACACGGACTGCGACCCGAGGCAGGTGGACCTCGTGATCCCCGGGAACGACGACGCCTACCGGGCGATCCAGCAGGTCCTCCGCTCGCTGACGGACGCCATCATCGCCGGACGGGACAAGTACGTGTCGACCCAGGCCGAGCTCGAGAAATCGAAGCTCGAGGATGAGGCGCGGAAGGCGCAAGGCGAGGCCGCCGCGAAGGCTCCCGGTGACGCCAGGCCGCGCGAGGGGGGCGGGCCGGCCGCGACGCCGGCGGACCCACTCCGGGCGTGAGCCCGGGCCCCTGCGCTCGCTCGCCGCCGGGCGGCCGCCAAGGGAGCTCGCGATCAGGAGTACCGTGATCCATGGCGCAGCGCCGAGTCCTCTTGAAGATGTCCGGTGAGGCCCTCTGCAAGGAGGGAGGATTCGGCATCGACCCGAAGATCGTGCTCGACCTGGCCATGCAGGTCCAGCGGGCGCTCTCGGCCGGAGGCCTCCAGGTCGCCCTCGTCGTGGGGGGAGGCAACTTCGTCCGGGGGGAGCAGATCGCGAGGCAGGGGATCGACCGCATAACGGGAGACAAGATGGGCATGCTCGCGACGATCATGAACTCCCTGGCGCTCCAGTCGGCGCTCGAGGGCGTCGGGATCGTGACGAGAGTGCTCTCGGCGATCCACGTCAACGACGTCGCGGAGCCCTTCATCCACCGCCGGTGCTTGCGGCACCTGGAGAAGGGGCGCGTCGTGATCCTCGCGGGAGGGACGGGTCACCCGTACTTCTCGACCGACACGACGGCGGCCTTGCGCGCCGTCGAGATCGGGGCCACCATGCTCTACAAGGCCACGAAGGTCCGCGGCGTGTACTCGGCGGACCCCGTGTCGGACCCGGAGGCGCAGCTCTACGAGCGGCTGAGCTTCCTGGACGTCCTCCAGAAGCGCCTGAAGGTCATGGACGCGACGGCCATCAGCCTCTGTATGGAGAACAAGCTCCCCATCCTCGTCTTCAGCATGAAGGAGCCCGGGAACGTCGAGCGGGCACTGAATGGCGAGCGGCTGGGGACTCTCGTGGAGTGAGTATGGACTACGACACGATCGTCCTCGAGACGGAAGAGCGCATGGAGACGGCCCTGGAGGTCTTCAAGGAGAAGCTCCGGGGCATGCGGACGGGCCGGGCCAACCCGGGCCTCGTCGAGAACGTGCGCGTCGACTACTACGGGAGCCCCACGCCCCTGAAGCAGATCGCGAACATCGGGGCGCCCGAGGCGGACCTCCTCGTGATCAAGCCCTTCGACCCGAGCTCCCTCGGTGAGATCGACAAGGCGATCCAGAAGTCCGACGTGGGGATCCATCCCATGAACGACGGGAAGGTCATCCGGCTGCAGATCCCGCCGCTGAGCCAGGAGCGGCGGAAGCAGCTCGCGGCGAAGGCCAAGGAGACCGCCGAGGAGACGAAGGTGGCGCTCCGGAACGTCCGCCGCGATGCCAACAAGCACGCGGACTCGATCTCGAAGACCATGAGCGAGGACGACCTGAAGAGGCTCAAGGACGAGGTCCAGGGCCTCCTCAAGGCCTACGAGGAGAAGGTCGAGAGCTCCCTCGAGGCGAAGACTGAGGAGCTGACGACGCTGTGATGCACCCCGGAGGGATGCACCCCGGAGAGATGCACCCCGGAGAGACGTGCCCCGGAGGTCCCGGACTCGCTGTCCGGGGCTCGGGGATCCTGGGAATCCTGACCCCAAGGGGATTTGAACCCCTGTTACCGGGATGAAAACCCGATGTCCTAGGCCTGGCTAGACGATGGGGCCACAGTGGCGGCGAGAAACTTGGTGAGAGCACCAGGAATCGAACCTGGGACCCACGCCTTAAAAGGGCGTTGCTCTACCGTCTGAGCTATGCTCTCCGCTGTCAAGGAAAGGCGAAGATTATAGCGCTGGCTCCGCCGGGCGGGAAGGAATTCTGGACGGGCGCTGCGCGGCGGCTACGATGCCGGCATGTCCAGCCCCTTCGAGCCGCCCGACTACTACCTCCTCGACGATGTCCTTACGGAGGAGGAGAAGCTCATCCGGAAGAGCGTCCGGGACTTCGTCGACGCTCGGGTCATCCCCATCATCGCCTCCTGCTTCCGGGAGGAACGCTTCCCGGCGGAGCTGGTGCCGGAGATCGCCGCCATGGGGCTCCTGGGGGCGAACATCGACGGCTACGGCTGCGCCGGTCTGGGGAACGTCGCCTACGGGCTGGTGCTCCAGGAGCTCGAGCGGGGCGACTCGGGCCTCCGGAGCTTCGTGAGCGTGCAAGGGGCGCTCGTCATGTCGGCCATCCATGAGCTCGGCTCGGAGGAGCAGAAGGAGCGCTGGCTCCCGAGGCTCGCCCGGGGGGAGCTGATCGGCTGCTTCGGCCTGACGGAGCCCGACTTCGGCTCGAACCCGGGGGGGCTCCAGACCCAGGCGCGCCGCGACGGGAAGCACTACGTCCTCGCCGGGAACAAGATGTGGATCACGAACGGGTCCATCGCCGACCTGGCGGTCGTTTGGGCCAAGGAGTCGGGGCGCATCGCGGGCTTCGTCGTCGAGAAGGGCACCCCGGGCTACTCGACGAGCCTCCAGAAGGGCAAGTGGAGCCTCCGCGCCTCGGTGACCTCGGAGCTCCACCTCCAGGACTGCCGCGTCCCGGCGGAGAACAGGCTCCCGAAGGCCGAGGGGCTCAAGGCCGCCCTGTCCTGCCTCAACCACGCCCGGGCAGGGATCGCCTGGGGCGCCCTCGGCGGGGCCATGGCCTGCTACTCCGAGGCGCTCCAGTATGCCAAGACGAGGATCCAGTTCGGGAAGCCCATCGCCGGCTTCCAGCTCGTCCAGGCGAAGCTCGCCGACATGCTCACGGAGATCACCAAGGGGCAGCTCCTCGCCCACCGGCTCGCAGTCCTGAGGGACCAGGGGAAGGCCCGGCCCGAGGTGGTCTCGCTCGCGAAGCGCAACAACGTCGCCATGGCGCTGGAGGTCGCGCGGAGCGCCCGGGACATCCTGGGAGCGAACGGCATCACCGACGAGTACTGCGTCGGGCGCCACATGGCGAACTTGGAGAGCGTGAAGACCTACGAGGGGACCCACGACATCCACACCCTGATCCTGGGGCAGGACATCACGGGGATCGCGGCCTTCACCTGAGCGTCGTCTCGGGGACGACGCTCGTCGAGCTCTCCGGGCTGCGCTATCCGGCCAGGGCTTCGCGCAGCCTCCGCACGCCCTCATCGGCCTCCTCGGCGGAGAGGGTCAAGGGGGGGCGGAGGCGTACGGAGCTGTCCCCGCAGGGCAGGATCAGGAGCCCGTGCCGGCGAGCCCGCGCGATGAGGGCGTCGCGCCCCTCGCGGTCCGGGCAGTCGAAGGCGCACAGGAGCCCCCGGCCGCGCGCGTTCGAGACCTTCGCCGGCATCTCCTCGCCCAGGGCCTCGAGGCCGCGCAGGAGGCGCGCCCCGGTGCGCGCGGCGTTCCCCACGAGCCCCTCCGCATCGATGACCTCCAGGATGATCTGGCACCGGACCATGTCCGCTAGGCCGCCTCCCCAGGTGGAGTTGAGGCGCGAGGAGACCCGGAAGACGTTGTCCGCGACCTCGTCGACGCGGGGTCCCGCCATGATCCCGCAGACCTGGCTCTTCTTGCCGAAGCAGAGGATGTCGGGGACGACCCCGAAGTGCTCGTAGGCCCAAAACCGGCCCGTCATGCCGAAGCCCGTCTGGACCTCGTCGAAGATGAGGAGCGCGTCCTCCTCGTCGGCCACCCGGCGCAGGGCCTGGAGGAGCTCGGCGCGGAAGTGGTTGTCGCCGCCCTCGCACTGGATGGGCTCGATGATGATGGCGGCGATGTCATGCCGGTGAGTCCGGAAGGCTGCCCTGACCTCCTCGAGGGCCTGGTCCTCGGCGCGAGCCACGCGCTCGATCTCCCGGGCGTCGGTGGGGAAGCGGAGCTTGGGGTTCGAGACGCGCGGCCAGTCGAACTTCGGGAAGAGGTCGGTCTTGCCGGGCTGCGTGTTCGTGAGGGAGAGGGTGTACCCCGATCGGCCGTGGAAGGCCTGGCGGAAGTGAAGGACCCGTGTCCCGAGCGGGCCTCTGCCTCGGGCGATGTTCTTGCGGGCCTTCCAGTCGAAGGCCGTCTTGAGGCCGTTCTCTACGGCCAGAGTGCCGCCCTCGATGAAGAAGAGGTGGCGAAAGGGGTCCTTCATGGCGAGCGCCGCGAACGCCTCGACGAACTCCGCAAGCTCGACCGTGTAGCCGTCGGAGCTCGAGGGCTTGTGCAGGGCGGCCCGCAGGAGCCGCTCGCGGCTCTCGGGCGCGTCGAAGGCCGGGTGGTGGAAGCCCAGGGGGAGGCTCGCGAAGAAGCTGTAGAAGTCGAGGAAGCGCTCCCCCGTCGCGGCGTCGATGACCCAGGAGCCGCGGCTCCTGTCGAGGTCGACCACGATGGGGAAGCCATCGCCGATCATGTGTTTCCGGATGGTCTCGTGGACCAGCGGAGGGGGGATTCGCGAGCGGGTCGCAGGGGGCACGAGGCACCTCCAGCCTGTGGGGCCTTGCACGGGGTCTTCCCCTTGGGGGGACAGAGGGGGGAGAGTACAGGCGTGGTTCTGAACCGCGTAATCGCGGTTCTTGAACCACGCCCATTCTTTTCCGGAGGAAAGACTACCATGAGCCCGCGGGCGCCGCGAGCGCCGGTGCGAGCCCACGGGCGCGTGGGCCCGTGGGCCCGCCTGCTTTGACAAGCCGTGGACCCCCGGTACAATACGGCGTCAAGCGGGTTTTCGGGATCTCGGAGTCCGTGCACACCCAGCCGAAGGACGCGCCCGCAACCGTGCGAGGGAGCGCTTCCCGGCGGCGGCGCGGTGGGGCCGCGGTGGGGGACGGACCGGCGGGTCTCTCGGGGCTTCGGCTCCCACGGAAAACGCGCGAGAGGAGTAAGGTCTCTTGAGCATGGATTCCCTGGAGGACGTTCCAAGAATCCGTGTCGTCACGACGGATTCGACCGAGGGCGCCGTCCACGCCCTCCCGGCGGGGACGAGCACGATCGGGAGGAGCACGGAGAACACCATCGTGCTCCAGGACTCGCTCGTCTCGAGGCATCACGCGGAGCTGAGCTACGACGGCCGGAGCGTCACCCTGCGGGACCTGGGGGGGAAGAACCCCATCCGGGTCAACGGCGAGGAGGTCCAGGACCACGAGCTCCACCACGGCGACCGGATCACCATCGGCCACACGGAGCTCCTCGTCGAGCTCCCGCCGTCCCTCCGGTCTGAGCAGCCGGCGCGGGCCCTGCGCGTGGTGCGCGATGGGCCGGGGAGCTTCGAGCCGGGGCTCGGCGGCATCACCCTCGATGCGGCCACGGTCGTTCTGGCGAAGCCGGACCTCTCGAGCACCCCGGCGGCCGAGAAGAGCTACGGGCGCCTCTCCCGGCTTTACGCCCTCAGCGAGCAGATCCTGAAGGCGACCGACGAGGATCAGCTCTACGACCTCCTCATCGCTGCGGCTACCCAGGAGACGGGCGCCGAACGGGGCTTCCTGGGCCTGGCCGAGGAGGGCAGGGAGACGGACCCGGACGCATTGAGCATCGCCCGCTTCTGGGATCCCGTGAAGGGCGGGGAGGCTCAGACCCTGGAGATGAGCGAGACGATCTTTCAGCGGATCCAGCGCGATCGCCAGGCGGTCCTCGTCCGCGACGTGCCCGAGCGCCACGACTTCGGCGCGAGCGTAATCGACCTCAAGATCCGCTCCTTCATCTGCGCGCCGATCATGCACGGCGCCCGGTTCCTCGGCCTCATCTACGTCGATACGCGCGGCCGGCGGGAGCAGTTCGACCGGAGCGACCTCGAGTTCACGAGCGCCGTCGGCCGCATGGCCGGCCTGGCCATCGAGAACCTCCGCATCCACGGGAAGCTCCAGCGCGAGAACGAGAGGCTGCGCAGCCTCTTCGGCTCGGGGGCCCAGCTCGTCGGCTCGAGCGAGCCCATGAAGGAGGTCTTCCGGCTGATCGAGAAGGTCGCGCCCAGGGACGCCTCGGTCCTCGTCGTGGGAGAGAACGGCACCGGGAAGGAGCTCGTGGCCCGGGCCGTCCATCAGCGGTCCGCCCGCAAGGACAAGCCGTTCGTCGCCGTGAACTGCGGGGCGATCCCGCCGAACCTGGTCGAGAGCGAGCTCTTCGGCTACGAGAAGGGGGCCTTCACGGGCGCCCAGCAGACCACCGAGGGCAAGTTCGACCTGGCCCACGAGGGCACCTTGTTCCTGGACGAGATCGGCGACATGCCCCTGGACATGCAGGTCAAGATCCTCCGGGCACTCCAGGAGCGCAGGTTCTACAG
>JACQVW010000709.1 GCA_016209535.1 Planctomycetota bacterium | reverse complement strand
CGCGCTGGACGTGGTGCTCGAGGCCGCGGGGGGCGCCCGCGGCGCGGTCTTCCTCGAGGGAGAGCCTCGCGTCGCGGCGTCGCGGGGGCTCGGCGAGCGCGGCCGGATCTCCGTCGACCGCCTCCGGACGGAGGCCCTGCGCGCCGGCACGGGGCCCGTGGCGGGCGGGCTCTGCGCGGGGGTCCAGGCGCCCGGCGGGAGGCGTCTCGGAGTCCTCTACCTCGAGGCGGGGGCCGTGGGTCCGGCGCCGGACCTCCAGGGCTTCCTCGAGGCGGCGGGGGTGCTTCTGGGAGAGGCGCTCGCGCGCTCCCGGGGCGCTTCGCCGGCCTCGCCCCCGACGGGCGCGACGCCTTCGGGGGCCACGACGAGGGCGGGCACGCTGAGCGCGGAGAGCCTGGCGAGCGAGTCGCCGCGCATGCGCGAGGTCGTGAGCTTGATCCAGCGGACGCGCGAGTCCCGGCTGCCCGTCCTTCTGACGGGCGAGTCCGGCTGCGGGAAGGACCACCTGGCGCGGTGGATCCACTCGGCGAGCACCCGCCGGCACGGGCCCTTCGTGGCGCAGGACTGCTCGGCGATCCCCGCGGGCCTCCTCGAGGCCGAGATCTTCGGGTACGAGGCGGGGGCCTTCACGGGGGCCCAGAGGGCGCGCACGGGATACCTCCTCGCCGCGCAGGGGGGCACCTTCTACCTCGACAACGTGGACTCCTTGTCGCTCGAGGTGCAGTCGAAGCTCGTGCGCGTCCTCGAGTCGGGCGGCGTGCGCCCCCTGGGGGGCTCGGCGCCAGTGAAGGTCGACGTCCGCTGGATCGCCTCGAGCCAGCGCGACCTGCGCGACCTCGTCGAGCGCGGCGAGTTCCGGAAGGACCTCTTCTACCGCCTCTCGGGGATCTGCATCGAGGTCCCCCCGCTCCGCGAGCGGGCCGAGGACGTCCCGCTCCTCGTCCAGCACTTCCGGGAGCAGATCCGCGGCGGCGGGCCCGAGTTCACGCCCGGGGCCATCGAGGTCCTGAGGTCCCACTCCTGGCCCGGGAACGTGCGGGAGCTCGAGAGCGTGGTGCGGCGACTGGCCCTCACGACGGAGACGATCGTGGACGAGCGCCAGGTCTTGCGCGTCCTGGGCCTCGCCGGGGCGCCTGCGGCGTTCCCCCGCTGGATCTTCGAGGGCAGGAGCTACGAGCAGGCCGTGGAGGACGTGAAGCGCGAGTACCTCCTCCACCTCTTCGAGGCCTTCGAAGGCGACATGGACCGCGTCGCCCGGGAGCTCGGCACGACCCGGAGGAACGCGTACCTGCGGTTCTCGCAGGCGGGGATACGGCCGAGCGAGCTCAGGGCGGGGAGGGAGTAGGGGCGGGGCGGACAGACGCTCCTCGCAAACCCCTCGCGGCTCCGGTACATTGGCACGGCATGCCCCGCCAGTCCTTCTTCGACGCCGACCTGATCCGTCGCATCGCGCGCCTCGAGCTCATGGCGCGGCGCGTGGTCGACGGGTTCCTGTCCGGGAAGAACCGGAGCACGCGCCACGGGTTCTCCGTGGAGTTCGTGGAGCACCGCGAATACTCGCCCGGCGATGACCTGCGGCACCTGGACTGGAAGGTCCTCGGCCGCATGGACCGCTACTACATCAAGCGCTACGAGGAGGAGACGAACATCACGGCCGTGATCCTCCTCGACGCGAGCGGCTCCATGGCCTACCGTTCGGGAACCATGACGAAGTTCGAGCTGGGAGCGTACGCCGCCTCGGCCTTGGGGTACCTCCTCCACCGCCAGCGCGACGCCGTGGGGCTCGTCCTCTTCGACGCGGAGGTGCGGGCCTTCGTGCCGCCGAGCGCCAAGCGCGCCGCCGTCGCCAACGTGGCATCGAGGCTCCTCGGCGCCGAGCCGCGGGGGAAGACGTCCCTCGATGACGTGGTCCGCCGCGTGGCCCACGACGTGCCCCAGCGCGCCCTGTACATCCTGGTCTCGGACCTCTTCGTCTCCCCCGAGAGCCTCTCCGCCGCTCTGAAGCTCCTCGCCCACCACGGGAACGACGCCATCGTGCTCCAGACCCTCGACGAGGCCGAGCGGGCGTTCCCCTTCCGCTCGAACACCCTCTTCCGCGGCCTCGAGGACCGCCGCGAGATGCTCACGGAGCCCCACCGCCTCCGCGCCCGCTACCTCGAGGCTCTCGGCCGCTTCCTCGAGAAGGTGAAGCGGGAGACCACCGCCTGCGCCTTCGACTACCAGCTCCTCACGACGGGCGAGGACCTGGGGCCGGCGCTCTCGAGCCTCCTCGCCTTCCGCGCGAGCCGGACGGCCGCGTCGGGGCGGCGGTGAGCCCGCCTCACGGCCGCAGCCTCGGCCGCACCGCCTCGAGGACCGCGTCCGCGCACTGCTCGAGGCGCTTCTCGCCCGTCCGGAGGGTCAAGGCGGGGCTCTCGGGGGGCTCGTAGGGGCTCGAGATGCCCGTGAACTCGCTGATCTCGCCGGCCCGGGCCTTCCTGTAGAGGCCCTTGGAGTCCCGCTGCTCGCAGACCTCGATGGGTGCGTCCACGAAGACCTCGAAGAACCGGTCCTCGCCGATGACCTTGCGCGCGTTCTCCCGGTCCGCGACGAAGGGCGAGATGACCGGGACGAGGACGATCGTCCCCGCGTCGTTGAAGAGGCGAGCCACCTCGGCGATGCGGCGGATGTTCTCGGTGCGGTCCGCCTTGGAGAACGAGAGGTCGCGGTTGAGGCCGAACCGGATGTTGTCTCCGTCGAGCACGTAGGTGTGCCGGCCCGCCTCGTGCAGCCGCCGCTCCACCTCCTTCGCGATGGAGCTCTTGCCCGAGCCCGACAGGCCCGTGAGCCAGATCGTCAGGCCGCGCTGGCCCAGGAGGCGCTGCCGGTCCGCCGCGGTGACGCGGCCCACCTCCCGCCGGATGTTCTCCGAGCGAGGGGCAGCGCCGGCGTCGGGCGCGGCGCGCAACTCGGCCTCGGGGAGCCGGTCGATGACCATCCCCGCCGCGACGGTGTTGTTCGAGACGGGGTCCACGAGGATGAAGCTGCCCGTGTAGCGGTTCTTGTGGTAGGCGTCGATGAAGAGCTTGGCCGCCGACTGGAACACGACGCGCCCGATCTCGTTGAGCCTCAGGCGCTCCGCCGGCGAGCGGTGCAGCGTGTTGACGTCGACCTGGTAGACGACGTCCTGGATGTGGACCTTGGTCGTCCGCGTCGTGTGCTTGATGGAGTAGGGCCTCGCGGGGTCCATGGGCTCCTCGGACATCCAGACCACCATGGCCTCGAAGCTCGACTGGAGCTGCGGGAGGTTCCTGGGGTGGACGATGATGTCGCCTCGCGAGATGTCGATCGCGTCCTCGAGGGTGAGGGTGACCGACATGGGAGCGAAGGCGTACTCGAGCTCCCCGTCAAAGGTGACGATGGACTTGACGCGGCTCGTCCTCATGGAGGGCAGCGTGCGGACCTCGTCGCCGACCTTGACGATGCCCGAGACGATCTGGCCGGCGTAGCCGCGGAAGTCGAGGTTGGGCCGCTGGACGTACTGCACCGGGAATCGCAGGTCGATCAGGTTCCGGTCGCTCCCGATGTAGACGTTCTCGAGGTACTCGAGGACCGACTCGCCCGTGTACCAGGGCATCTCCCTCGAGCTCTCGACCACGTTGTCGCCCATCAGGGCGCTGATGGGGATGAACTTCAGGTCGGGGATGCTGAGGCGCGCCGCGAAGCCCGTGTAGTCCTGGACGATCCGCTCGAAGACCTCCTGGGAGTAGCCCACGAGGTCCATCTTGTTGACGGCGATGAGG
>JACQVW010000708.1 GCA_016209535.1 Planctomycetota bacterium | reverse complement strand
GGGTGACGCCGTCCTGGAGGAGGAGCGTCCCCTCATTGCCGCAGACGCGGGTCTCGAGGCCGCTGGTGTTGGTCATGACGCTCACCAGGACGATGGTGTGCTCGCTCGGGTAGTCGAGCATGATGAAGAACGTGTCGGGGATCTCGCGGGTGTCCTTCTGGACGTAGATGCCGCCCGCGGCCACGGCCCGCAGCGGGTACTCGCCGCGCCGGCCGGCGATCATCAGCACCAGGGGCGCCAGCGTGTGGTAGAGCAGGTCCGTGGCGACGCCCCCAGAGTACGACCAGAACTTGCGGAAGCGAAAGAAGTGCTCCGGGTTGAAGCCGACCCGCGGCGCCAGCCCGAGCTCGTGGCCGAGCCACATGTCCCAGTCGATGTGCTTGTCTCCCTCGGCGCTGGGGCCCGCGGCGGGGTCGATGGGCCAGTTGAACTCGCCCTCGCGGCTGTTGCGGCAGTAGCTTCCCTGGCTCCAGACGACCTTGCCGATGCGGCCCTCGGCGATGGCCTGGTGCGCCTTCCAGAAGGCGTCGTTGGACGTGCCCTGGACTCCCACCTGGAGCTTGAGGCCGGTCTTGCGAGCGGTGTTCCGCACCTCGATGGCCTGCTCGGCGGTGAGGGTCATGGGCTTCTGGCAGTAGACGTGCTTGCCGGCGAGCATGGAGTCGATGGACATCTTGGCGTGCCAGTGGTCGGGGGTGGCGATGACCACGGCGTCGATGTCCTTGCGCTCGAGGAGCTTCCGGTAGTCTTCGTAGGCCTCGCCCTTGCAGCGGGCGGCGTTGGCCTTGGCGCGCTCGCGGAAGACGTCGCAGACCGCGGCGAGGCGGATGTTCTCGCGCTCCTCCATGCCGACGAGCTGGTTGACGTGGCCGCCCCCCATGCCCCCCGTGCCGATGACGGCGAGGACGATCCTATCGTTCGCCCCCTTGGCATGGAAGGCAGGGGCCAGGCGGGGCGCCGCCCCCAGGATGAGGGCGCCGGCCGAGACCTTGCGAATGAACCTGCGGCGGGTGATCGGGGCGGGGAGCTTCATGGCGTGCGTGGGGCTTTCCTTTCTATTCGCTACGTGGTGCTGGCGATCCGGTCGCCCATGCTACCGCGGTATCCCGGCCGCAAGCAACGGCGGCTCGCATCGCCTTCAGGCGAGGGGGTGGCCGATCGCGTCGGGGGATCAACGTGAGAGTGCCGTCTCTCTCCGCGGATAGTCGATGACCGCCTTGCACTCGGAGAGGAATCTGCTACCGACGAGCAGGAGGTCCTCTCCGTAGGCAGGATTCGAGAGACAACGCATGTAGGTGTCGATGCCGCACCCTTGGATGACAACGCGTACCATGGCGACGAGGTCGTTCACCGTGGAGCCGTCCGCCAATCCCGATGTGAGCGTTCCGACCGTGTGGTTCTCGAGCGCGAGATGGCAAAAAGTCTCCCAATCGAGCTGGAGGTAATCCGAGAAGCCAGTGTCGGCGAGGAGGGTCACCTCTCGGTGCGGTGGATCCTCGAGCCCCGGATCTGGCGTCTTGAGACTAGCCGTGACAACAGGAGTCTCTTCTCGAAAAGGAAAGGAGACCACGGTCACAGCTTCCGGACGACCTTGGGCAGCTCCTCCCCCACCTTCCTCACCAGGCGGCTAGGAACGCCGGGCGGCACGTGGCCAGCCCGTCGAAGAGCTTCCTCGCGGGTGAGCCCCGAGGCGACGAGCTGCCCTTGGATGAAGACGACCCAGTGCCCCTTGTGGGTTGCCTCGAGCTGGGGCCTCAGGCGCTCGTAGGCTCCTTCGTTGGACCGGACGTCGTCGACGATTGCCGACATTCATGTCTCCTGGCGGAATGAATCTGCAGTCCAAATCTATCCGCCGGATGATTCAGGGTCAAGCCGTCAGGGCGACCAGGCGACCCGGCGGCCCTTCAGGAGCGCCGGTCGTGCGGGGCGGGTCTACCCGTAGCGCCGGCCTGGACCGCAGGCGCCTGGATGCACGCGCCCTACCCAAGCAGCCGCCCCACCCCCTCCGCCTCGGCGAAGCGGCGCCGCAGGACCGCATCGGGGAGCGCCGCCGCGATGCGCCGCGCGGCGTCGCGGGCCTCGGCCAGGAGCCCGTCGTCGCCCTCGACGGCGAGGAGGGCCAAGGCGGCGCGCAGGAGCACCGCGGGGTCTCCGAGGGGGCGCGCGATGGCGAGCGCCCCGCGCAGCGCGTCGATGGCCTCGCGCTTCCGCCCCTTCTCGACCAGCGCCTTCGCCCGCGCCTCGAGGGCCAGCGCCTGGTACTTGAGGCGGTGCTTCGACCGCGCCTGCTCCAGCGCGTCCTCGGCGAACCGGAGCGCCGCGTCCCAGTCGCGCCGCTCGAGACTGAGCTCGGCGCGCGCCTGGGCCAGGCGGTGCCTCCAGAGCCATGCGTGCGACCCCTTGGCGGTCCCGATCGCCGCCTCCACCTCGCCGAGGAGCGCCTCAGCGCGTCCGGGCTCGTGCCGGCGCGCGAAGTTGAAGAGGAGGTCGATCCCACCGCTCGCGATCGAGCCCGGGAAGCTGACGGAGCGCCCCAGGTCGCGCGCCTCCTCGGACAGGGCCTCCGCGCCGGCGAAGTCGAAGACGTCCAGGTGGAACCCCGCGGAGAAGCCGATGGAGCGTGCGAGGAAGCTCCCGATCCCGTACTTGCGCCCGAGGTCGCGCGCCTCCTCGAAGGTCCTCGCCGCGTCGGCGTACCGGCCGCTCGCCGCCAGGGCGGCTCCCAGGTGGGGCAGCGCGTACATCTGCACGCAAATGTCGTTCGCCTCGCGGGAAGCCTGGATCACCTTCCGGCTGTGCTCGATGGACCTCTCGAACTGCCCGGTCCAGCAGAGGATGTTCGAGTACCAGGGGAGCGCGTGAGAGGCCGGCCGGAGGCCCAGGCGCTCCATCTCCTCCATCACCCGGCGGTAGCGCTCAAGGCTCTCCGGGATCCGGCCATCGGAGCTCTCGGCGATGGCCAGACACGCGCTGGCCGCCGCCGCGAGGTCGGGGCGCCCGGCTCCCTGAGCCAGAGACAGGGCTTCCGACCCGAACCGCCGCGTGCTTGCGGCATCGAACACGTACTGGCCCACCAACGCCAGGTCGATCGAGAGCCGGATCCGGTCCTCCGTGCGCCCCGGCCCCACGCCCTCGAGGGCGGCCTCCAGCTCCGGCCGAGCATCGTTCCACTGGCTCAGGTGGATGAACGACCGGCCGCGCCGCGCCCGCAGCTCGGCGATGCGCTCGCGCAGGCCCGCCTCCGGAGGCTTGAGCTCGAGCGCCTGGATCGCCATCTGGTACATGCGCGCGGCCTCCTCGTGGGCGAGGAGGCTGGCGGCCCGCTCGGCAGCGCGGACCGCGAAGTCGACGGCCTTGTCGAGGGCCGCGGCCTGGACGTAGTGGTACGCCAGCTCCGCCAGGTGCGGCTCGAGGTCCGACCCGTGGATCCTCTCGAGGCCCTCGGCGATCTGCCGGTGGAGGCGCATCCGCCGCGGGCTCGAGACCTCGGCGTAAAGCGTCTGGCGGATGAGCGCGTGGGTGAGCTCGAGGACGACCCGGCCGCCGGCCTTCCGCTCGCGGACGATCTGAGCCGCGAGGGCCTCGTCGAGGAAGTCCAGCAGCCGGTCCTCGTCCTCGCCGCCGACGGAGGCGAGGATCTCCCAGGTGAACCCCCCGGGCATGGCGGAGGCCAAGGTGAGCATGCGCCTCGCGCCCTCGCTGAGCCTCGAGACGCGGCGGCCCACCACCTCGCGGACCCCTTCGGGGATCTCGAGGTCCTCGACGGTCACGGCGGCCCCCAGGGCCAGCCGGCCGCCCTCCTTGCGGAGCTTCCCCGCCTCGAGGAGGTGCTTGACGACCTCCTCGACGAAGAAGGGGTTCCCTTCCGTCTGCTGGAAGATCGCCTTGAGGAGGCCCTCCGGCGCCTTCTCGCCTCCGAGGGCCGAGATCATGCGGCGCACGTCCTCTTGCGCCAAGCCCTGGAGGAGGATGCGCTCGCAGAGGCGGTCGCGCCGCAGGGCGGCGAGGACCTCGGCCAGCGCGTGCCGCGCGTCCACCTCCACGTTCCGGTACGTGCCCACGATCAGGAGCCGCGCGCCCGAGAGCTGCCGCGCGATGTGCTGGAGGAGCATGAGCGAGGGCCGGTCCGCCCAGTGGAGGTCCTCGAGGACGAGGAGGAGGCCCGAGGGCTCCGCCTTGAGGAGCGCCGCCACGCCCTGGAAGAGGAGGTAGCGCTCGGCCTCGGGAGAGAGCTGGGGCGCCGGCGGCAGGTCGCGGAGGCGCGGAATCAACTGGGGCAGGAGCTTGGCCATGATGGCGGCCTCCTCCCCCAGGAGCGATCGGAGCTCCGCCGTCTTGAGCTCGCCCACGACCGCATCGAGGGCCTCCACGAAGGGCAGGTACGGCGGCGACCCCTCGCCCTCCGCCGACCGGCCCACCAGGGCCTTCGCCCCGCGGAGCTTCGCGTACCGGAGGAGCTCCTGCACCAGGCGGGTCTTCCCGATGCCGGGCTCCCCCGCGACCAGGACGAGGGACCCGTTCCCCTCGAGCGCCCTCTCGAACGCTCGTTTCAGGGAAGCCAGCTCCTCGCCTCGACCCACGAAGGCCGCGAGGCCCGGCTCGCAGGCGGTCGCCGGCGCCGCGGAGAACGCGCCGGGGCCGGCGGCGGACCTCCCCGGCTCCTCGGCGACGCGCTCGATCTGTGCGAGCGCCTCCTGGGCGGAGGAGGGACGGTCCTCCTTCGCCTTCGCCATGAGCTTGAGGATCAGCCTCTCGAGGCCCCGCGGCACCTCGGGGGCGTGGTAGCGGGGAGGCGGCGGCGGCAGGTGCACGTGCTTCGCGATCACGCTCATGAGGTCTCCACCCGTGAAGGGGAGCCTCCCCGTCGTGAGCTCGTAGAGCAGGCACCCGAAGGAGTACAGGTCGCTCCGTTCGTCGGCGGGAAGCCCTTGCGCCTGCTCCGGCGACATGTAGGCCGCGGTCCCCAGGACCGTCCCTGGGATGGTCATGCGCGAGGCTTCGGTCAGGCGCGCGAGCCCGAAGTCCCCCAGCTTCGCCGACCCGTCCTCCGCCAGCCACACGTTGTCGGGCTTCAGGTCCCGGTGGACGGTGCCCTGGCCGTGGGCGAAGGCCAGCGCACGGCAGAGGTCGCGGGCGATCCGGAGCGTCCTCTCCAGGGGCAGCGGGCCGCCGGCCCTCCGCAGCGCCTCGCGCAGGTCGCCACCGGGGAGGTACTCGCAGACGACGTAGGGCCGCCCCCGGTCCTCGCCGACGTCGTGGACCGTGACGATGTTCGGGTGCGTGAGGCGCGCCATAGCGCGGGCCTCGCGCCGCAGGCGCTCCAGCGCGCCGGCATCGCCCGGGTCCGCCTTGAGGAGGGCGAAGGCGCAGTCCCGGTCCAGCGCCTCGTCGTGGACGAGGTAGACGACCTTCTGGCCGCCCTCGCCGAGGAGGCGCTTCACCTTGTAGCGGCCGGAGAGGAACGCGGCCGGCAGGGAGGGCGCCGGCGCCTGGACCGATGCGGTGAGGAGGGGATCGCCGCCTCCGGAGGTCGTCGTCGAGAGGGAGCCCTTCTCGCTTGTGGCCGCAGGGTCAGGAGGGCTCGTCTCTACGCCCATGGATCTCTAAAGCCTCCGTATCAGAACCGACAGCACATGGGGCCCGTCACGACAGCATGATCGGCGAAGCCCGCCGAGGATCGCCCCTCGTCACGACACCGAACGCGATTGTGGGCGGAGCGCAGGGCGGGGGTCAAGCCCGTTCTCGGGTCCTCCTCGTGCCTTCCTCGGCCTCAGGCCGGCCTGGATCGGCCGTCAAGCGCCCCTCCCCCGCCTCACCGGGCCAGGCCCACCCTCCTCACCACCTCCCGGAACCGCGGCTCCTCCCGGAGGGAGTCGACGCGGCGCTCCACGTTGAGGTAGATCAGGTAGTCGCAACGCTCGTCCACGGCCTTCACGAGGAGGGAGAGGGCCTCGTCCTTCTCGCCGAGGGCCAGGCGGACGAGGGCCAGCTCGTACGAGCACACGTACTCCTTCCTGGACAGCTCCTCGAGCTCGCCGAGCCGCTTCAGGGCCTCGTCCCTCTTGCCCCAGAGCGCGTACGTGTAGGCGACCTCCGCCCGGAGGTCGGTCCGCTTCGCGGCAGGGTCCGCGAGCTCCAGCTCCCGGACGGCGTCCTCGTGGCGTCCGGTCAAGTGGTAGATCCAGGCCAGGATCACGTGTCCGACCGGGTTGTCGGCCATCCGGAGCCCCTCCAGGGCCTGCTCCCGCGCGCGGTCATACTCCCCCGCGAAGAAATAGTGCCACGAGAGGTGCAGGTGCAGCGTCGGGTCCATGGGCTGCAGCTCGAGCGCCCGCAGCGATTCGCGCTCCGATGCCGCCACGTCGCCCATGGCCATGGCGTAGTGAGAGTAGTAGTGATGGGCCTCGACGTAGCTCGGGCTCAAACTCATGGCCGCCTTGAACCCCCGCTCCGCCGCCTCGAAGTCCCAGTCGTACTCGAGGAGCACCTTGGCAAGGATCGTGTGGGCCTCGGCGCTCCCCTGATCGATCATCAAGGCCTGCTCCGCCGCCCTCTTCGCCCTCGGCATCGACTCCAGGGCGGGCACGGCGCCGGCGTTCCGGTGGGCGCCCAGGGCCAGGTGGCACTCCGCCAGGCCCGCGTAGGCGGGCGCATACCTCGGGTCCTTCTCGACCGCCCGCGTGAAGTGCTCGATGGCCTTCCTCACTTCCGTCTCGGTGCGCCGGTTCCAGTGGTAGCGGCCCCTCAGGTACTGCTCGTGGGCGAGCCAGCTCGCGGTGAGGCGCCGCCCCAGGCGCTCCTTCTCGGCCTGGGTCAGGTCCGGCCGCAGCTTGCCCGAGATCTTGCGTGCGATCTCGTCCTCCACCTCGATCAGGTCCGAGAGCTTCTGATCCCTGGCCTCTCGGCGCCAGATCGCCGCCCCGTTCTTGACGTCCAGCAGGTCGGCGCTGACCGCGAGGCCGTCCCCCACCTGGATGACGCTTCCCGTGACCACCGCCTGCACCCTCAGCTCGCGCCCCACCTTCACCGGGTCGACGTCCTGGCCCCCGCCGAAGCGCAGGACGGAGTTGCTCGAGATCACGTAAAGCTGGGGGAGCCTCGAGAGGGCGCTCGTGAGGCCCTCGCTGATCCCGGCCGCGAGGTATTCCTTCTCCGGGCTCCCGCCCACGTTGGTGAAGGGCAGGACCGCCATGGACGCGATCGCGCTCGGCGGGATGCCTCCCCGCGAGAAGATCGAGGCTACGGCGGCCCCGGCCAGGACCAGGAGCAAGGCCGCGATCCCGACCCCGCGCTTGTGCCTCCAGGTGCGGCGCGCGACCTTCCCCCAGGCGCTCAGGGGGCGCGCATGGATGGGCTCGTACCGCAGGAACCGCCGCAGGTCGGCCGCCAGCTCGCCCGCGCTCGCGTACCGCCGCTGGGGGTTCTTCTCCATGGCGCGGAGGAGGATCGTCTCGAGGTCCCGGTTGATGCGCGGGTTGAGCCGGCGCGGGGGGACCGGCTCCTCGAAGAGGATCGCCCTCTGGGTCTCGTGGTCGCTCCCGCGCTCGAAGGGCGCCCTGAAGGTGAGGACCTCGTAGAGCGTGACGCCGAGCGAGTACACGTCGGTCCGAGCGTCCACCTTGCCCCGGGACACCTGCTCGGGCGACATGTAGTACAGGGTGCCCACCATCTCGCCCGACCGGGTCAGCGCCTCGGCCTCCGCCTCGTGGACGAGGCCGAAGTCGATCAAGACGTAGCGGCCTCCGCGCCCCCCTTCGGGAGAGGAGGGGCCCGGCGCGGCACCCTCCACGAGGATGTTGGAGGGCTTCACGTCGCGGTGGACGAGGCCCTGGCGGTGCGCCGCCTCGAGCCCCTCGGCGATGCCGGCGATCTGCTCCACGGCGCCGGCGATGTAGCTCGCGTCCGCGCTCGACGAGCTCTTCCTGCCCCCGGCTCCGGACCGCGTCCTCGCGGTCTCGGCGAGGACCTGGTCCAGAGGTGCGCCGTCGATGAACTCCATCGCGTAGAAGTGGTTGCCGCCCTGCTCCCCGACGTCGTAGACCGGCACGATGTTGGCGTGGTGGATCCGCGCCGTCGCCCGGGCCTCGCGGTGGAACCGCTCGATGCGGCGGGGGTCGATGGCGAAGCTCCCCGGGAGGACCTTCAGCGCGACGCGGCGGCCCAGAGACTCCTGGACGGCCTCGAAGACGACGCCCATGGCCCCCCGGCCGAGCTCCCGGACGATCCGGTAGTCGCCGAGCCGCTTCCCGCCCTCGTCCCCCGGCCCGCCGCCGGTGCCCTCCGCCCCCTCCGTGCCCTCCGGGGGCCGCGCGAGGTCCTCGCCGAGTCGGCTCAGCCGCGCCTCGTCCACGCGGTAGCCGAGGATGCGCTCGAAGAGGTCCTTCTCGGCAGACCCGAGGCCGCTCGGGCGGTACCGCTCGCCCGTGGAGTACGAAAGGTACTCGGGCAGCGATAGACTCACCCCCGTTTCTGCCCCCCTGAGGGGGGCGGCGGCCTCGTTCAAGAAGTAGACGTCCTCCCGGTGCGCCACGAGGAGCGGCTCGAGGGAGACCAGCTTCCCCTCCAGCCCCAGGAGGTGCAGCGCCCCCGCCGTGGGAGGCGGCGCCCCGTAGGGCAGCGTGTAGGGCTGGCCGCGCCGGATCGGCTGGAGGCCCATGAACTCGTTCGTCTCGCAGGCGATGCGCGAGCGGTCCTGGACCTGGATGGAGCCGAAGGCGACCAGGCTCATCGATGTCAGGAAGGGCGAGCACTCGAGGACCTCGAAGAAGGCGCGCTGAAAGACCTCCTCGAACCTGCGGTAGTGCGCCGCGTCCAGTGGCGCGCCGTGGCCGAGCACTCGGTTCCTGTACGCGACCACCTCCTGGAGGAGAGCCTCCAGGCTGACCTGCTTCTTCGAGCTCGAGGAGCCCGTCCGGAAGGACCGGAGGGCGTTGAAGAGCTCCACGGGCGCCTCCCAGCGGACCCCCTTCCCCTCGTGCAGGGCGTCGATCGCCAGGACCTCGGGGTCGGGCTTCTCCCGCTCCCGCAGGAACCGCAGGCACTCCTTCAGGAACCGCGTCCACTCCCCCAGGCTCGGCCTCACCAGGCCCTTCAGGGCGGCGCCAACCCGGTGGTCCCTCTCTCCGCCGGAGAGGTAGAAGGCGATCGCGATCGAGGCGAGGTACTTGAGGTAGACCTCGAAGAGGTAGTACGCAGCGTCGTGCCGCTCCTTCGTCTCCCCGGCGTTCCGGTAGCGCCGGTACCCGCGGGCGATGGGGAGGGGGAAGAGCTCGAGGACCTTGCGATCGTCCATGCATGGGCATGGTACGGGCGCCCGCTCGGGGGCGTCAAAGGGCATCTCCCACTGGCTCGGAGCTGGACCGGAGCCGGACGCCAGACCGCCCGGGGCCGCCTGCGGTATCCTGTGGGCTCAGCCATGACGGTTGCGCCGCGGGCTCCGGACGGTGTTAGATTGTCGGCATGAGCCCCGACCCGGACCCCGAGACCACGACCCGCACCGCGCCTCAGGAGGCCATCGCGAGCTCGGGTCCGCCCTGGGAGAGCGCGAGCGACGCGGAGCTCTTGAGGTGGCGCATCTGCGACCTCAAGGTCCGCATCGAGGGCTCGCCCCTGGAGCAGAGGGTCAACCGCCTGTACGAGGAGCTGGCCTCCAGGGGGCTCGCGTACAGGCCCACCTGCTACCTGTCGACGGAGTGGCTCTGCCCGGACCGAATCCCCTTGATCGGCATCCCGTTCTACCTCGTTCACCCGCGGCTCGTCCGGCTGGAGAAGGCGATCATGCTCGAGGCGGAGGGCGAGACCGAGGAGGAGTGCATGAAGCTCCTCCGGCACGAGGCGGGACACGCGTTCAACTACGCCTACCGCCTCTTCCGCCGCTCCCGGTGGCGCGAGCTGTTCGGGCCCATCTCGCGCGAGTACAACCCCCACCACTACCACAAGAGGCCCTACAGCCGGAAGTACGTCCTGCACCTCGACGACTATTACGCCCAGGCCCACCCCGACGAGGACTTCGCCGAGACCTTCGCGGTCTGGTTGACTCCTGGGAGCGACTGGAAAGCCAAGTACAGCGGCCGGGCGGGGGCGCTGAAGAAGCTCGAGTACGTGGACCACCTGATGAAGGAGACCGCGGCACGCGAGCCCGATGTGCGAGGCGGCACGCGGCACTGGTCTGCGTCCCGGACCCGGGCGACCCTGGAGACCTATTTCAGGCAGAAGAAGCGTGAGTTCGCCAAGGCCTACACCGGCTTCTACGACCCGGTGCTCTTGAGGCTCTTCACCGTGGAAAACGGCGGCGCGAAGGCGCACCTGTTCCTCGCCCGCAACAGGAGGTACCTGGCCGCCTCGCTCTCCCGCTGGGCGGGGGTGCCGAAGTACTCCGCCGATCACCTCATCCGACGCCTGTCGCAACGGTCGCGGGAGATGAGCCTCTCCTTGCGGTCGCCCGAGCCGGAAACCCTCATCGCCGCCTCCATCTGCCTGACGTCGCTGGTCCTCGAGGCTCGCGAGCACTACGAGCGACGACTGGCAGGGGGGAGCGCCCCGTGAAGATCGCGGCCCTGATCGACGACGAGGCGATCGAGCAGGATGACCCCGGCTTCGAGGGGAAGGCGGAAGGCGTCCGATCGACCCCGGAGTTCCACGTCGTCTCGGCGCTGCGGGAGCTGAAGCACGAGGTCCACGTCATCCCCTTCGCGCCGGACCTCGCGGCGACGATACAGGTCCTGAAGGGCGCCTCGCCGCAGCTCGTCTTCAACCTCACCGAGTGCTTCCAGGGCGATCGGCGCAAGGACGCAAACGTCGCGGCGGTCCTGGAGCTCCTGGACATGCCCTACACGGGGACGGGCCTCACGGGACTGCTCCTCTGCCGGGACAAGGCCACCTGCAAGCGCATCCTCGGCCCCCACAGGGTCAGGCTCCCGCGCTTCCTGTCGCTGCCGGTCGGGCAGGACAAGCCCGCCGGCAAGCTGCCGTACCCCATGGTCGTGAAGCCCGTGTTCGAGGACGGGTCCGACGGCATCTCGCTCGCCTCGCTGGTCAAGGACGAGTCCGAGCTCCGGGACCGAGTGCGCATGGTCCACGAGCGCATGAAGCAGCCGGCCATCTGCGAGGAGTACATCGAAGGACGAGAGCTCTACGTCGGCATCCTGGGCAACGGCCGCCTGCGCGCGCTCCCGGCGCGGGAGATCCTCTTCGGCAAGACCGGCGAGGGCGGTCCCGTGATCGCCACCGCGAAGGTGAAGTGGGACGAGCCCTACCGGAAGAAGTGGGGCATCGACTACGTGCACGCGGACCTTCCCGACAAGGTGTCGAAGAAGGTCGTCCGCGTCTCGAAGCGCATCTACAACCTCCTCCACATGCGGGACTACGGGCGGATCGACCTCCGGCTCACGAGCGAGGGCGAGGTGGTCTTCATCGAGGCGAACCCCAACCCGAACCTCGCGAAGGACGAAGACGTCGCCGAGGCGGCGGCGAAGGCCGGCATCCCCTACGTCCGCTTGATCGACCGCATCGTGAAGCTGGCGCTGCAGAGGAGCGGCTAGAGGCGGGCCGTACAATGGACCTCTCGCGCCCTCGAAGCCCCTCCCCCTTACGAAAGAGTAACCTCGATGCACAAGACGGAACCCGGCGCATGCCTCTTCCTGGCCGCGTTCCTGCTGGCCGGCCTCAGCCCGGCTCCGTCGCTCCTCGCCGGGACCGTGCACGCTACCTGGATGGGCCCCGCCACGGTCGCCGAGGGGACGCGCCTCGATCTCGTCCTCGCGCTCGGGCTCGAGCCGGTCGAGGGCAGGCGCCACCACATCCACTCCGGGAGGCTCATCGTCTCGGGGCCCGGTGGGCCGTTTTTCTCTCGCGACCTCGAGGACGGCGAGACCGCGCTGAGCCTGAACCTCGGCATGGTCTTCGCCGATGACGGCATCCTCGAGATTGCCGCCGCCGGCTCCGCCGTCACCCACTGGGAGGTCTACTCCCTCTTCCGCTGGAGGGACCGCTTCGCCACGAACGACATCGCGATCGTCCACGAGGTCCGGGTCATCAACGCGCCGCCGGAGATCACGTGGTTGACCCCGGACCTGCAAGTCTCGGAGGGCGAGGCTTTCGACTTCGCCGTCGAGCTCACCGATCCGGGGGCCGGCGACACGCACCGCGCCGACTGGGACCTCGACGGGGACGGCGAGCACGATGACTTCACGGGGACCTCCGGGCGGTGGTCGTTCAGCGCCCCCGGGACTCACACGGTCAGCGTGCGCGTCCGCGACGACGATGGCGGATACGACACGGCGGCCTTCGTGGTCACGGTGACGGAGAGTGGGCCCGGGACCGCTCGTTTCCGGCGCGGCGACCCGAGCTCGGACGGCGCCGTGGACTTGACGGACGCCGTGGTGGTCCTGGCCCACCTTTTCCAGGGCGCGCCCGAGGCCACCCGCTGCGAGCGAGCCGCCGACGCGAACGACGACGGCAAGCTCGACGTGAGCGACGCGGTCTCGCTCCTCCTCTACCTCTTCCTCTCCGGCTGGCCGCCGGCCCCGCCCTTCGAGGCTTGCGGGAGCGATCCGACGCCGGACGCGCTCGGGTGCGCGGCGTATCCCTGGTGCGAGTAAGGCCGCTGGAGGGCCTCGCTGGTGTGCCCATGCGGAGGTTCCTGGCCCTCTCCGCGAATCGTGGTAGCATTGGTCATGCCAGTCGGTGATCGCGAACCTCAAGGTGCCAGGAGTCGACCCGTGAAGACGATCGCTCTCGTCCTAGATGAGTTGACCTTGGAGCGAGCGCAGCGGCTCGCCAAAGAACAAGGCTGCAGCCTCCAGGATCTCCTGTGTAGACTCATCGGTCGGCTGGAAGCGGAGGCTTCTCAGCACGATCCGCTCTTGGGCCTACTCAAATCGGAGCCCGAGCTCACCGATCGTGTGGCTGAGGAGGCGCTCGCGGCTCGCGAGAAGGCAAGGTTGAGAGAGCCATCGTGTGGACAAGACTCTCCTTGATACGGACATCCTGTCCGAAGTGCTCAAGGGCCATGACCAGCGGGTCGTGAGGCGAGCCCGCGAGTACCGCTCCAAGTTCACCCGCTACACCCTCTGCACGGTAAACGTCCTGGAGGTAGTCAAGGGTTTCCACAAGGTCGGCCGCGAAGACCTGATCAACCGATTCCTCGACTCGATCCGTGGAGAGGAGGTCTTGCCTTTGGACCTGGACGCAGCGGTGATCGCCGGGAGGATATTCGCCGACCTGGAGCGGCGTGGTCTACCCATCGGCAGGGCGGATCCCATGATCGCCGGCATTGCGCTTCACCACGGTCTGACCCTTACTACAGGCAACCTGGACCACTATCGCCGAATCCAGGCGCTCAGTTATCCCCTGAAGCTCGACAACTGGCGGTCATGAGGCCTCACACACCAGCCGCCGCCGCACCTCGACTACAGGCTCCTGAAAAAACCCTTTGACGCGGGACCGGCGCACGCGTACTCGTAGAGCCTTGAAGCGAGTCAGGTGCTCGAGATGTACGGGAAGACGCTCGTAGCCTTCGTCCTTGGGGGCTGGTGCCTCCTCCCGGGGTCCGCCCGGGCCGGCGACGGGGCCGACCTGGCCCCGAGGCACTGGGCCTTCGAGCCCGTTCGGGATCCGCCCATGCCCGAAGTACGGGAGGCGGCCTGGTGCCGCTCGAGCGCCGACCGGCTCGTCCTCGCGCGGCTCGAGCGCGAGGGCGTCGCGCCGAGCGCTCCCGCCGGCCGGCGCACGCTCCTCCGGCGCGCCGCCTACGACTTGACGGGCCTCCCGCCCTCGGCCGACGAGGCCGACGCCTTCGACGCCGACCCGGCGCCCGACGCCTTCGAGCGGGCGGTGGACCGCCTCCTCGCCTCACCGCGCTTCGGGGAGCGTTGGGGCCGGCGGTGGCTCGACGTGGCGCGCTATGCCGACACGAAAGGCTACGTCTTCGAGGAGGAGCGGCGGTACCCCTACGCCTACACGTACCGCGACTACGTCGTCCGGTCCTTCAACGAGGACCTGCCCTACGACCGCTTCGTCCTGGAGCAGATCGCGGCGGACCTCCTCCCCCTGGGGGAGGACAAGCGCCCGCTGGCCGCCATGGGCTTCCTCACCTTGGGCCGGCGGTTCCTCAACAACGTCCACGACATCATCGACGACCGGATCGACGTCGTCTGCCGCGGCCTCATGGCGCTCACCGTCGGCTGCGCGCGCTGCCACGACCACAAGTACGACCCGATCCCGAGCGCCGACTACTACTCCGTCTACGGAGTCTTCGCGAGCACGATAGAGCCCAAGGAGCTGCCCCTCATCGGAGAGGCCTGGGAAGCCGAGGCGAGCGAGGGCCGCCGCGCCTTCGAGGAGGGCCTCGCGGCGCGCGAGGCGGAGGTCGAGAAGTACCTCGCCGCGAAGCACGCCGAGGTGACGGCGGAGCTGCGGCGGCGCGCCCCGGAGTACATGCTCGAGGCAGCCCGCGGCAAGCCGGTCGACGCGGCGGACAAGCAGAAGCTGGGCAACCTCGCCGCGGGCGACCTGCATCCGCTCGCCGTCCAGCGCTGGCGCGAGTGCCTCGCCGAGGCGGCGCAAGGGCGCCACCCGGTCCTGGGACCCTGGCTCGCCTTCGCCCGGCTTGAGCCCGAAGCGTTCGGGGAGCGCGCGAAGGACGTCGCGGCCGAGGTGGCCGCGGCGGCCTCGGCAGGCCAGGTCAACCCCTGGATCGCCAAGGCCCTCGCGGGCGCGCCGCCCGCGAGCCTCGAGGACGTCGCGAGGCGCTACGGCGAGGCCTTCGCGGCCGCCGATGCGGCCGAGGGCGCCTCGGACTCGGCCCGGGAGGAGGTGCGACACGTTCTGCGCAGCCCCGGCGCGCCGCCCGCGGTCCCCCTCGCCGAGGCCGAGCGGTTCTTCGACCGCAAGCTGCGGAACGGCCTCCGCGACCTGCGCCGCAAGGTCGACGCCTGGAAGGCGACCGCGCCGGGCGCGCCGCCGCGCGCCATGGCCCTCGCCGAGGCGCCGGAGCCCCAGGAGCCGAGGATCTTCATCCGCGGGAACCCCTCGAACCCCGGGAAGACCGTTCCGAGGCAGTTCCTCGCGGTCCTCTCGAGGGACCGGAGACCTTTCCAGAAGGGGAGCGGGCGCCTCGAGCTCGCCCAGGCCATCGCGAGCCCCGAGAACCCCCTCACGGCGCGGGTGATCGTCAACCGCGTCTGGATGCACCTCCTGGGCGCCCCCCTCGTCCCGACGCCGGGCGACTTCGGGACCCGCGCCGAGCCGCCGGCGCACCCCGAGCTCCTCGATCACCTCGCGGCGCGCCTCGTCGAGGACCGTTGGTCCCTGAAGAGGCTCGTGCGGCGCATCGTCCTCTCGAGCGCCTACGCGCAGTCGTCGGACCGCGACCCACGCGGCGAGGCTATCGATCCCGAGAATCGGCTCCTCTGGCGATCGAACCGCCGCCGCCTGGACCTCGAGGCGCTGCGCGACTCGCTCCTCTTCGCCTCGGCGAGCCTCGACCTGAGGGCGGGCGGGCCGGCCGTCGAGATCACGGCGCAGCCCTTCAGCGGGCGCAGGACCCTCTACGGGTTCATCGACCGCCAGAACCTCCAGAGCCTCTACCGCACCTTCGACTTCGCGAGCCCCGACGCGTCGAGCCCCCAGCGCCACGTGACGACGGTGCCGCAGCAAGCCCTCTACCTCATGAACAGCCCCTTCGCCGCCGAGCAGGCGCGCCGCCTCGCGTCGCGGCCCGAGGTCGCGGCGGCCCCGGGCCCCACCGAGCGCGTGCAGGCGCTCTACCGAGCCGCCCTGGGCCGCGCCGCCGAGCCCGACGAGGTCGCGCTGGGCCTCCGGTACGTGGAGGGGGGCGACGCCTCGCCCTCCTCGCTCTCCCGGTGGGAGCGCTACGCCCAGGCCCTTCTCCTCTCGAACGAGCTCTGCCATATCGACTGATCGGACCCTGTGAGCTTCATGATGCACCACGAGCCCCGCCTCGAAGACCTGTTCCTCACGCGCCGCGAGCTGCTCTGCCGCTCGGGCATGGGGATCGCGTCCCTCGGCCTCGCCGCCCTCCTCGCGCCGGCGGGCGTCACGGCGGCCGTGACGGAGCGCGGGTCGCGCGTGACCTCGCCGCTCGCCCCCAGGGCCCCCCACTTCGCGGCGAAGGCGAAGCACGTGATCCACCTCTTCATGAACGGCGGGCCCTCTCACGTCGACACCTTCGACCCGAAGCCCGCCCTCGAGAGGTACGCGGGGACGGCGCTGCCCACGGCGAACCTCCGCACCGAGCGGAAGACCGGGGCCGCGCTGCCCTCGCCGTTCAAGTTCCAGAGGCACGGCCGGAGCGGGATCGAGGTGAGCGAGATCTTCCCGCACGTGGCCGCCTCGATCGACGAGGTCTGCGTGGTCCGCTCCATGCATGCCGACGTGCCCAACCACGAGCCGTCGCTCATGCTCAAGAACTGCGGCGAGGCGCGGCTCATCCGCCCGAG
>JACQVW010000714.1 GCA_016209535.1 Planctomycetota bacterium | reverse complement strand
TCAGCGTGGTCCGCGTCGACCCCAACGACGACAAGCTCGTCTGCGTGCTCGGGGTGTCCCAGTACCGGTCCACGAACGGCGGCGTGACCTTCGACGGCGGCTTCGGCCGCGGCGTGCACGCCGACGGGCACGCCCTCTGGATCGATCCGCGCGACGGCCGCCACATGATCCTGGGCACCGACGGCGGGACCTACGTCACCTACGACAGCGGGGCGAGCTGGGACCACCTGAACCACGCCGCCATCGGCCAGTTCTATCACGTCGCCATCTGCCCCAAGAGCCCCTACCACGTGACGGGGGGGCTGCAGGACAACGGGACGTGGGCCGGCCCGAGCCTGGGCCTCCAGGGTTCCGGTCCCATCAACGAGGACTGGATCTCCGTGGGCGGCGGCGACGGGTTCCAGTGCCAGGTCGACCCCGACGAACCCGACCTCATCTACTTCACGAGCCAGGACGGAGCCATGGGGCGGCGCAACCTGCGGACCGGCGAGCGCGCCTCGATCCGTCCCGTGCGGCAGCGCGGTTCGCCGCCCCACCGGTTCAACTGGAACACGCCGTTCATCCTCTCCCGGCACAACTCGCGGATCTTCTACTGCGCGGGCGACCGCGTGTTCCGGTCCCTCGACCGGGGCGAGGACCTGCGCGCGATCTCTCCGGAGCTCCCCCTCACGAAGCGCGGCAGCGCCACGGCCCTGGCGGAGTCGCCCCGCGACCCGAACGTGCTCTACTGCGGGACGGACGACGGGGCCCTCTGGGTCACCCGGGACGGTGGCAAGGAGTGGACCGAGACGTCGAAGGGCCTCGGGCTCCCGGGCCCGCGCTGGGTCGCGACCATCGAGGCCTCCCGCTTCGAGGACGGCCGCGTCTACGTGGCGCTCGACGGCCACCGCTCCGACGACGACGAGCCCTACCTCGTCGCGTCGGAGGACTTCGGCAGGACCTGGCGCTCGCTGCGGGCGAACCTGCCCTGGGGCTCCACCCGGTGCCTGCGCGAGGACCCGAGGAGCCCGAGCCTGCTCTTCGCCGGCACCGAGCTCGGCGCCTGGTTCTCCATCGACCGGGGGGCGCGCTGGACGAGGCTCAACGCGAACCTGCCCACGGTCGCCGTGCACGAGCTCGCGCTGCACCCCCAGAACGGCGAGATCGTCGCGGCCACGCACGGACGCAGCCTCTGGATCGCCGACGTCTCGGCGCTGCGCCAGCTCGCGCCGGAGCATTGGAAGGACAAGGTCGCCCTCTACGCGCCCGAGGCCGCCGTCCGCTGGCGGAGCGAGCCGGGCCGCGGCCGCACGAACCGCCGCTTCGCCGGGACCAACCCTCCCGCGGGGGCCCAGATCCACTACGCCTTGCCCAGGAAGGCCGAGCGCGTGTCGCTCAAGGTCGTCGACGTGGAGGGCGCGACCGTGCGCGAGCTCCGGGGCTCGAGCGAGCCCGGGCTCCACCGCGTGAGCTGGGACCTGACGAGGGCGCCGGCGGCCTCGCGGGGCGCGCCGCGCGGCGCGGCGGCCTCCCCCCAGGAGCGGGGGCGCCCCGGCTCGGGCCGCAGCAGGCCCGGGGGCGGCCGCGCCGTGCCGCCGGGCAGCTACCGCGTCCTGCTCACCGTGGACGGGCAGGAGCACGCCCAGACCCCGCGGGTCGAGGCGGACCCCAGCGTCCCGCCGGTCCTCGTGGCCGAGGAGGAGGACTCCCTCGAGGCGAACGTCACCTCGGAAGGACACGACGAGGAGGCGCGCGAGCGGGAGCGGGAGGAGCCGGGCTCCTCGTGGATCGACGACTGACCCCCGGCCGCCCGGTCACGAGCCACGCCGGCTCGCCTGCACCCAGACCGCCATCGGCGGGCGCAGCTCGGGCAGCGGCACGGGCCGATCGTAATCGAGCCGCCAGCCGTAGCCGGCCCGACCGTAGACGGCCCGGACCGCAGCGTTCAAGTCGAGGACCGCATCGGGGTCGGGAGCCAGGAGTGGGACGGGAAGGCGAGGCAGGGATTCGCTGAGCGACACGGGCCAGATGTCGGAGATGCGCCGGTCGTCCTCGCGGAAGCGGTTCAAGAGGAGGACGTAGTCAGCGTCGAGGGGCGGGTCCTGGACCTCGGGTCCAGGCCGCTCTCCGCGGCGGAGCAAGTCCAGCTCCAT
This sequence comes from Planctomycetota bacterium, assembly GCA_016209535.1. Taxonomy (GTDB): domain Bacteria; phylum Planctomycetota; class UBA8108; order UBA8108; family SXIK01; genus JACQVW01. Next base: position 3,543 of record JACQVW010000714.1, on the reverse strand, counting down.
CAGGTGCGCGGAGGAGTTGAGGATCCGCGCGCGCTTCTCGCGGTACTCCTGCAGTCCCTCCCCACGCCGCTTGTTGTAGGGGGAAAGGATCTCGATCGTGGTCACGAGCTGGTCGGTGCCCGTCAGGTAGACATGCACGGCCCGGAGCCTCGTCTGCCCCTCCACCAGGACCACTCGCTGCACCGGTGCCGGGGGCGGTGCCAGAGCCGCCCCCCCCCTCCTCGCGGGCTCCGTTGAGGTGGGCGTGGCCTGCCGGTACACACCCGTGTCCGGATAGGTGGCGCGCGCGGTTCCGATGCGGACCATCTCTCCCACCGTCCGCAGGCTCACGTCGGCGTAGTACTTGGGGCCGATGGAAGGGTTGAGCTGATCGGCGATCTCGTTCGCGATCCGGTGATGGAAGCTCGGCCAGATCTCCGGATCCTCCAGATAGGGGTCCATTCCCGGGAATGGCGAGGCTTGCTCCATGTCAGCGCTCATGGACTGGATTGTAGCCGAGGTGGTCTTCCGGGGCCATCGGACCTCGACCGCGCGCGGTCCGCATCCCAGGCGTACGCGGTCCTCATCGCGGACGGGCAGGAGCTTGTCCAGAGCTTCCTGGATCGACGAGCAGCGATCGAGGCGGCGAGCCTGACCGCCTGGAGGCCGGCGAGGCCGCACAGAGCCCCGAGCCCGGCGAGCGAGAGCGCCGCGAGCGCCCAGGCCCCGACCCGCCCGCTGGCCCAGGCCAGGGCAGGCGTCGCGGCGAGGCTCAGCGCCGCGGCGCAAGCGTAGGCGCGCGAGCGGGCGCGCGCCCCGGCGGGCGCCCGGCGCTCGAGCCACCCCGCGAGCAGGAACGCCGCGAGCCCCAGGGCGAAGGCGTGCCCCGACGCTGCGCGCAGCGCGGGGCCCTGCGGCACGAGCCCAAGGCCCATGGGGGCGATCTGGAGGAGGCAGAGGCCGTGCGCGCCGAGGAACGCGCGCGTCGGGCGCGGGCGCAGCGCGACGAGGAGCACCGTCGCGAGCGCGAGGCCCGCGTAGATCCCCGCGCACCGCGCGCAGAGCGGGAAGGCCTCGCCGGCGAAGACCCAGGAGCGGGCCGGGTCCTGGCCGCAGAGGAGGCCGAAGAGGCGGTCGAGGGCCGGCGGCATGAGCTACTCCTTCTTCGCGCTCTTCCCCGAGCTCGCCGCCGGCGGCCGCACGCGCGTCACCTTCCGGCCGGGGTCCGCGAGGTCGACGAGGTAGAGGCAGCGGTCGTCCTCGACGGCGCTCCCGGGGTCGAGGTAGGTGCCGAGGAACGCCGCCGTCTTCCCGTCGGGGGAGAGGGACACCTGCGTGAGCGCGAGGGGCGCGTCGTCGCCCTTCTTTCCTTGAGGCTTGCGGAAGGTCACGAGCTTCGTCACGCGCGGCGCGCCCCCGCCGAGGGGGACCTCGCAGAGGCCGAGGTCGAAGGCGGAAGGCTGACCGCCGGGAACAGCGGGGCTCAACGGCTGCGCGCTCGCGGCGTAGAGCGTTTTCCCGTCGGGGGCCCACTCGACGTTGCCGAGGAGGCCGAACTCCTTCGGGTCCGCGGCGACCCTCCGCTTCACCTCCTTGCCCTCGATGACCAGGACCTCCTGGCGCTCGCCCTTCGTGGCGGCGAGAGCCACGCGGGCCCCGTCGGCCGAGAGGCCGAGGAAGGGCGCGACCTCGCCGACCTCGTCCTTCGGCAGGAGGACGGCTCGCTCGAGCCGCATCTCTCCCCTGGGCTCCTCCAGCGTCGCGAGCTCGTAGCCCTTCTCGGTGCCCTTGAGCTCCTGGAACGCGTAGACCTTCCCGCCGCGCGCCGCGAGGTAGGCGTCGTCCTCGACCTTCAGGGTCTTCACATCCCCCGTCTCGAGGTCGAGGCGGTGGATGGCGTCGCCGCCGAGGTACAGGTGGCGGTCCTCGAGGAGGGGCGGGGGGTTCAGCAGGCTGAGCCCCTCCGCGCTCCGAGGGAGCACGTAGCCCCGCGGCGCGGCGCCGCCCGAGGCCGGGAGGACGGCCACCTCGAGGTGATCCTGCCCTCGCTTCTCGAGCCAGACGAGGACGATCCGCTTCCCGTCGGAGGTCCACTGGGGGCTCGCGAAGCTCTCCTGGCCGGCCTCGAAGACTCGCACGCTCGTCGTCTTGCCCGTCGCGCGGTCGTGGAGGGCGACGCCGAGCTCGGCCTTGTCCTCCTTCCCGTCCCCGCCGAGGGGGACCATGTACGGGAAGAGGACCTTCTTCCCGTCGGGGCTGAACGAGGCCCGGCAGGCGATGGCGCAGGCGGCCCAGGCCAGGAGGGCCGCCCCGGGGAAGGACAGCTCGCGGAGGGTGGAACGCTTCATGGCTTGACTCCTCTTGGGATGTACGATGCTGCGCCCATGGGGTTCCTCGACAGGCTACGGTCCTACTACCGCGGGAGCAAGGGGCGCGGCCAGCGGGAGTTCTACGACCTCGAGTCGAGCCTGCCCTACTTCGACTCGGTGAACCGCATCCTGGGCTTCGGCAAGCGGAGGGTCCTGCTCGAGCTCCTCGAGCCGGCGCGGTTCCCCGGCGACCCGGTCCTCGAGGTCGGCTGCGGGGTCGGGACCTTCGCCCGCGAGCTCGCCCGGCGGGGCGAGCGGGTCGTGGGGATCGACATCTCGCCCCGGAAGGTCGCCAAGGGGCGCGCCCTGACGCCGGGCGACCGCTGGCCGTCGGTGGAGCTCCACGAGGGGGACTTCGAGACCCTGGGCTCGGGCGGAACGCTCGACGGGCTCCTCGAGCGCGCCTCGAGGCCGCCGCTCTGGCGCGTCATCGCCTCGGACGTGGTGGAGCACCTGCCCTCGCCCCCCGAGGCGACCGCCCGCAGGCTCGAGGGCCTCCTCGCGCCGGGGGGCCAGCTCCTCGTCACGGTCCCCTCGCGGCTCTGCCTGGGCGACCCGGGCCACATCTGGCGCCTCCTGCCCGACGAGTGGGCCCGCGTCTTCGAGTCGCAGGGCTTCCGCGTCGCGCGCCGGCGCATGAGCCGCGTGTGGTGGTACCGCCTCCCGACGCCGCTCCCCCTGGCGATGGCGCTCGACCTCAGGAAACGAGCATCCTGAGGGCCAGGACCCCCCAGATCGGCAGCCAGGTGCCGCCGGTCGCGATGCTCAGGAGAAGGTGGAGCAGGTGCCGCGGCCGGCGCCGCTCGATCCGGGTCTCGAGGCCGCAGCCGTCGCACCACGCCGTGCCTTGCAGGATCCGGCCCATCGCGCTCCAGGATACCCGCTCGGAATGGTCCTTCTCCAGCATGGCTCCTTCCCGTACAATCCGGCCAGCTTCCGCGGAAGTCGGTCAGCCAAGAAGGAGAGTAAGGATGAAGACGGCGGTTCTCACGGCGGCGTGCGCCCTGGTCCTGGGCGCCGGGACGAGGCTCGGGGCTCAGATCGGCATTCCCGGGCTCGACTGCGACGCGCTCGCGGAGGGCGTGCGGAGGACCTGCGAGCTCCTCGGCGGCTCGCCCGAGGACTGCCAGAAGGCCGTGGACGCTTTCCTCGCGCGGTGCCGCGGGGATGACGAGCCGCCGTCCCCGCCTCCGCC